>JAFUAD010000046.1 GCA_017460835.1 Oscillospiraceae bacterium
CTGAAGGCTGTTCGCCTCGACGAAATACTTGTTGTTCGCGTCCTTGAGGACATGGAACGGGCGACCGCTCCAAAATGCTCTCTTGCAGATCTCGTTCATAAAGGGAAGGTTGTAGCCGAGCTTGCTTGCGGCTGCGTACATTGAAAGGAGCGTCAAAGTCATCTGTTTCATAGTAATCATCCTCCTGAAAGATATGGATTTTCATTTTCGTGTGCGAAATTTGGCTGAAATCGCACACGCCACCGAGTAGGTTCGATCTAAATTCTTGTTTACATTGGCATCACCCCCAGCAACAGGGCATAAAAATAGCCCGGAGTTTTTTGTTAAAAAAGACCGGGCTTATGGATTATTCAATTAAAAAAAGGGAAAAGCGAAGAAAAAAGGAAAGAGGGTACTGAATAACGCGGAATTTGCAAGGGGAACGCCACGAAATTGACGCATTTACACTACTTTTGATTGAATGAGTAAGAGTCATGATACACCTGATTGTGTGCAGTGTTTTTGCGGGCTTTCGTGTGCATTCGTGTGCACGCGTGTGCGATTGGCTTGAAAAATACTTCAAAATACGGAAAAATTCTTCCGAAATCGGAAATTTTTTTCAATTCAAAACATAAGAAAAATGTCCTAGATGCTTGATTTTCACGCATCTAGGACATTTTACATCTGGCGGAGAAAGAGGGATTTGAACCCTCGCGACCCTTTCGAGCCCTACTCCCTTAGCAGGGGAGCCCCTTCACCACTTGGGTATTTCTCCAAAGACGGTGAATGCAAATCCGGATATGGTATGGCGGAGAGGGTGGGATTCGAACCCACGGTGCATTGCTGCATCACCAGTTTTCAAGACTGGCTCCTTAAACCGCTCGGACACCTCTCCTTTCGGATTCAGCTTTATTATTATAGCATAAATTCGGCCGCTTGTCAAGTGCTGATTGAAAAAATCATGAAAAAAGCTGTTTCCGGCGCAGCATCCTGCATTTTTTCCTAAACATATACTGGAAATTGCGCCATAAGGCGGGCAGTGCCCGGCTCCGTTTCTGCTCCTAGGCAGGCCTGTTCCATACATTTTCTATTGCTCCCATTGCGTTTTCCACTATAATATGCTATAACCGGGCAGTGCCCGGCTCCATTACTGCTCCCATGAAGCAGACTCGAAAATATTATTTCATCGCTCCCATTGCGTTTTCCACCATAATATGCTATAATCACAGGTACGGAGGGGAGCAGAATGGGAAACGAAAAACACATCTCAGAGCTGGCAGAATCGCCGTGGCAGGCGTGGCTGACCTGCTCGGAAACACAGCTTGCGCATCTATACGAGCCGGAGCCGGGGCTGTTCATCGCGGAGAGCGCGAATGTCATAGAGCGGGCGATTGCGGCGGGGTATCAGCCGGAAGCCTTCCTGATCGACCCGGCATTCTATCGCGAACAGGTGCGGGCGATGACCGTGCAGCTTCCGGATGTGCCGGTTTATCTTGCTGCGGAGCCGGTTCTCAACAGCATCCGCGGCATGCATCTGACCCGCGGTGTGCTCTGCGCCATGCGGAGAAGGCGGATGCAGATGCCGCCGTCAGCGCAGCTCGGCAGCAGGATCGTCATTCTCGAAAATATCGTAAATCCGACGAATCTCGGCGCGATTTTCCGCTCAGCGGCAGCGCTCGGCATGGACGCCGTGCTGCTGACAAAGGGCTGCACCGATCCGCTGTACCGCCGGGCGGCGCGGGTCAGCACCGGCACGGTTTTTCAGATTCCGTGGTTCACGGATTCGTCTGCGGAGACTGCGGTTCCCATTATCAGGGCGCTGCAATCATCGGGGTACATCTGCATGGCAATGGCGCTGAATTCCGATTCTGTCAGCCTGTCGGATCCCCGCCTGCGGGAGCCTGAGAGGCTCGCGGTTGTCATGGGCAATGAGGGCAGCGGGCTCTGTGCGGAGACCGTCTCTGCCTGCGATTATACCGTTCGCATTCCGATGCTGCACGGCGTGGATTCGCTGAATGTTGCGGCAGCGAGCGCCGTTGCATTCTGGGAGCTGCGGAGGAGGTCGTGACCGGAAAGGGGCGTTTCATTTTCATTTGGAATAAAACACCTTCCCCCTTGCCCGGAACGGCAGCCGTTTTCCTTCCGGAATCAGAAAAGCGTGCTCATGATGCACTTTCAGATCGTGCTCAATTTCCGCATCGGTGATAATCAGGATCGGGCCGTTCTTCGGGAAATCGGCAGCGTGTTCGAGCAGATCGACTGCCGGCTGCAAAACCGTTCCGCCGCGCCCCTTGACCGCCACTCTGCCGGCGATATCCTCCGGCGCAAGCTGACTGCCGAGCAGCGAGACACAGGGCATCCCGACATCATCCGCAAACTGCTGCACCAGCGCCGATTTGACGATGCCCGGCGCACCCCAGATGAACACCGGACGAATCGGGGAAAGATTGAGGAGCAGGTCGGAAAGCTCTGTTTGTGTGACTGTAAACGGTAAATTCATGGGTTCCTCCGTCTGTTGTTATCTGAGCAGCCATTCCGCCGCAGCATCGACAACCTGCTGCATTTCATTGCCATCCGTCAGGCGGTGCTTTGCGCCCGCGACCGTGATCTGCCGGATTTTCGGATTGCGCTTGCAGAATGCATCGGTGTCTGCCGGCAGAACGACCTCATCGCTGCCGCCGTGAATCAGCAGCATTTCGCGGTCATGATCCTGCGTAAACACATCATTTTTCTGCAATTCGCGGTAAAATGCAAACGGGACTTTGATTTTCCGCGAAAACCCAAGCTCGATGCTGCCGCTGCGTGCATATTCCTGCATCGTGCAATGCTCCGAGACAATGCGGGCGAACACATCCGCCATATTCACAGCGGGCGCGCGCAGCACGATCCTCACGGAATCCGGTATCATCGGGAGCGCATTCAGCGCGATATAGCCGCCGAAGCTGGTCGCGAATACGCCGCGCCATGCAGCGTCCGGGCAGTGCGTCTGCATCATCCCGGCCGCATCCTGAAAATCGCGGATGCAGTTCTGCACACTGAACAGCTCGGCCTGCGTGTCGCTGCCGTGCCCGGGCAAATTGAACGCAAGCACGGCCGTTTCATGCGCCGTGAGACGCTCCGCGAGCGCAGCGATCGTGCCGCTCTCCATGCTGCCGCCGAAGCCGTGCAGCGCGATGATATATTGTGCCGGCGTCCTGTTATCCGGCAGCATCAGCTTATACTGTAAATCGCGGGGAGACATCTGCTTGTATTTGGGGTGTGTTGTGATCATTTGTGATCCCTCCTTGCTGTCATTATAACAGGTTTCATGCGCAAAATCCTGAACAGTCTGTGAATTCTGAGGCGGAAAACAACGCGCCGTGCAAAGCGTGCCGCAAATGTAAATAATCTGTGAATTTTTCGGAAAAGTTGCATGCAAACGTGCAACTTTTCCCTGTTTTCCGAAGCCGTTATTGAAGGAGGATTGCAGATACCGGCACTGAGACCGTATCAAACTGATCTTGCGAACGGTGTGCCGCGCTCGCGGCGCACGGGACACAGAGCGCCCTGCATCGTGCTCATGGAGCTGATCTCTATCCTCGAAAACTACGGCGAAATCTCGCCGGACGCGGTTTGGGTGCGCCGTATCATCAAGAAGCTCAGGAATTTCAAGGATAAGGAGGACAACGAGAAATGAAGTTTGTGCCAAGAAACGAGCTCCCTGCAAAAGACAATCGCTTTTATATCGCGAAGTCGGAGGGCGGCCTGAACCCCGGTATTCCGCGGCCTTCCGGGAGCAAGCTGCGGTTTGCGAACTGCGTATTCTATGCGCTGGGGCGCTTTGCGGAGCTGTGGGGCATCTGGCTGAAATCCACAAACGCAGAGAATTTCTGCACGGTCGCAAAGGAAATGGGCCTGACCGTTTCGCAGAAGCCTGCCCTCGGCGCGATCGCATGCTGGGCAAAGGGCGAGGTCGGCGTCAGCAGCGACGGTGCCGGGCATGTTGCGGTTGTCGAGATCATCAACAGCAGCGGCAGCATTGTCACCAGTGAATCGGGCTGGTCTGCGAAAATGGAATTCTGGACAAAAACGCGCCTGAACGACGGAAACTGGGGGCAGTCCGGAGCATACAGGTTCCTCGGCTTCATCCTGCCTCCCGGCGTGCTGCCTGTGCCGACATCGCCGATCCGCAAGGGCGATCAGGGCGACGATGTCAAATGGCTGCAAACGCAGCTTGCCGAAAAAGGCTATCTCCGCGATACCGAGATCGACGGCAGCTTCGGGCGCATCACGCTGGGCGCGCTGCTTGCTTACCAGTTCGAGAGCGGGCTCGATGTGGATGGGGTTGCCGGCGCGAAGACCAGAGCAGCACTTACAGCATAAACAAAATCCGCCTGCGGGATAATACCGCGGGCGGATTATTTTTATTCATGGGCATTCGACAGTATTCGACAAAGAAATTCGTGTTTATGTGCTTTTCTTTGCAATCCGGTATTGCAGATTTCCTGTGATTGTGATATGATTTTTCATAGAATAAGGAAGGGAGCTGCAAGTATGGCCAAAAACATTCAGAGGATAAAAGCTCCCGCAGCCAGACCGCATTTATGCCCGGTGATTCGGACAGTTTTCGTCCTGCGCCCTTCTGACCCTGTTGATTGTCCGCTCAAATTCACCGCTGTCGAGCCATTCTGCAAGAAAATACTGCTCCAGCATCGGCACGGTACAGGAATAGAAGCCGACCGCTTTTTCGTACAGCGGCAGGAGCGCTTCCGGCAATACCATATATCCTGCGCGCAGAGACGGCGCAATCGTTTTGGAAAAGGTATTGATATATATGACATTGTGATCCGCAGTCTGTGCAAACAGCGTCTGCGGGGCTTTGCCGTTCAGCGCAAATTCCGAATCATAATCATCCTCAATGATGAATGCGTTTCTCTGATTTGCCCATTCCAGATAGATCTGTCTGCGCGCTGCTGAGGCCGTCACGCCGCTGGGAAAGCTGTTGAAGGGCGTGACATGGAGAATCTCCGCATTTGTCCGGCGCAGTGCATCGGGGCGGATGCCCTCGCTGTCCATTCTGAGCATTTCGCACTGCGCACCGTTTGCGGTATACACAGCCCGTATTTTTTCATACGAGGGCGATTCCAGCGCGACGGTCTTTTCCCGGCCGAGCATCTGGATGCAGATGCCGTACAGATATTCCGCGCCCGAACCGACGATGATCTGTTCACCGGATACGGTAATATTTCTGCATCTGGAAAGATACCGGCAGATCGCCTCCCGCAGATGCAGACAGCCGTGATTCGGAGACTTCATCAGGATTTTTTCACCGTAATCGAGCATGACTTTCCGCATCATAGCCGCAACCGGAGAAAACGGAATCTGCGCGGGATGCTCTGCGTTTTCGGCATCTGCCGGGGAATTCGCAGCCGATATTTCAGAAGCCGGGAAAAAGCGCGCAGAGTCGTATTTCACATAGCAGCCGCTTCGCGGGCGCATTTCGCAGTAGCCCTCATCACAGAGAAGCTGATAGGCGTGTTCAATGGTCACAACGCTGACAAGGCAGTCTCCTGCAAGCTCTCGTTTGGAGGGCAGCCTTGTGCCTTTCACAAATGCGCCCGAAAGAATCCGGTGCCGCATTTCCCGATAAATCTGCATATAAGCCGGCTCACTGCTTTCCCGTTTGATACTGATGAACACACTTCTCACCCCTTTATCAGATTATACAACATTCAGAGGCGATTTTGCAACCATTTGCAGAAAATATTTGCAGACGGCCGTGTCATCCGTGAGCTCCGGGTGAAAGGCAGCTGCCAGCTGACTGCCCTCTCTGACCGCAATGATTCGGTTTTCATGCTGCGCCAGAACCGTGACATTTTCGCCGACGCGCTCTGCATACGGCGCACGGATAAACGGCATTTCGATCTCACTGCCCGCGAACTGCTCTCTGCACCGGAAGCTGCCGAGCTGTCTGCCGTAGGCATTCCGCCTGACAGTGATATCAAGCGTTCCGAAGCAGGGCGCTTCGCCGCCGGATATTTCTTTTGCGAGAAGAATCATGCCGGCGCAGGTTCCGAAAACAGGCAACCCGTTTTGTATCATCGTTTTCAGCGGCACAAGCAGATCAAGCTCTTTCAGGAGCCTGCGCATTGCCGTGCTTTCTCCGCCCGGCAGAATCAGCCCGTCAAAAGGTGCGCTGAGATCCTTTCGCTGACGGATTTCAAAGCCCTCTGTGCCGAGCAGCGCAAGCCTGCTGATATGCTCTGCAAAAGCGCCCTGCACCGCAAGTACACCGATGCGCATTATTTTCCTCTTTCCTCCATGATGAGCTGAATCTCGCTCTCATTGATGCCGACCATTGCTTCGCCGAGACCTGCGGAGAGCTCTGCCAGCATCTTTGCATCCTGATAGTTTGTCACAGCCTGTACAATTGCTGCTGCGCGTCTGACAGGGTCGCCGGATTTGAAGATACCCGAGCCGACAAACACGCCCTCTGCACCGAGCTGCATCATCAGCGCGGCATCGGCAGGTGTTGCGACGCCGCCGGCTGCAAAGTTCACAACCGGCAGCCTGCCGTCATCGTGAACCTGCTGAAGCAGCGCATACGGAACCTCCAGACGCTTTGCCTCCTCATAGAGCTCATCCTCCCGCAGCGATACTGCATGGCGAATCTGCGCATTCATCTTCCGCATATGGCGGACAGCCTGCACGATATCGCCTGTGCCCGGCTCGCCCTTTGTCCGAATCATCGAGGCGCCCTCTGCAATGCGGCGCAGTGCTTCTCCGAGGTCTCTGGCGCCGCAGACAAACGGCACGCTGAATTTTCGCTTGTCAACATGGTACACATCATCGGCAGGCGAGAGCACCTCGCTTTCGTCGATGTAATCAATTCCGATTGCTTCCAGAATCTGCGCCTCTGCAAAATGACCGATCCGGCATTTTGCCATCACGGGGATGCTGACTGCATCCTGAATCGAACGGATCATGGCAGGATCACTCATTCTCGAAACACCCCCTGCGGCTCTGATATCCGCGGGGATGCGCTCCAGCGCCATGACCGCACATGCACCGGCCTCCTCTGCAATCACGGCCTGCTCCGGTGTGGTGACGTCCATGATGACGCCGCCCTTGAGCATCTGCGCAAGCTCTTTGTTCAACTGGTATCTGTCTTCCATAATGCTACCTCTTTTCAGTTTTTTTCTCATTATAGCAGATGCAGCCGGATTTGCATATAACCAGTTGCAGATTATTTTATGAGATCAGATGCGGGTGTGCCGCAGAATCAGTCGGTAAGCCGGTTTTCTGCAAGATACCGTTTCAGATTCCGGACATAATTCTCTCCGACCTCGCTTAAAACGGTGCGCTCCTTGGTAATATAACCAATCTCCATGATAAAATCATTGCTTTCGGAATCCGCTTCAAAGGGGACGGCTGTGTACGCAATGCCGTTTAATTCCTCACAGATAATGCCGCAGCAGATTGTATATCCGAGCACGCCGATCATCAGATTCAGCATCGTTGCACGGTCATTGGCTTTGATGATCTGCTTATAGGCATTTTCGCTTAAGATTTCCTCGGAATAATATGCAGAGCCGTTTTCTCCCTGCTCAAACCGCAGGCAGGGATACGGCTCCAGATCCCGCAGGCTGACTGACGCCCTTCCTGCCAGCGGATGCTGCCGCCAGAGATAGACATACGGCTTGCAGTGAATCAGATGATGAAATTCCAGACCGGATTCCCGCAGGAGCTTTTCGATCATTTTCCGGTTATAGCTGCTAAGATACAGAATGCCGATCTCACTTTTCAGTGTTGCGGTATCGGAGATCACGAGGCGCGTGCGGGTCTCGCGGATGACAAATTCATAATCCTCCGTTCCGAAGGAGCGGATTGTGCTGACAAATGCACTGACAGCGAAGGAATAATGCTGGGTGGAGACGCCGAAGGTAATGCGGCGCTTTTTCTGTGTGATGAATTTATCCTGAATCATCTCGAACTGCTGGTACAGCTGCTTTGCATAGACCAGAAAATCAGAGCCCGCATTTGTCAGCACCACACCGCGGTTGCTCCGCAGAAAAATCTGAAAGCCAAGCTCGTTTTCCAGCTCCTTGATTGCACTTGTCAGTGCCGGCTGCGAAAGATACAGCTCATCTGCGGCCTTGTTCAGGGAGCCCTGCCGGGCAATCGTAAGAATATAGTGAATCTGCTGCAGGGTCATGGCTTGCCCTCCTCTCACTGTATTTTGGATCAGGCGGAAGAAACAGCAAAGCTCCCGCGGGGGGAGCAGGTCACTTGCTGTTACTGATACTGTGCCAGTGCGTTGTTGTAAATATCTTCAATGACTCGCAGACCGCCGGTGTAGCCGATATAATTGGTCGTCAGAACAATGCGGTAGGGGGTCGGACAGGCGATGGAAAGGAAGTCGCAGTCCTTCTCTTCGGCAAGCTCCTTGTCCCAGCCGCTGCCGATGATGAGTCCTTTGCCGCTGTGCCGGATGCCGCGCAGGATATCCTGGAGCGCACCGGCGTCCGGGTCAATGTACACCGGAATCTCACGCTGATCGGAGGCTGCTTTGATATCCGCTTCCACCTGCGCCTTATACTTCTCCGGCGTGTTGTCCACGACAAACTGCTCCTTCGGTACGATGCCGGTCTCATGCAGCAAAAAGCGCGTCAGTCCGGCAACATAGCCCGCATCATGGAAGATATGCACATGATTCGGCAGACCGTAGCGGAATTCCAGCAGGAAGGTTGCAAGATTGTCGAGCTCCTCGTAGTAGGCATTTTCCTCCTCTGTGATGAATGTGCGCGCCCTTTTCCAGTCCAGCTCTGCATGGTGCTTTCGTGCATAATCGAGCAGCTCCTCCAGAAAACGGGTGGTCTCATTGCCGCCGATCGGCAGATAGCTGAACTTGAAATAGGGCTGGCCGTATCTGCGCTTGAGATTTTTCACAATAGGCTCGCCGTACCACGGAGAGACCAGCACGTTGAAATTCGCCCGCGGAATGGTCTGCCATTCCTTCACGCCGCCGGAGTGCGGTCCGAAGAGAATATTCACCCGGAAGCCAAGTCCCTCAAGCAGACGCTTGAACTCGCGCAGATTGCCTTTCCAGAACTGGTCCTGATACGGCACCGATGCAAACAGATTGACGAGATTTTTTTCGGAGCGCGGCGGATTTTCATGCTCAAAGCGGCTGACATACTGCTCGATGATCGCATTCACGACTGCCGAATGCGAGACATAGTTGCTGGACTTGAAGCCGGAGGTTTCCACATGCACAATCGGCTTGCCCTCATCCAGAAATTCATCCGTCACAGAGGCGACGTCATCTCCGACGATGCCCGCCGTGCAGCCGGTTACAACGACCTGAAGATCGGTGTCCAGCACCTTGTATGTATTTTTGATGATGCTGCGAAGTCTGTCTGTGCCGCCGAAGACGACCTCACGTTCACTGAAATTTGTGCAGGGCGAGGTATCGCCGCCTGCATATCCGGAGCTGCGCTCAAAAAAGCCTTTGATCATCGTACCGCAGCCAGGCCCCGAATGCAGAATCGGTACTGCGCGCGGAATTGCAACGACCGTTTGCAGCGCGCCGATTGCACAGGTATAGCGTTCCTGTTCGATCAAACCTGCCATATCAGAAATTCCTCCCAAGGAATGTGTAAGGATCCTGCTCCATCCACCATTTGGTGTACGGATTCACCGCGTGCTTGCGCAGGTTCTTCACAAATTCATCGTTTTCAATTGCGTCGGCAATGCGCTCGCCGTATGCAACAAGGCCCTCATAGCCCATGCCGAAATGCTCGTCACCGATCAGCAGCGAGGGGATGCCGAGCTTAGCGCCCCAGAGCGTCATGCCGCCGTGGCGTGCAAGCAGAATATCCGGGTGAATGCGGTTCAGCACATTCACCAGCTCAAATTCCTGCTTATTGCAGACATTGTAGTTCGGCACGTCGCCGTAATCTGCAACCGTGTGCGCCAGCGTATCCGCATCCGGCGATTCATTGTCATAAACCGGATCATGGTGGAAAATTGCGGCGCCCTGCGGCTTCATGCCGAGCTCACTGAGCAGTGCCAGCAGCGACTGCCCGTGGGAAGCACCTGCTGTGACATACGCTGTTTTGCCCTTCAGGCGCTCACGCAATGCTTCGATCTTCGGCATATATTCTTCTTTTTTGCGCTGGAGGAAGGCCTCAGCCTCCTGCTCCTTGCCGAGAATTTTGCCGAGCTCGCGGAACCAGCGGTCGGTCTGTGCAATGCCGTAGGGCGGAGAATTGCGAATCTCCGGCACACCGTAAACCTGCTCCAGTGCTGCTCCGAGATAGGAGCCGAGCGTCGAGCAGGCCTGAACGGTCAGGGCAGCCTCGGAGGAATACGAGAGTGTATCGACTGTTGAGAACGGCGTGATATAATTCGGCTCATATCCGAATTCCGCAAACCATTCGCGGAAGACATCGCTGCCCCAGAAATTGATGACATTGATGATATTGCGCTTCTCACGCGGCGGCTTGATGATCTTCCGGGCAATGCCGTGATAGCCTGCATCAAAGCCGGAGGTCCAGATCTTGGAGCGGAAGCCCTCACAGAACACTGCGACGACCGGAATGCCGAGCTCTGCCTCTGCCGCATTGGTGATTGTTTCCACATCGTCACCGATGATGCCGGCCGCGCAGGTGGTTATCACGAAGATCGCCTTCGGGTCAGCGCGCCTGTAAACCTCGCGGATGGCTGCCTCCAGCTTTTTTCCGCCGCCGTAGATGGTATCCTTTTCCTCCAGATTTGTCGAAAAAATCTTGCGCTGCGTCGGGTGCTCAATCTGACGCAGATGCGCGTTGACGCGGTAAGTAAATGCAAATTCGTGCAGACAGGTAGAGCAGCCCACGGGGCCGTGGCTGATGATGGCCGCGTCCTGAATCAGCGTCAGTGTACAGGCAGCATTGGATGTGCCGCAGCCCAGACACTGGCTGAACGATCTGTTTTTATCCTTCAGTCTGCCGCTGCACCCGCCGCAGGCACCGACAAGCTCCCCTGCCGTTCCCTGAAAGCCGGTAATCGAGCCGAGCCGGATTTCACGGATTTCGACCTCCGGAATTTCGAGATTGACCTTGCTCATGCTTTCACTCCTCAGATATGGTAATTGTCCTCTACGCTGTCAAACAGACCGTATTCCACGAGGATTTCCTCCAGACGCTCCTGCGAGATCGGCGTCGGAATGACAAACTGCTCATTCTGCTCAATCTTCTTTGCCAGCGCACGGTATTCATCTGCCTGACCACAATCCGGCTTATACTCGATGACTGTCTTTTTGCGGATTTCCGCACGCTGCACCTCATTGTCACGCGGGACAAAGTGAATCATCTGCGTGCCAAGCTCCTTGGCAAAGGCACGGACAAGCTCAACCTCGCGGTCCACATTGCGGCTGTTGCAGATGATGCCGCCCAGACGCACGCCGCCCTGCCGTGCATAGCGGGCAATACCCTTGGAAATGTTATTTGCTGCATACAGCGCCATCATTTCACCGGAGGCGACAATGTAAATTTCCTTTGCCTTGCCCTCGCGGATCGGCATTGCAAAACCGCCGCAGACAACATCGCCGAGCACATCATAAAACACATAATCCAGATCGTCAGTGTAGGCGCCGAGCCGCTCCAGCAGGCCGATCGATGTGATGATGCCGCGGCCTGCGCAGCCGACGCCCGGCTCCGGGCCGCCGGATTCAACACATTTCGTGCCGCGGTAACCCTCCTTCAGGATATCCTTCAGGTCGATGTCATCGCCGCTTTCGCGCAGGGTATCCAGCACGGTTTTCTGTGCCAGACCGCCGAGCAGAAGCCGGGTGGAATCCGCCTTCGGGTCGCAGCCGACAACCATCACATGATTGCCGCGCTCCACCAGTCCTGCGGTGAGGTTCTGCGTCGTCGTTGATTTACCGATGCCGCCTTTTCCGTAAATTGCAATTTGTCTCAAAGCCATTGTATTTCCTTCTTTCATTGATTTATCCGTGAGAAAAAGTATCTTTGCGGGCGATGCGCTTCAGGTAAATCTGATCGCCGAAGTCCTTTTCGCCCGGAACGCCGATTGCATCTGCACGGCAGCGCTGACAGTGCCGGAATACGTCGATATACTGCTCTGCTTTTTGCCGTGCGCCGTCGATTTCCGCGCAGGTCGGCGGCTTGATATGTGCAAGCTGATGCTGCGGAATCAGCGGGATGATGTTATAAATGGATGCGCCCGCTTCGGCGACTGTTTTCGCGATTTCTTCGATATGGTCATCGTTGATGCCCGGCACCAGTACGGTATTGACCTTGACAGTGATGTCCGCCGCACTGATTTTGCGGATGCCCGCAAGCTGATTGCGAATCAGAATTTCCGCCGCTTCCGTTCCGGTGTAATGTACACCGTGGAACAGAATGCCGCCGTTGAGCTGTGCTTCGATCTCCGGATCGACGGCATTGACTGTGACAGTCAGCGAATCGACGCCCGCTTCGATGACCTCATCGGCCTTTTCATCGAGCAGGAGGCCGTTTGTGCTCATGCACTTCACGAGATCGGGATAGGCATCCCGGATCAGGCGGAAGGTCTCCAGCGCGTAATCCGAGGCGAGCGTGTCGCCCGGGCCGGCAATGCCGGCAACACTGATCTGCGGACACAGCTCCAGTGATTTTGCGATGACATCCAGCGCTTCCTCCGGCCTGATGACAGTGGATGCCACGCCCGGACGCTGCTCATAATCATTGATTTTCCGGTCACAGAATTTGCATTCGATGTTGCAGGTCGGTGAAATCGGCAGATGGATTCTGCCGGTTGTACCGCGTTTTCCCCGCGCAAAGCAGGGATGCCTGTCGGTTAATTCTTCATACGAGATTGCCACATTCCCGCCTCCCATAGTTTTTCGCTGACGATTTTTTCCAGAAGCCTTTCGACCGGCGCTGCGACCTCATAGACAGCAATTCCGGCGGAGAGCAGCACTGCGGCTGCGCCCTCGCCGACCCGCACGGCAAACACCGCCGAGACATCCTTCAGCGGATCCTGCAATGCAAAGTCAAAGCTGTGGCTGCCGTGATGTCCGCCCTGACAGGACGGCACATTCCGGCGCGATTCCACCGGCACAAAGCCGTCAGCATCCACATCGTAGATTTCAAACCACTCCGTCCGGCCGAAATGCCGGTCTACATAGAAGCTGTCGCTGCTTGCGAGCGCAATCCGATATGCCATGCGTGCCTCCTGTTACCGGAAAAGTCCCGTGCTGAAATAGCGGTCTCCGCGGTCGGGGAAAACCGTCACAATCGTACCGCGCTCCAGCGTTTCTGCAAATTTGAGCGCTGCTGCCATTGCCGCCCCGGAGGATGAACCGGCGATAATGCCCTCATTCCTCGCAAGCAGCTTCACAGCCTCAAATGCTTCCGCATCGTTGATTTTCACAACACCGTCAACCAGAGACATATCCATTGTCTCTGCGATGAAGTCATTGCCGATGCCCTCAATGTTGTAATCGGCGTGTTCTCCTCCGCCCATGACAGAGCCGACCGGATCCGCGAGAATTCCGCGGATTTCGGGCTTATGCTCCTTCAGATATCTTGCGGCACCGGAGAAGGTACCGCCGCTGCCCGCACCTGCGAGAAAATAATCTGTTTCACTGCCGAGCGCCTCCCAGATTTCTCTGCCTGTGCCTTCATAATGCGCAAGCGGATTTGCCTGATTGGTAAACTGATCCAGCGTCACAGCGCCGGGGATGCTCTGCCGGATCTCCTCCGCCTTCTCCACGGCACCCTGCATACCGAGCGCCCGCGGCGTATTGATGACCTCTGCGCCGAGTGCGCGCAGAAGCGCCTGCTTTTCCGCAGAAAATTTCGTCGGGACGGTAAAAATCAGATGATATCCCCGGTTCAGCGCCGCAAACGCAAGCCCCAGCCCGGTATTGCCGGCTGTACCGAGGACAATCGTCGTGCCCTGCTTCAGAATCCCGCGCTGCTCGGCATCGCGCAGCATATACTGCCCGACGCGGTCCTTGACGCTGCCGCCGGGATTCCATAATTCCAGCTTTGCATATATTTTCACCTCGGGCCTGACGCCCACATGCCGCAGACGGACAAGCGGTGTATTGCCGATCAGTCCGTGCATGTCATCGTAAACACTCATATC
This sequence comes from Oscillospiraceae bacterium, assembly GCA_017460835.1. Lineage (GTDB taxonomy): Bacteria > Bacillota > Clostridia > Oscillospirales > Ruminococcaceae > Firm-04. The sequence goes on from JAFUAD010000046.1 coordinate 14,098, forward strand.
AGCCCACCTCGCTTTTTTCGATTGCCTGAGCAAGATCGGCAAGGATATCGTCAATATCCTCAATACCGACTGACAGACGGATCAGACCGTCTGTGATGCCGACCTTTTCCCGCACTGCTTTGGGGATCGCTGCATGCGTCATCGTTGCCGGATGACAGACCAGCGACTCCACACCGCCGAGGCTTTCTGCAAGCGTAATCAGCTTCAGGCTCTCATAAAACACGCGGATGTCGTAATTCTCACGCAGCGCAAAGGAGATCATCGCGCCGCCGTTTTTTGCCTGCCTGCGGTTGATTTCATAGCCCCTGTGGGAGGGCAGCCCCGGATAATAAATGCGCTGAACCGCCTTGTGTGCCTGCAAAAATGCCGCTGCCTTTTCCGCATTTTCCACATGCCGGTCAAGCCGGACGGCAAGCGTTTTGATGCCGCGGATCAGCAGGAAGGAATCAAACGGTCCGAGCACGCCGCCGGAGGCATTCTGGATGAATGCGAGCTGTGCGGCCAGTTCATCTGAGCTGACAACCGCCAATCCTGCAACGAGATCGCTGTGACCGCCTAAATATTTCGTCGCACTGTGAACGACGATATCTGCGCCGAGTGCAAGCGGCCTTTGCAGATACGGTGTCATGAATGTATTATCCGCGATGACAAGCAGGCCGTGCCGGTGCGAGATCTCCGCAATCAGCTGAATGTCGGTCACCGTCATCAGCGGATTTGCCGGCGTTTCAATCAGCACTGCCTTTACATCTGCTGTGATGTCCTGTTCAAAGCGCTCCGGATCATCCGTATCGGACACCGTAAAGAGGATGCCGAAGTGATCGAACACCTGATTCAGCAGCCGGAAGGTTCCGCCGTAAACATTGCTGGAAATCAGCACGCGGTCTCCCTGATGCAGCAGACTGAGAACTGCTGTAATCGCTGCAAGGCCGGAGGCGAATGCAAAGCCCGCCTTGCCGCCCTCCAGCTCTGCAATCAGCGCTTCGAGCGCCTCCCGCGTCGGGTTGCCTGTGCGGGAATATTCATACCCGCGCATTTTGCCGAGACCGTCCTGCTTGAAGGTTGAGGTCTGATAGATCGGAATATTGACTGCACCGGTTCGCTCGTCAATCGGAATGCCGCCGTGAATCAGTGCCGAATTGATATTCTGAAAGCTGCCCATGATGGACCGTTCTCCTTTCGTGCGTTGAGCTGTCGGCGCTGCCGCCGTTGCTGTATCAGAATTATATGACAAAAATCCCGAACAGTCAACGGGAAAACGTGAGAACGATTTCACGCAGCACGCCTTCCTGCGGAATCCCTCCGGCATTTCGGTCGGATTTCTGCCGGCGCAGGCGCTGTCTCCCGCACAGGAATCCACAATTTGCGAAAACGTTTTCACACAGAGCATAGCCCGCAAATAAGGTAGAACAGTCCGTCATCAGATATAATATTCCGGCTCGTGCATTTCCGAAAAGGGGCGCACGCTTTCCCGGATGACCAGTGTCCCCTCCAGTTCGAGCTTTGCGACGATCCTGTGTCTGCCGCGGATCCGGTCTGTGAGGAACATCAGCGCAAAGCGCACCATTTCCCGCTTCGGGAGCGAGACGGTTGTCAGCAGCGGAACCGTATACTGCGCTTCCTCAATATCATCATTGGAGATGACAGAGGGCGTGTAATACTGATTCCGGCGTTTTGCCAGTCCGTTCAGGAGTCCGACCGCGAGGATATCGTTCGCACAGTAGATTGCGCTCGGCGGTGCAGGCAGCCGGAGAAAATATTCCATTGCCTGATAGCCGTTTGATTCACTCGCCGTTGTATCATATATATAGTCCAGGTTGGATTCCAGATGAAACTGCGACTGTGCAGCCTGATATCCTGCAAACCGCGCTTCATTGTGGCAGTCTCCGACGTAAGCGATTTTGCTGTGTCCGCATTTCACCAGATACGAGATGGCCAGAAGCGCGGTTTTTCCGCCGTCGCAGATGACCTCATCCACGGCATAGTTCGTGCTGTTCCGGTTGATCGAGACGATATTTTTCTCATACCGCTTCAGCTCCTGTATCACCTTCGCGTGACATTTTCCGATGATGACAAGTCCGTCCGATTCATGCGCATTCTTTTCATAGAGCATCTTCACCTGCTGCCTGACATCCTCTGTCACGCAGTATTTTTCATCGGAAAATTCCGGATGATTCCACACGCCGGAAATGATGCAGGCATGATTGCGGCTCTCAATTTCGAGAATCCGGAGCAGCTCATGAAAGAACGGGTCATTGTTCTGCTCGGAATCCCGCGTCAGAAGAATATCAATGTGGAAAATCTCCTGCTTTTCGGTTCCGCCGGATTTCAGACGCCGGGCAGCATCGTTCGGGATATAGTTCAGCTCGCGGGCAGCCTGATAGACTTTTCGGCGGAGCTCCTCGCTCGTCCTGTGGTTCGGGTCGTTCAGAATTCTGGCAACCGTCGCGACAGAAGCGCCGGTCATCTCTGCAATTTTCTTCAGCGACATATGTTTACCCCTTTTGCATATATGCTTAATATGCATTATAATAAAAACAATCCGAAAAGTCAAGCTTTCGAGTCTACCGGATATTTATAATCTGTTATCAGAACATGTGATAGCCGGTGCAAAAAGCACATAAATGCGAGGGTTTTATAACCGTTCAACAAGAAAACGTTATCATATTTTCATGAATTTGCGGCGAGGATTTGCACGGTGAACCGCTGAAAAACACATATATTCGAGAAAAATGATTATGAAAACGTTCTCGCGAAAGTTGGAGAAATACAGAAAAGAGTCTGCTGCTGCGGCGCCGGCAGAGCTGTTTTTTCCGGTTTTACCGTTGAAGCCGGCGCGAAATGTGAAACCGTTCTCTTGTTTGGGGAATTGACTTTGCCGGAGCGGTCGGTTATAATTTGCAACAGAAAGCAGCGGCGCAGTGCCGGTGCCGGACCTGAAACCGAAAATCAGAAAGGATGATACGATCATGGCACAGAAGTTTGATACACTGAAAATCACGGCGGGGTACAATCCGCTGGAGCACAATCTGGCAATCTCGCCCCCGATCTATCAGACCACGGCGTATGACTTCAAGGATACGCAGCACGCCGAGGATCTGTTCAATTACCGCGTGCCGGGCTTCCTGTATACCCGCGTCGGCAACCCGACTGTGACCTTCTTCTCCGAGCGGGTCAAGGCACTGGACGCCGCAGCCAATGCGCTGGCCGTCGGCTCCGGAATGGCAGCGATTACCTATTCCCTGCTGAATCTGACCGTCGGCGGCGGAACGGTGCTTGCCTCTCCGTATCTGTACGGCGGCACGATTGACAGCTTTGACCGCCTCTTCCCCGATCTCGGCATCAAGGTGAAGCTCACACAGAGCATCCTTGAGCCGGAGAATTTGGAAGCCGAGCTCACGGATGACGTCAAGGCGATTTTTGTGGAGTCTCTCAGCAACCCCAATGCCTACCTTGTCGATCTCGACAAAATCACGGAAATTGCACATAAGCACGGCGTCCCTGTAATTGTGGACAATACCGTTGCGACACCGTATCTGTACCGGCCGTTTGAACACGGCGCCGATGTGGTTGTCTATTCCGCAACAAAGGGCCTGACCGGTCACGGAAATATCATTGCCGGCATCATTGAGGACAGCGGCGATTACAGCTACATCACGAAGGAGCGCTATCCGCAGTTCTATGAGCCGATTGTCATGCTCGGCGGAAAGAGCATCATCGAGCAGTTCCCGCAGAATCCGTTTATCATGAGAACGGTTCTGGTTTATCTGAACTTCCTCGGTGCCGCACTCTCCCCGCAGGATGCCTATCTCGGGCTGATCGGCCTGGAAACCCTCTCGGAGCGCGTCGCCAAGCAGTCGCAGAATGCGCTGAAGATTGCGGATTACCTTGAGCATTCTCCGGCCGTGGACTGGGTGCGTTATCCTGGGCTTCCGTCCTCGCCGCACAAGGCACTTGCAGACAAGGTTCTGACCGGCAGCGGCTACGGCGGACTGCTGAGCTTCGGTCTGCGCGGCGGAAAGGCAGAGCGCGACGCCTTCCTCAACAGCCTGTCGCTCTTCCGGTATCATGTCAACCTCGGAGATTCGCGCTCTCTGATTGTCAACTCGCCTGATACCACGCACAGCGAGCTGAATTCGAGCGAAAAGGCACTTGCCGATATTGACGCAAACCTCATCCGCATTTCTGCGGGCCTTGAGGATGCAGAAGATCTGATTGCAGATCTTGAACAGGGCTTCAAAGCAGCAGGGCTGCTCTGAATCATATATCACCGCGCAAGCCTGCGCGGACCACTCTGAACAAGGAGGAAAATGTTATGGATAAGAAAAAAAGAATTGTGTGTGCTTTGCTTGCGGCGGTGACCGCAGCGATGATGATGACCGGATGCTCCGTCACCACCTCTGAATCCGGTTCGGCAGGAAATACAGCTTCCTCCGATGCATCATCCAATGAGATCACAGAATTCAAATACGGCAAAATCGACATTCCCGGCAAGGACGGCGCACTCTGCGGTGCACCGATCTATATCGCCTATGAGAACGGGTATTTTGCGCAGGAAGGCTTCGATGTCACGCTGATCTCCGCAGATTTTGAAACGCGGAAGATCGGGCTGAACAACGGCACCATTCCGATTGTGAACGGCGACTTTCAGTTCTTCCCGTCCATCGAAAACGGCATCAATGTCAAGGTGGTGGACGGTCTGCACGAGGGCTGCATCAAATTTGCGGTTCGTCCGGATTCGGATATTTCCTCAGCGGCAGATCTGAAGGGCAAAAAAATCGGCGTGGATGAAATCGGCGGCACCCCACATCAGGTTGCATCGCTCTGGCTGGAAAATGCCGGCATCTCTGCCGACCCCGCGGCCGGTGAGGTAACATTCCTGCCGTATTCCGACGGTAATCTGGAATTTGAAGCGCTGGCAAGCGGCGAAATTGACGTTGCAGCACTCTGGGATCCGCTCGGCTCCATCAAGGAGAAGGCGGGCGATGTGAAAATCATCTTCGATCTCGGCACAGATCCCTTTTTTGCAGGCAAATTCTGCTGCTTCCTGTATGCGTCCTCCAAGGTGCTGAAGGAAAACCCGGATGAGGTCGCGGCGCTGCTGCGTGCTTACCGGAAGGCGCAGGAGTGGATCTATGAAAATCCGGAGGAGGCTGTCCGGAAGATCATCGACGGCAATTATGCAGCTATTGAGGATGAGGAGCTTGCGGTGCAGCTGATCAAGGGCTACGGCTATCCCTCGGCACAGCAGCACAGCACGGACTGGGATGCAAAGGTGCAGGAAAACGTGAAGTATTTCGTAGACGGTCTTTCACAGATCGGATATCTCGAAAGCGATCCGGATGCATTTGCGGCGGAGATTTATCAGAAGGTGGACGTCGGTGAACTGACAGCTGCTGAGCTTTCGACGGAGCCGCGGGAGTTTTTACGCAGTGCGGAAAATGAGATTGCAGAAGCGCCCGCCGCGGAACATCATCACTAAGGAACGGCGGCTATGGAGAAGAAAAAGAGCTATCATCGCGGCAGTATCTTTTTGCTTCATATTCTGCTGACATCTGCCGGATTCGGGATTGCTGTTCTGGCAAATCTTCTGGTTCCGCAGAAGGCTTCAGTCAAAATTGTGCCGTATATTGTGAACATTGCCGGACTGCAAATCCGAACCGACATCAATGATGCGTACCGCTTTGTGCTGCTCTGCCTGATCCTGCTCTATACCGTGATCGGGATTGTGACATGGTTCCGGAAGACCGGCAGGAAGAAATATGCAAAAAATGCGGCATTTCGGTTTGCGCTTGGAATTGCGCTTGCCCTCTGGGATATCACCGGAACAAAATATCAGATTCTCCCGCAGCCGTTCTTTCCGGGGCCTGCACAGGTTATAGGAGCATATCTGGCGGACGGATCGTACATTCTGCAAAACACGCTCTATTCTCTCCGGCTTTATTTCTTCGGATTTGCAAGCGGAGTGATCCTCGGCATCACAACGGGCATCCTGATCGGATGGTTCCCGAAGGTCTATTACTGGGTATATCCGGTTCTGAAAATCACCGGTGTGGTGCCGGCCGTTGCATGGATGCCCTTTGCACTGACAGTGCTTCCGACATCCTTTACCGCAGCAGTTTTTCTGATTGTGATTTGCGCATGGTTTTCAATATCCTTCCTGACTGCGCAGGGCATTCAGAGCACCCCGAAGCAGAATTATGAGGCTGCACGGATTCTTGGCGGCGGACAGCTGAATCTGATTTTTCATGTTGCAATCCCGCATGCAATGCCCGATATTTTTACGGGAATCACGACGGCAAATGCCATGGCCTTCACGACGCTCGTCATGAGCGAGATGCTCGGTCAGCCGGGCGGTCTCGGCTACTATATCAACCAGTCAAAGGTCTGGTCCGCATACTATAAAATTCTCGCGGCAATTGTGATTATGGCGATTTTGTTCTCCGTCATCAATTTCCTGATCGGTTTGGTTCAAAAGCGTTTGCTGCGCTGGCAGAAGGGAGTGGTTCGGTGAGCAGTGCAATCAGCATTTCAAAGGTTGACCGTGTTTACAGGGATGATGATCAGAACACTGTTGAAGCACTGCGGGATGTTTCGCTGGAAATCAGACCCGGCGAATTCGTCTCGGTCATCGGCCCCTCGGGCTGCGGCAAAACCACGCTGCTCCGTCTGATTGCGGGGCTGGATAAACCGCAGGCGGGCAAGCTGGAGATCGACGGCAGACAGATTACCTCCGTGGATCCGGAGAGAGGCTTTGTGTTCCAGCAGGGGAGTCTGTTTCCGTGGCTGACCGTAAAGCGCAATATTGCATACGGGCTGAAGGCACGCGGGGTATACCGCGAAAAAAAGGCCGATATCAAACGCTATATTGAACTGGTCGGCTTACAGGGCTTTGAGCACGCATATCCGCATCAGATTTCCGGCGGTATGGCGCAGCGTGTCGCCATTGCCAGAGCATTGATCAATGAGCCGAAGGCATTGCTGCTCGATGAGCCGATGGGCGCACTGGATTCCTTTACACGCGCTGCTTTGCAGGATAAGCTGCTGGAGCTCTGGAAGGAAAACGGCATCACGATGGTGCTTGTCACGCACGATATTGACGAGGCAATCTATCTCAGCGACCGGATTGTGATTATGACACCGCGTCCGGGGAAAATCAGCGAGATTATCGACGTTGATTTGCCGCGTCCGAGACACCGCGGCGGCAGCAGATTCCTCGCAATGCGAAAAAAGATTCTGGAGGTCTTTGAGCTTGCGCAGGCGCTCCCGGAGCCGGAATATATGATCTGAAACAAAAACCGCCTGGGGAGTGGCTTTTTCGGGGAGCTCTTCGCGATTATAATCGGAGCTGTCTCTGAAGCTTTTGGTCGAGCTTTTTTCAAAAGTCCCTTTTAAGAATTGTGTTGTTAAGATAAATCGGAATCTATAGGAGAGCAGAATATGGACAATACAAAACGATTTGACGGCAAGGGTGAAATCTACGCAAAATCAAGACCAAGCTACGCCGCCGGGCTATTCGATCATATCAAAAGCAGACTGCCTGTTTTAGAGGATAGTGTCTTTGCTGATATTGGTTCCGGCACGGGAATTTTCAGTGAGCAGCTTCTGAATTGCGGATACCGTGTGTATGCCGTTGAGCCAAACACGGATATGCGACAAATAGCAGAGGAAAGACTATCGAAGTATAAAGGCTTCACTTCTGTAGACGGTGCCGACAATAATACGAATCTTCCGGATCAAAGCGTTAACTTTATTACTGTAGCACAAGCGTTTCATTGGTTTGATGCCGAAGCGTTCAAGAAAGAATGCAAACGTATCCTAAAACAAAATGGGCTGGTGATCATTGTCTACAACTTTCGTGACAATCAAGCCGCTTGTACTAAAGCTCTTGCTGATTTACGCCGTAAATATAATCCCGAATTTCATGGATTTTCAAATGGCATCAGTGATGAAAAATGTCGTGCTTTCTTTGACGGTAACTGCGAGACCTTTCGTGTAGATAACAGTCAGAACTATGACAGACAAGGTTATATCAACCGTGTGCTATCGTCCTCTTACTCTCTGCGTGAAAGTGATGAAAGATATACCGAATATTTGAAAGAGATCAATATGATTTTTGATAAATTTGCAGATAACGGTACAATAACTGTACCTATATATACGATAGCATATATAGGTACTATAATATAACTTCTGATTTAACGCAGGAACACTTTTCCTAAATGGGAGTTTCAAAAAGCTCGCGGGTCGAGGGCAGAGCCCTCGTCGCCCGTCGCAACGGGCGAAACTCCCCTAGCGTGCAAAGAGCTCGGCGGGCTTGGGAACCCCATGTTTGCCGAAGCGAAACTGCGCAGTTTCGCTTTGCGAAACATGGGCGATAGAGATCCCCATTCCAAAATAGCATCCGCGAAGCAGATACTTTATTTCTGAAATCTTAAAATCCCCGATTTGCCACACTTAACCGCCTGCCAGGTGTTCCTGCAATTTGCAGTGCTGCCTGACAGGCGGTTTGCTGTTTTCCCGCCATTGAACGCAAAAGCGCGCTTCGCCCTCTGCGGGAATATTGTATGCTGCATCATATTGGGTACCCGCTGAAGCCTTGCATCCTCCTGCCGTTCAGAAATTTTGGCAGATGCGTTCTTCACAGCCCGATTGCTGTGAATGCCTGATCAAGGTCGCGGATAATATCCTCGGGCTCCTCCAGTCCGACGCTGAACCGGATAAAGCCGTTCCGGAACTGCGCCGGGTAAAGGGTGCGTTTTCGCTTCCAAAAACGGGCTTTTGTTTCAAAACAAGGCAAAGAAAAATGTCCTAGATACGCGATTTTCGTCGTATCTAGGACATTTCACAAAAGCGGAAAGAGAGGGATTGGAACCCTCGAGACGCTATCAACGCCTACACGATTTCCAGTCGTGCGCCTTCGACCAGCTCAGCCATCTTTCCACACAGCGAACTTGTCTACAAGACAATATAAGAAAAAAGTGGTGCGAGTGACGGGACTTGAACCCGTACGCCGAAACACACGCCCCTCAAACGTGCCTGTCTGCCAATTCCAGCACACTCGCATTCACTACCTTGATATTATAGCAAAAAAACAGATAAAAGTCAAGAGGGGACTCGCAATTTTTTGGAATTCAGCATTTTGCACAAATCCATTGCGAGTCCCGTTAAACTTACTTCAGTTTCGTATGAGGTACCGCTTCAACAGCGTGAGATCGACTGCATTGATCTTCCGGTCGGCATTCATGTCCGCCTGCGCCGCCTGCGATTCGTTGAGGGTAACCTCTGTATACAGCGCTTTGGAAAGCAGCACCGCGTCTGCGACCGTGACCTCTCCGTTCAGGTTGACGTCGCCGATCAGCGGCTCCGGAATGGGCGCAGCGGTCGTTTCGGTCGTGGTAGTTGTAGTGGTTGTGGTCGTGGCGGATTCAGGCTGTGTGGTGATCTCCGCAAGGCTCGGCTCGATATCGTACCACCAGTCCTCCCACGGATTCCCGGCGCGCTGCTTTGCGGCGACCTCTGCCTTTGTCCATGTGAACACATTGTCGTAGAGGTGCCCCTCCTCGTAGTACCACTGTGCGAGCGCGCAGCCCTCATCGGGGTAATTGGCGTAGTATCCGTCATCGCCGGTGTAATTTGCCCAGCCGGTATTATGCCCCTTCAGCGCGCCGCGGACGATCTGCCAGCCCTTGAGATCGTAGTCCACGATCGCGGAGCGGATGAAGTGAATGATTTTCCGGATGCCCATGTGATTGGAGATGATGCCGTCGAAGAAATTGGATTCATTGAGGTCATACCATTCCATTTCGGGGACGTCGGATTCCTGCATATAGGGGCTGTCGGGGCCGTCCTTGAATGCCGTGACGGCAGTTTGCAGTGTGCCGTAGGCATGGGCGGAGCTGCCGGGGAAGCCCTGATCGAGCGCAGTTTCGAGATCGCAGCCGTTTCCGTTTCCGCCGAGCGTGGATTCCAGCGTGCCGATGCCGAGGAAGAGCGCATACACCTTCTCGCGGTCGGTCTGCCCGAAGCGCACGGAGATGAGGTCCCAGTGCTCGTCAATTTCCTTATAGAGCGCGTACTTGACCTCCTGCACGGTCATTTTGTGATTGATTGCGCGAATCTCGGAGATCGAGGCATCCGCGGGGGTATTGCGCTCGCCGAAATTGAACGGATTGCCGACGCCCTCCTTCTGCACATCGCGGCTTGGGTCATGCGCGATATCTGCGGCAGAAGCGCGAACCGGCGCAGGTGTGCCGATGCCGAATGCACTGAACGGCGCACACAGAACGCCGCAGCAGAGGATCGCGGACAGTTTTCTGAACCATGTTTTCATTTTCGGTACTCCCTTTCCTGAATCAAAATTTTGCCTGTATCGGCTTATCTTTCTGCTGTTATCATATCACATTTGGCAGCGATTGTCAATTGCAATTTTGTTATATTTCCGTGCAGTGATACCAAATTTCCGGTGTGATCGGCAAGGAACCGGCTTTTTTCCGGCAGCACGCAAATGCATTGACAAAATCACGCAAATCTGCCGTGAGGTGCAGGGACATCATCGGCACTCCTGCGGCATACCTAAAAGGAAAATCCGAAACTTATGTGAAAAGACTTGCGGGAAGGGCGAAAATATGGTACAATAGAGGGCAGGAAAGGATGGGTTTCGGATGGAGGAAAAGGAAAAGACACCGCTGCCGGAGGACGCCGGACAGCAGACAGAGCCGAAGCAGAAAACGCCCGAAAGGGTTTCCGCATTCCGGAATGCGCGGGAGATTGCTGCGCGGGAAAAGCGGAAGGAGGAGCTGAAGGAGCGCGCGCGGCAGCATGCTGCCGATGAAGCGGCGTATCAGGCGCGTGAGGATTATGCAAAGGAGCTTCAGGAAGAAAAGATCGACCTAATCCGGCTGAAGCAGGGAGTGATCGAGGACAGCGACAAGCTCTTTCCGAAGGAGGAGAAAAAAAAGAAATACACGCTGCGGCAGAAGATCGGCAACTGGTTTTACCATTCCAAATGGTGGCTGGGAATTGCGAGCTTCTGCGTGATTCTGGTGGCATTTCTGGCCTATGATTATTTCAGCCGGAAGGACGGCGATGTCACGGTCATGATTTTGACGGACAATGTCGAGGTCTATATCGGCGCCGATGAACTGTGCAACTGGCTGGAGACGATGTGCGATGACTACAACGAGGACGGGACTGTGCTGGTCAACAACATCTATGTTCCGGTCTCCGATGCGACGATGAAATCCGGCGCTTCTGCCTCATCGACCTCCAATATGCAGCTTGCAACGCAGCTCGAAACCGCGACCTGTATGCTGGTTCTGGCAGATCGCAATGCAAGATCCTATCTGGAGCCGGAGCGTATTTTCATGGATATGGAGAAGCTGTATCCGGACTGCCCGCTGGCAGAGGGGTACAAGCTCAAAATCAGCGGGACGGAATTTGAGAAGCAGCTCGGCCTCTCGGAGCCGCTGCCGGAGGACACCTATCTTGCGATCCGCGCGCCGCTGGAGCGGATGAGCTCGCAGAAGGAGATGCAAAAAAGCTACGACCATGCCAAGCTGCTGCTCGATCAGATCGTCGCAGCGCTGACTGAGGAGGAACAGGGAAATGAAAAAGCCGAGGGATGAACAGGCTGCGGAGCAGCAGGGCGGCATCTATGAGCCGAAGACTGCGGAGATGTGGAAAACGCCGCTCACCGGCAAGCAGATCGCCCTGCGGATTATGATTGCCGCGGCGGTTGTGATCATCGGTCTGGTGCTGTATTTTGCCCTGAGTGACGCCTATGAGCGCCCGATCAAAAAATACTACAAGGGCTTTCAGAAAAACGACGCTGAAATGATGGCGGAGGCATTTCCGGACTGGCTGCGCAATGCGGATACCTCGGATACCGCGATGACCGTAAAGGCGATGTGCATGTCGATGATCTCGCTGAAAAACCTGAATTACGGCGAAAGCGTTTCCGTGAATGCGGGCGTGATCGCCAAGACAAAGGTGGCGGAGGAGAAGCTCCGGCAGCTCGAAAAGGGGATTGAGGCGCACTATCATGTCTCTGCGAAGGTCACGGACGGCTGGGACTGCACACTGGCTGTGACCTACCGCGACAGCAATGGAAAAGAGACCAAAAATATGGAATATGCGACGGTTTACAAGATCGACGGAAGCTGGTATATGATCGACGTCGCGAACGATTCAACAGAATAACAAGCTGCAAAAAGGGCTCCGCTCAGATTGCCGGGAGGTACAAAAACCGTTCGGCTAACATGAGCGGAGCCCTGTTTTTATTTATTGTAATCAGTCGGGGATGATCTCGACCTTCTGCATGACCTGCGGGGTGATCGGCTTGTCGGCGGCATTCGTCGGAACGGATGCGATTTCATCGACAACATCCAGTCCCTCGACGATCTCACCGAAGGCAGCGTAGTTGCCGTCGAGGTACGGTGCATCGGCGTGCATGATAAAGAACTGCGAGCCGGCGCTGTCGGGGTGCTGTGCCCGCGCCATGCTGAGGACGCCGCGGCTGTGCTTGAGCGGGTTGTTGACGCCGTTTGCGAGGAACTCGCCCTTGATGTGCCAGCCCGGGCCGCCCATGCCGGTTCCGTCGGGGCAGCCGCCCTGAATCATGAAGCCGGGGATGATGCGGTGGAAGGTCAGGCCGTCGTAAAAGCCCTCTTTTACGAGCTTTTCAAAGTTTTCGCAGGAGATCGGCGCCACATCCGGGCGCAGCTTGAATTTCATCTGCCTGCCGTTTTCCATTGTAATCAGAATCATAGTGATAATCCTTTCGTTTTGGTTTTACAGGTGTTCACATTGAACACGTTTTAATTCAGATCAATGCCGGTGACATCGTCGATCGTCAGGGTCGTGAGCTGGCCGTTCGTCGGGGATTCGATCGCGGCGAGACGGTTTGCCTGATTGGTGATCGCCTTCTCGTAGAAGTTGCGGATATCACGCGCATTTGCGAAGGTTTTGAGGTTCTGGCCGCAGCGGATGACGAAATATTCGAGTACGGCATCCTCCGCCTCCTTCGTGATCGTCATGCCGGATTTGGTACAGATGCTCTTGAAAATATCGAGCAGCTCGTCCGGCATATAATCCTCAAAGGTGATGATCTTGTTGAAGCGCGAGCGCAGGCCGGGGTTGCTGTCGAGGAATTCCTCCATGAGATCGGAGTAGCCCGCCACGATCACGATGAAGTCGTCGCGGTTGTCCTCCATTGCTTTCAGCAGGGTATTGACCGCCTCCTGCCCGAAGTCGCCCTTGCCGGTGTTTGCGGTCAGCGCATAGGCCTCGTCGATAAACAGCACGCCGCCCATTGCCGAGTCGATGACTTCCTTCGTTTTGATCGCGGTCTGTCCGACATAGCCGGAGACCAGCCCGGAGCGGTCTACCTCGACAAGCTGCCCCTTCGAGAGCACGCCGAGGCATTTGTAAATTCCCGCGAGAATGCGCGCAACGGTCGTTTTGCCGGTGCCGGGGTTGCCGAGGAATGCCATATGCAGCGACATCGCGGCCTGCGGCATGCCTCTGTCCTCGCGCATTTTCCGCACGCGGATGAGGTTGATGAGGCTGTTGAGGTCCTGCTTGACTGCCTGAAGTCCGGTCAGCTCGTCGAGCTTTTTGAGCTGTTCCTCAAGCGTCAGCTCCTTTTCCTCAGCCTTTTGCGGCTGTGCCGGCTGATTGTTCTGCTGATTTGCATTTTTCTGGAAGGGCGTCTGCACATTGCCGCTTGTCGGCGTCACGGGCTTTTGCCCGGAGGGCGCCGGATTGGCCGGGGGATTCGGATTCGGATTGCCCCACGGCGAATTGCCGCCCGTCGGATAGACCGGACGCTTTGCGAGCTCCTCCCTGCGCCGCTGCTCGCGGATCATGTTCTCCCAGTTGCTGATGTACTCCATGCGGAAATTGCGGAGCGCGAGAATCAGCGCGCTGAGATCGCGCATGACAAAGGGGTCGGTCTTGCCGTTTTCGACGGTCATGAACTCCAGCCCCGCCTGATTGATGAACTCGATGAATGCAAGGCTCATGCCGCCGATCGGCAGGGTTTCGAGGTCCATTTTCAGGAACGGCATCATCATGGTGATCATGCTGTCCTTGAGGCTGTATTTCGTGATCTTGCTGCTGACATTGAAGCGGTCGATCTGGTCGGCGGACATGGTATATCCGAGCGCATCGTTCAGGTAGGCGATCTCCGCCATCGAGATATTGCCGTTGCTGCTGCTGAGATACACATAGAATTTCAGCAGTGTAAACCGCAGGTAATCCTGCATGGTCTTGCCCTGTACTCCGACATGATAGCCCTTGTCATCACATTTTGCACAGTTCTCATAAACCTGTGTCAGCTGTCTTGCAACTGCGTCCTGCATAGCCCTGCATCCTTCCTTTCGGCTCCTGAGGTTTCGCGGAAGGGGATTATCCGCGTGTTACCTTATGAAAAACCTTCTTGCCCTTTTTGATGATCAGATCGCTTTCGACCGCGAACTGTGCCTTTGCATCGGTGATCTTCTCGTCATTGACGGTCACGCCGCCCTGCTGGACGAGTCTGCGCGCCTCGGAGATCGAGGGGCAGAGCTTTGTTTTGACGAGCAGCGGCAGAATGCCGATCCTGCCGTCCGTGAAGTCCTCGTCGGTGAGGGTCGTGGTCGGCATATTCTCGCTGACACCGCCGCCTGCGAAGATCGCTCTTGCGGCATCCCGCTGCTTTGCGGCCTCCTCCTCGCCGTGAACGAGGGCGGTCAGCTCATATGCGAGAATCTCCTTCGCATTGTTGTAGGCCGCGCCGCTGTCGAGGTGCTGCTCCATCTCCTCGATCTGCTCGATCGGCAGGAAGGTCAGCATTTTCAGGCATTTCACGACATCGGCATCGCCGACATTGCGCCAGTACTGGAAGAAGTCGTAGGGCGCGGTCTTTTCCGGATCGAGCCACACGGCGCCCTTTTCGGTCTTGCCCATTTTCTTGCCCTCGGAATTGAGCAGCAGGGTAATGGTCATCGCGTAGGCGTCCTTGCCGAGCTTCTTGCGGATCAGCTCCGTGCCGCCGAGCATATTTGCCCACTGGTCGTCGCCGCCGAACTGCATATTGCAGCCGTAATCCTGAAAGAGCTTGTAGAAGTCGTAGCTCTGCATGATCATGTAGTTGAATTCGAGGAAGGTCAGGCCGCGCTCCCAGCGCTGCTTGTAGCACTCGAACGAGAGCATTTTGTTGACCGAGAAGCATGCGCCGACCTCGCGGAGCACATCAATGTAGTTGAGGTTCAGCAGCCAGTCGCCGTTGTTGACCATCAGCGCCTTGCCCTCGGAAAAATCAATAAACCGCCCCATCTGCTTTTTGAAGCATTCGCAGTTGTGCCGGATAGTCTCCGGCGTGAGCATTTTGCGCATATCGCTCTTGCCGGAGGGGTCGCCGATCATGCCGGTGCCGCCGCCGACCAGTGCGATCGGCTTGTTGCCCGCCATCTGCATGCGCTTCATCAGGCAGAGCGCCATGAAGTGCCCGACATGCAGCGAATCGGCGGTCGGGTCAAAGCCGATGTAGAAGGTCGCCTTGCCGTTGTTGATGAGCTCGGCGATCTCCGCCTCGTCGGTGGTCTGCGCGATCAGCCCGCGGCGTTTGAGTTCTTCGTAAAGTGTCATGTTTTCATTCTCCTTTATGGTTCTGCATCCGGAAAGGCGGATGCGGTGATTTCTGTTATGATCTGCCGGATGCGGGTTTGCCCCGCGTCATATATCGTGCTTCATCCAGCGGCAGATGCAGCCAGTGCCAGATTGCAGCATGGCTGTGAAAGCCCAGTATTTGCATGCATTTCACCTCATCGCAATGCCCTTTGCGCGGCAGTCTGCCTTGACCTGCGGGATCGTCAGCTCGCCGAAGTGAAAGAGCGAAGCCGCAAGCGCAGCCGTCGCATCGGTCTCCTGAAAGACAGTCGCGAAGTCGCTCAATTTCCCCGCTCCGCCCGATGCGATCACAGGAATCCGCACCCGCGCACAGACTGCTTTCAGCATTTCGAGATCGAAGCCGCCGCGCACGCCGTCCGTATCAATCGAATTCAGGCAGATTTCGCCCGCGCCGCGCCGCTCGATCTCCTCGACCCACTCCAGCAGATCGACGTGCATGTCGATCCTGCCGCCGTTGGCGAAGACGGTGTAGCCGCCCTTGCCGTCGCGCTTCGCGTCGATGCCGACGACAATGCACTGCGAGCCGAAAATCTCGGCGCCGTCAGAAATAAGCTGCGGATTTTTCACCGCCGCGGAGTTGATGCTGATCTTATCGGCGCCTGCCCGGAGCGTTTCGCGCATGTCCTCGACGGTCGAAATGCCGCCGCCGACCGTCAGCGGGACAAAGACCTGCTTTGCGGTCTCGCGCACGACGTCGAGGAAGGTGCCTCTGCCCTCATGCGACGCAACAATGTCATAAAAAACGATTTCATCTGCGCCCTGCCGGTTGTACTCAGCAGCGCAGGCGACCGGGTCTCCGACATCCTTTACGCCCTCGAAATTCACGCCCTTGACGACCTTTCCGTGCCGGACATCGAGGCAGGGGATGATTCTTTTTGCAAGCATATTGCTCTCCTTTATCAGTATTCCGGATCCGTCCGGATCATCTCGGCAAGTGCCAGATTCCGGTAGTTCAGATCCTCGCGCAGCGAGAATCCCATGCGCTCCCAGAACGCATTTCCGATTTCATTTTGTTTGAATGCGACGAGCGCCGCCTTGTTGATGTGCTCGGCCTTCAGCGCTTCCAGTGCGCGGGCAAGCAGCTTTGTGCCGATGCCGCGCCGGCGGTGCTCCGGGGAGACGGACATATGCTGGATGTAACCTCTGCGCCCGTCGTGTCCGCAGAGGATTGCGCCAGCAATTACGCCGTTTTCGACCGCAACAAACGATGTGCTCGGGTTGCGCTCCAGATAGCGCGCGATGCCCTCGCGGGAATCGTCGAGGTTGTTGAGCCCGTTGCCGCATGCCGTCCACAGGGCAAACAGCGCGTCGTAATCTGCAATCTGCATCGGGCGAATCTGCATAGAATCCGCAATCTGAATCGCCTCATGAAGATCGAGCGTACCCTGATAGAGCGATTTCCCCGCGATCGTGCCGTACAGCCCGAGATCGCGGCAGATGACGATATCGTCGATCGTATGAACGCCGCCGGATGCAACAATATTGCACTGACCGGCGGTTGCCTCCGCGAGCTTTTTCAGCTGCGCGGTGCTGACGCCGGAAAGCGTGCCGTCCTTCGAGATATCCGTGAAAATAATCGTTCTGACGCCGATGCGGATCATCTCCGCTGCGAGGTCAAGATAATACACATTACTGGTTTCGAGCCAGCCCTCCGTCGCGACCATTTCGTTCTTTGCGTCAATTCCGACGACGATTTTCTCGCTCCCGAATTCTCTGATCGCATCGGCGACAAGCTGCGGATTTTTCAGCGCCGCAGAGCCGAGAATCACGCGCGCGATGCCGAGCTCCAGATAGGCTTTGATCGTGTCGAGCGTGCGGATTCCGCCGCCGACCTCAACCTTCAGATGCGTCTGCTCCGCGATCTGCCGGTAGATTTCCGTATTGACCGGATACCCGGCTTTCGCGCCGTCCAGATCGACCATATGAATCCATTGTGCGCCGGCAGCCTCAAACTTTTTTGCGGTTTCGAGCGGGTTTTCCGCGACCTTTGCGGCGGTCGCATAGTCGCCCTGCACAAGCCGGACGCACTGCCCGCCGATGATGTCGATTGCGGGAAATATGATCATCTTGCCATCTCCTCAAAATTCCGCAGCATTTGCAGCCCCTTTTCGCCGGATTTTTCCGGGTGATACTGCGAGCCGAACACATACTGCCCGTCCGTCACAAGCGCGGGAACCTTCCCGTCGTAATCGGCATAGGCGATGATATACCGGTCGTCGCAGAATGCCTGATAGGAATGCACAAAGTAAGTATATACTGGATTTTCGATATTTTTAAGCAGCGGGCTCTCCTGCGTGATGACCAACTCGTTCCAGCCCATATGCGGGATGATGACGCGCTTTGAGGGAATCCTGCTGACCTCGCCGGGAATCAGCCCGAGCCCGTCGCAGAGCCCGTTTTCGTCCGAGCGGTCAAAGAGCATCTGCATGCCGAGGCAGATGCCGAGCAGCGGTTTTTTCTTCGCATTTTCGCGGATTGCGCCGATCAGACCGGTTGCGCGGAGCGATTCCATCGCCGCAGGAAATGCACCGACGCCCGGCAGAATGACCGCATCTGCGCGGTCGATGACAGCCGTCTCCTTCGTGACCTCATGCGGAATATTCAGATATTGCAGCGCATTGCAGACCGAAAACAGGTTGCCCGCGCCGTAGTCAATGACCGCGATCATTCAGAGTGCTCCTTTCGTGGACAGCACCGTGCCGTCCTCATTTTCCTTCACAGCCGCCTTCAGCGCGTGCGCGAATGCCTTGAACAGCGCCTCGCATTTGTGGTGGTCGTTGCTGCCGTAGCACATGTCAAGGTGCAGCGTGATGCCGGCATTGACCGCCAGTGCGCGGAAGAATTCCTCCGTCAGACAGGCATCATAGCTGCCAATCATCTGATTTGTGAAGCTGCCGCGGAACACGACATACGGGCGGTTTGAGAGGTCGAGTGCGCAGAAGGAGAGCGCCTCGTCCATCGGGATATAGGCGCTGCCGTAGCGTGCGATGCCGGATTTGTCGCCGAGCGCCTGCATCAGCGCCTGCCCGATGACAATGCCGGTGTCCTCGACGGTGTGGTGGCCGTCCACATGCAGATCGCCCTCTGCGCGGACGGTCATGCTGATGCCGCTGTGCCGTGACATGGCCGTCAGCATGTGGTCAAAGAAGCCGATGCCGGTCGAAATATCGCTGATTCCCTTGCCGTCGAGCCGGACGGTCACGGTGATCTGTGTTTCTCTTGTGTTTCGTGTGACGGTTGCCTCTCTCATAGTTGCCTCCCGCGTTTGAAATGTTACGATTTTGCTTATGATATGATCCAGAATTTGAGGACGAAATCATACAGCATATGAATAAAAATCGGCAGAACGATGTTTTTATGCTTCAAAAAGCATATGCTGATCAGAACGCTGAACAGCAGGATGCTGACAAATTCGTAGCCGGTAATCGTACTGAGAAACTCGCCGCTCTGAATCCATCCGGGGAAGTGAATGCACAAAAACATGACGGCATTCAGCGCGATCATCCGGATATCGCGGCCGGAGCGTGCCGTTGCATTCAGCAGCCAGCCGCGGAAAACCAGTTCCTCTGTGATGCCGACGAGCAGCAGCCAATGGTGATGCTTCAGAGAAAAATCGGGGTTGATGTGCAGATTCCCCTGCGTGAGCGCGAGCAGATGACCGCCGCCGCTCAGTGCCGAAAGGAGCAAAATCCAGAGCAGTGCCGGAACCGCCCATGCTGCGGTTTTTACGCCGGTTGACAGAATCTCAAACAGCAGCGAATCCTGCATCGCATCCTTGAGCACCGGCCGGATGTACAATGCCCAAAGCGTCCAGAATCCGTAAAAAACCCTGAATAGAGAATGACTGCCGGAATCCTGCCGGATTTTTGCTGCGCGGCTTTAGATGTGCCGCTCATAATGCCGCGAGCGCCTTATACTGCTCCTTCAGCGCCGGATAGATCTGTCGGTAGAGCTGATAGTACCGCTCATAGACCGGAACCGCATCCGGGTTCGGCGCACAGGTCTTGTCTGTGCCGATAATTGCCTCACATGCCTCCGGAACGGATGCATATGCGCCGGTTCCGACCATCGCAAGGATCGCGACGCCGAGCGCCGGCCCCTCCTTCGATCTGGTCGTCTGAATCGGGCAGCCGAACAGATCGGCGAGCATCTGCCGCCAGAGCGGTGACGATCCGCCGCCGCCGCATGCCATCATGCTGTCCACGACGATCTTCATCTCGCGGAACACTTCAAGGCAGTCGCGGAGCGAATAGGTGACGCCCTCCATGACTGCACGCAGCAGATCGCGCTTCCCGTGCATCGCGGAGAGCCCGAAGAACACGCCTCTTGCGTCCGCGTCGAGATGCGGCGTGCGCTCACCCATGAGATAGGGCAGATAGAGCAGGCGGTTTGCGCCGATTGGCGACTGCTCCGCTTCCTTGTCCATTAAATAGTATTCATCGACGCCCATGCCCTTTGCGGTCTGCTTTTCGGCATTGCAGAAGTTGTCGCGGAACCATTTGAGCGAGAGCCCCGCGCCCTGCGTGACGCCCATGACATGCCAGCAGCCGGGGACGGCGCAGCAGAAGGTGTGAACTCTGCCCTTGGGGTCAATCGAAATCTGTGAGCTGTGCGCGAACACGACACCGCTTGTGCCGATCGTCGTGAACGCCTTGCCGTCCGATGCAACGCCCGTACCGATCGCAGCCGCGGCATTGTCGCCCGCGCCGCCGACAACCGGCGTTCCGGCATTGAGCCCGGTCTGTTTTGCCGCTTCTGCGGTCAGGGTGCCAGTGATCTCCGGCGACTCATAGACCTTTGCAAGAAGATTTTTGTCGATTTCGAGCTTTTCGAGCACCTCGTCCGACCAGCAGCGGTTTGGAATATCGAGGAGCTGCATGCCGGAGGCATCGGAAACCTCCGTGGCATATTCGCCCGTCAGGATGAATCGGATGTAATCCTTCGGGAGCAGTATATGAGCGCATTTCGCGTAATTTTCAGGTTCATGGTTCCGCACCCACAAAATCTTAGATGCGGTAAAGCCGGTCAGTGCGGGGTTTGCGGTAATTTCAATCAGCCGCTCAGCACCGACCCGCTCGGTGATTTCTTCACATTCCTTTGCGGTTCTCTGGTCGCACCAGATGATAGACGGGCGGATGACGGCATTCTGCGCATCCAGCATGACAAGCCCGTGCATCTGTCCGGAGAGCCCGATGCCCTTGACATCGCCGGCATCGGCGCCGCTCTGCTTCATGACCGCCGCCATCGTGTGCAGGACGGCATTTGCCCAGTCCTGCGGGTTCTGCTCCGCATAGCCGTTCTGCGGCTGATAGAGCGGATATTCCTCTGCCGCCGAAGCGATCACATTGCCTGTTACGTCAAACAGCACGGTTTTCGTGCCGCTTGTTCCGATATCAATACCGAGATAGTAATTCATTGTAAAATCCCCCTGCTTTGCGGTTACATGCACCTTACATATGATTTTTGTATGCGGGCAGATTGGTTCTCTGCCCGCATACGGTTGCTTATGTTCAGAGCGTAAAGAGCACGTTATTGACAATTGCTTCGAGCATTTCCTGTCTGCCACTGGTGAGGGAATCGGTTACCTCGCCCTTTTCCAATGCATAGGCCTCCAGCTCCTCGAAGCCGACCTTGCCGTCGATGATGTCCTTGCCGATGCCGGTCGTCCAGCTCGCATAGCGCTCCTCGACGAACTTGTCGAGTCTGCCGTCCGCGATCAGGGCGCGGGCTGCCTTGAAGCCGAGTGCGAAGGTGTCCATGCCGGCGATGTAGGAGAGGAAGATATCCTCCGGCGTAAAGCTGCCGCGGCGGGCCTTTGCATCGAAGTTCAGGCCGCCGTTTGTGAAGCCGCCCGCCTTGATGACCTCGTACATGCAGAGGGTCGCGTCATAGATATTGGTCGGGAACTGGTCGGTATCCCAGCCCAGCAGCGGGTCGCCCTGGTTTGCGTCGATCGAACCGAACTTGCCGTTCTCTCTTGCGACGCGGAGCTCATGCTGGAAGGTGTGCTGTGCGAGGGTCGCGTGGTTTGCCTCGATGTTCATGAAGAAATCCTTTTCGAGGTCATACTTCTTCAGGAAGCCGAGCACGGTTGCGGTGTCGAAATCGTACTGATGCTTGGTCGGCTCCTTCGGCTTGGGCTCAATGTAGAAATCGCCGTCGTATCCCTTCGAGCGCGCATACTTGACTGCGAGCTTTAAGAGGCGCGCCATGTTGTCCTGCTCCAGCGCGTAATTGGTGTTCAGCAGGGTCTCATAGCCCTCTCTGCCGCCCCAGAAGACATAGCCCTTGCCGCCGAGCTTGATGGTCGCGTCGATCGCCTTCTTGATCTGTGCCGCAGCATAGGCGAACACATCGGCAGAGGGGGAGGTGCCGGCGCCGTGCATGAAGCGCGGGTGGTCAAATGCCTTTGCAGTACCCCAGAGCAGCTTCTTTGCGGGATCGGCCTTCATCTTCTCCGCGATGTAGTCCACGATCTCGTCGAGCTTTGCGTTGGTCTCCGCGAGTGTGCCGTATTCCGGCGAGAGGTCGCGGTCATGGAAGCAGAAATAGTCGATGGAGAGCTTGTCCATGATCTCGAACGCCGCATCGACCTTTGCCTTTGCGCGCGCCTCGGGCTCAGACTGTCCCCATGTCTTGTCCGCAGTGCCGACGCCGAACATATCGGTGCCGTCGCCGCCCATCGTGTGCCACCAGCTCAGCGCAAACTTCAGGTGCTCGCGCATCGGCTTGCCGTCGATGATCTCATCGGGATTGTAATACTTGAATGCGAGTGCGTTTTTGGAATCCTTGCCCTCATAGGGGATCTTGCTGATGTTCGGGAAAAATTCGCTCATGATTGGTAACCTCCTTGCCGGATTGATCCGGATTTATTTATATCGTGCGTGCCGCCTGCACGCATGGGGTACAGGGTTATTCTGTCCCGACCGCGGTTGCGGTGGTCTCGGTCGTGGTGTCCGTGACGGCGGGGAGCGACGAGGTACCGGTCGCGGCCTTTGCAGCGAGCGCCTCCTCGCGTTCCTTGCGGATCTGATCGAGATCGAGCCCGTCGGGCTGCACCTCCGGCAGCGTATTCGATTCAAGGAATGCGGTCAGCGAGCGGGAGGAATCCCAGTAGAACCGCTCCAGCTCCGCGACATACTGTCTGAATGCGATTTTGCCGTTGACGATCAGAACCTCATTTTCCTCCGGGACGCCCAGCAGCGCGAGATCCTCGTCGGTCATGCGGGAGAGTCTCTGCTCATAGGTCGGGTTCAGTCCGATGTCCACCATTTCGTCAAATGTCAGCGTGACGGTGTAGTCCGTCGGCATGAGCTTGACGCGGAAGAAGCGGCGCAGGCGTGTGTCGATCGGGTCGGTCTCGTCGCCGTAGCCGAGCTTATGGCGCTGGCTTCTGGAGAGCTCGCCGATCGTATACTCCTGGCTGTATCCCTCATCGAGCCCCAGCAGGCGCATCTGCCCGGCGCTGAGGATGAAGGTCGTGCTGGGGTTGTTGGTAATCAGCTCTCTCGTGATCTCAGCGCGGGTCTGGGTTGTCCACTCATAATTGAAGGTATCGAGCGGGCGCTCCAGATAGACCGTCTTGCTGTATCCCTTTGCATACCATTTGGAATGGCCGTATGCGATATCCTTGGTATTCGGCTCGATCGCAACATAGGTATTGCCGTCCGCCTGATCGAGCACCTGCACGACGGAGTAGCGGTAGCAGCCGCCCGGGGAGACATCGCGGGCGATGACGACCTCCTGCGTGGCCGGCTGAAGAATGCTCTGCGCGGTCAGATAGACGAACGCGCCGAGGATATAGAGCATCAGGAACACGGCACCTAGAATGGTTTTCGGCGCTTCACCGGTGCCGCTGAACAGATAGGTCGTGACGACCATGATGGCCAGCGGAATGAGCAGCACCAGATGCTGATAATTGAACAGGATAATCGGCAGATAGAACGGCATCGAGATCATGATGATGACGCGCGTGACGATCTGCCGCCTCGTAAACAGCATCACCGCACCGAAGAACAGGCAGACCAGCGATACGAGCAGACAGTATTTTCCTTTTGTCTCCTCCGGAATCTCCAGCCGGTAGAACATGCTGTAATACGCGAGCTTCAATACGCCTTTGAAGTAAAACAGCGTCACAAAGGAGAGCAGGAACTGCAAAATAAACAGGACGAGCTTGCCGTTTTTGCTGCTCAGCTTTTCCCGCGCATTCCGCAGCGACTCCCTGATCGAAAGCGGAGCGGGCGCCTTTCTGCCGTTTGACGCGGCTTTTTTTCTGACATTTGTGTTCATGATGTTACCTTTCGGATTCGGGCATATTTTGCCATGATTTTTTTGGTTCCGGCCTGATCGAATGCAATTTCCATCAGGAGATCGCCGCCCATCGGGCTGACGCTCAGAACGGTTCCCTCCCCGTGAACCGCGCTCTTTACGCGGTCGCCGGGGGAATAATGCTGCATCGGCTGCTTTGGCTCCTTACCCGGAACCGCGCCGCCGGAGAAAACGGCTGTGCTCTGAACGGGCGGTCTGCCGCCGGAGCCGGAGCGCTCCTCCTTTTCCAGAACCTCCGGATCCATTTCCCGCAGGAACCGGGAGGTGCCGTTCGAGCCGGTCTGTCCGTAGAGCATCCGGTAGGCTGCCGTCGTGACAAAGAGCTGCTTTCTGGCTCTTGTGATCGCGACATAGGCGAGCCTTCGCTCCTCCTCGATCTCCTCTGTGCTGTCCATGCTGCGCCTGCCGGGGAAGATGCCCTCCTCCATGCCGACGAGAAAGACGGTGTTGTATTCAAGTCCCTTTGCGGCATGCACGGTCATCAGCGTCATCGCGTCCTGCGATTCATCGGCGCGGTCCTGATCGGTATACAGGGAGATCTCCTCCAGAAAGCCGCCGAGCGTCGGCTCCTCGCCTTCGTTTTCGGCCGCGTTCATATAGGTGAGAATATTGGTCTTGAGCTCGCGGATGTTCTCGATCCGCGTTTCGCCCTCCTCGCCCTCGGCCTTCAGCATGTCCAGATAGCCGGTGACTTCGAGCACGGTGTCGTAGAGCACATCAAGCGGCTGCTCTGAGGCTGCGTCAACGAGCTCAGCGAACATTTCGGCTGCTGCCCGGATTGCAGAGCCCTTTTTGGAGAGCCGCGGGTAGGAATCCGCCGTCTGAAGCACCTCCAGCGGCGAAAGATTCAGGTCGAGCGCGATCGCGATGATATCGGCGAGCGTTTGTGTGCCGATTCCGCGCTTTGGTTCATTGATAATCCGCGTAAACCGCAGAATATCGTGCGGGTTATGGATGACGCAGAGGTAGGCGATGATATCCTTGATCTCCTTGCGGTCAAAGAAGCGCAGGCCGCCGTAGATGCGGTAGGGGATATTGGCATGTGCAAGGGCGCGTTCGAGCGCATTCGAGAGCGCGTGGTTGCGGTACAGCACGGCATAGTCAGAGTATCTGCCGCCCTTCCGGACGCCCTCCGCGACCGTTTCCGCGACATATTTTGCCTCGTCGTTCTGATCCTGCGCCCGGAACCAGTGAACCTTCTCGCCCTCCGGCGCATCTGCCCAGAGCGTCTTGTCCTTTCTGCCGAGGTTGTTGCGGATAACGGAGTTTGCGGCGCTGAGAATCCGCTTTGTCGAGCGGTAATTCTGTTCGAGCCGGATGACCTTGCAGTCCGGGAACTGCTCCTCGAAGGAGAGGATATTTTCGATCGTCGCGCCGCGGAATTTATAGATGCTCTGGTCATCGTCGCCGACGACGCAGAGATTCCGGTGCCGCTCCGCGAGCAGATGAATCAGCTCATACTGCGCTGGGTTGGTATCCTGATACTCGTCCACGAGCAGATAGCGGCAGCGGTTCTGGTATTTTTCAAGTACATCGGGATTTTCGCGGAAAAGCTGCACGGTCAGCAGGATGATATCGTCGAAGTCCACGGCGTTGGATTCGCGGAGCCGCTGCTGATAGGCAGCATAGATCTGTGCGATCTTGCTGCGGCGGAAATCGCCGTCCGCCTCGTCATAGAGCTGCTGCGGAGTGATGAGCCGGTCCTTTGCACGGCTGATCTCATGCGCGACGGCCTTTGGCGGGAATGCCTTTTCCATCGCATAGCCCCTGCCGCGCTCCTGCATGGCGGGATCCTTGATGACGGCAGCGATCACGCGCTGGCTGTCGTCCGCGTCATAGATCGTGAAATCGCTGCCGTAGCCGAGGCGGTCGATGTGCTGCCGCAGGATGCGGACACATGCGCTGTGGAAGGTCGCCGCCCAGACGTCTCCGGCGGATTCGCCGAGCATGGTCTCCAGCCGGTTTTTGAGCTCGGCTGCTGCTTTATTGGTAAAGGTGATCGCCAGAATGCGCCAGCCGGGCACCGGGGCGAAGCCGAGCAGCTCTGTGAGCCTCTGCTCGTCCGGCTCGGCGGTTCCGTCCGCGACCTTCTGCAAATAAGCGGTATCCTCCGGCGTGCAGGGGGGGATCTCCCCGTAATATGCATCTCCGAACCGCATCATGAAGGCGATGCGGTTGACAATGGCAGTTGTCTTTCCGCTGCCCGCGCCCGCCAGCACGCTGACCGGCCCCGTGACCGTTCGCACGGCCTCCTGCTGCGGCGGATTGAGCCCCTTTGCGGAAAGGTACCGCGTGAGGGCAGCCTGCCTGATTTCCGTCATGCTCTGCATGCATCGTTCCCTTTCGTTGATCAAGATGGTACGGATATCTGTCCGCTGACGGACAGACTTCCGGCAATACACCATACATTATATCATAAATCTCCGAAAATGAAAAGTCCTAAAGCAAAATTTTTCGAGATTTTTCATTTTTTCTGCATTTTGGAACGCATGTTCCTGCGAAATCCTGACAGTTTTCTGAAAATTTACGGAAAAGACTTTCTTTTTTTCTCTGTTTCATGTATAATAGCAGATGAGGTACGATGCATTTTCGTGCAAGATTTCATTACAGAAGGGATATGATACGCTCCTATGAGAATCCGCA
This sequence comes from Oscillospiraceae bacterium, assembly GCA_017460835.1. Classification (GTDB taxonomy): domain Bacteria; phylum Bacillota; class Clostridia; order Oscillospirales; family Ruminococcaceae; genus Firm-04. Next base: position 40,738 of record JAFUAD010000046.1, read on the forward strand.
TGGATGACAGACAGCGCTCCATCGCGAAGGCGGCTGTCTGGACCTTTACGATCTGCCTGCTGATCGGGATTGCGGTCTGGCGGTTTAATTCCCTGAAGAGAATTGCCGGGGAAACCCTGTCCGTGCTGGCGCCGATCATCATCGGGCTGGTGCTTGCCTATCTGCTCAGCCCGCTGATGAACTGGATCGAATCGAAAATCAGCTTCTTCACGGACAGGCGAAAGCCGCATCCGCGCATAAAGCGCGTGATCGCCGTGACGCTGACGATGGTGACCGTGGTCGCGGCGGTCATCGGACTGGTCGCGGCGATTGTGCCGGAGCTGATCTCCAGCATCAAAAACCTGCTCGTCAGCCTGCCGGACTACCTGACCAGCATCACAAACTGGATCAACCGCCGCGTCGCCGGCCTCAAGGATACGCAGCCGCAGGTGTATTCGGCGCTGATGGCGGTCTGGGACAGTGCGCAGAATTCCGTGAAGGACTTTGCAAATCAGTTTGAGCCCAAGCTCGACAGCATCATCAGCGGCGGCGGCGACTTCCTCAGCCTCGTGACCAGCAGCGCCGTCTCGATCATCACATGGGCGAAAAACATTCTGATCGGCCTGATTCTTGCCATTTACCTGCTCTATAACAAGGAGCGCTATCTGGCGCAGGCGCGCAAGCTGCTGTATGCGCTGCTGCCGGAGGAAAAGGTGCATTCCTTCCTGCGGATCGGCTCGCATGTCAGCTACACGTTTATGCATTTTCTCTCCGGAAAGACCGTCGATTCGCTGATTATCGGGCTGCTCTGCTTCATCGGCATGACGATTCTCAACATGCCCTATGCCGCGCTGATCTCGATTATCGTCGGTGTCACCAATATCATCCCGTTCTTCGGGCCGTTTATCGGCGCGATTCCGAGCGGCGTGCTGATACTGCTGACGGAGCCGAAAAAGGTCATTCCCTTTGCGATCTTCATTCTGATTCTTCAGCAGTTCGACGGCAACATTCTCGGCCCGAAGATTCTCGGCGATTCCCTCGGCCTGCCGATGTTCTGGATTCTTTCCGCAATCGTCATCGGCGGCGGCATGTTCGGCTTTGTCGGCATGGTCGCGTTTGTGCCGCTCTTTGCCGCGATGTATACCCTGTTTTCCGATTTCCTTGCCGAGAAGCTGGACAAGAAGGGTCTGCCCTCGGAGATCGACAGCTACCTGACCAATGAGATACACTACGCCGGAAAATCCCCGGGAAAATCCCCGGGAACGGCGAAGCCGGAGCAGGAGGACAAGACTGCTCCGGATGAGGAGAAAGAGGATAAAACGGAACCCGAAGCACCGGATGCCCCCGAAGCGGAGGAGCAGCCCGGAGAACCGCAGCAGGAGGATGAAAAAACAGATGAGAACGATTCGTGAGATTCAGGACCGCATCACGGAGCTGAAAAAGGAGACCGGCGTCTGCATTCTGGCGCACAGCTATCAGTCTCCCGATATTCTGGAGGTTGCCGATATCACCGGCGACAGCTACAAGCTCAGCGCGGCGGCAGGGGAGACCGATGCCAAAAAGCTCCTGCTCTGCGGCGTACATTTTATGGCCGAGACCGCAAAGCTGCTCAACCCGGAAAAGCGGGTCTATGAGGCAAATCCCGATGCCGGCTGCCCGATGGCCGAGCAGTTCCCGCCGGAGGTGATCTGTGCCGCAAAGGCCAAATTCCCCGGCTGCGCCGTCGTTGCCTATGTCAACACGACCGCCGCGGTCAAAGCGGTCAGCGATGTCTGCGTGACCTCGTCCTCCGCGGTGAAGATCGTGTCCAATATGGAGCAGAAGGAGATTCTGTTCATCCCGGACTGCAACCTCGGCGCCTATACGCAGAAGCACTGCCCGGACAAGAACCTGCATTTTCTGCCCGGCGGCTGCCCGCAGCACAGCGCGATCACAGCCGATGAAGCGCGCGCGGCGAAGGCGGCGCATCCCGATGCGCTGCTGCTGGTGCATCCGGAGTGCCGCCCGGAGATCACCGAAATGGCGGATTATGTCGGCGCAACCTCCGGTATCCTCAATTTCGCGCGGAAATCGGAGCACAGATCGTTTATCATCGGTACCGAGATCAGCATTGTGCAGCATCTTGCGCTGGAATGCCCGGAAAAGCGGTTTTATCCGATCTCGAACCGCCTCTGCTGCCCGAATATGCGGGTGACATCCCTTTCGGATGTGGAGCGGGTGCTCAGGGAGATCGCGGAGGGCAGCGCGGCCGAGCTGACGCTCCCGGAGGACATTGCACGCGATGCGCGGCGCTGTCTCGATGAAATGCTGCGGCTCGGCGGCTGACGGCAGACAAAATAGGGATAAGACGGAGGTTTCGGTTTGAAGCAGTATGAGTATCAAGAGGAAAAGCCGCAGATTATAGATGTTCCTTCCTATGAGCCTGTTTCGGATGCGGAGCTCTTCGGTGAGCCGGAGCCCGCTCAGCCGGAGATGACGGAGGCAGAGTTTGAGGCGCTTTCGCGGGCGGTCATGGCAGACCCGGCGCGCTGCTTCTGCCGGAACTGCGGCAAGCCTGTTCTGAAGGCGGCGAGCGTCTGTGTCAATTGCAGGTATGTCATCAATCCCGCGGCGCTGCGGCAGGGCGCACAGCGTCTTCGCGAAAAGCGCGCAAAATACGAAAAAAGCCACCGCTTCTTCCGGTTTGTCAATGACCTGACCGGCGTTGATCTCGAAAGCCCGGAGCGCAAGTCGCTGTTTGAGATTTCTCCGCAGCGCTATGCCTTCCGGACGACCGGCGCCGTGTACTGCACCAACTGCGGGCGGCAGGTCGAGGAGGGGGCGAGTGTCTGCGTACACTGCCAGTATGTCCTGAATCCGGTCGCGGTGCAGCGCGCACAGATGGCGCTCGCCGACAAAAAGGCGCGGCTTACGCCGGGGCTCTTTTTCAGGAGCCTGCTGATTCCCGGCTTCGGCAGAAAGCAGCGGATCAAATGGGCGGTGCGCCGCCCGCAGATCGCCAAGCCCTGCGGCATCCTCGGAAAGATCAATTTCGGGCTGCTCGCGGCAGCGGCGGCGGTTCTGGTTTACTGGCTGGTGTGAGGCATATATGATCAGGCTGCGCTACGGAAACACCAATACCTTTTACATCCCGGCGGCGCACGGCGGCCTGCTGATCGACACGGATTATGCCGGGACGCTGCCCGCATTCTGGAAGGCGCTCAAGCAAAACGGGCTTACGCTCCGCGATATCCGCTTTGTCCTTCCGACGCATTTTCACCCCGACCATACGGGGCTGATCGGCGAGCTGACCGCAATGGGCGTGACGCTTCTGCTCGCTGATGTGCAGCGTGCGCATGTTCACGATCCTGACGCAGTCTTTGCGCGGGAGCCGCATCTGCACCGGGAGCCGATCGACGAAACAAAGGCGCTCTGCATCTCCTGCAAAGAGAGCAGGGCGTTTCTGCGTGAGATCGGGATTTCCGGGGAGATCATCGCAACGCCGAGCCACAGCCCGGACAGCATCTCGCTGATTCTGGATAACGGCGACTGCTTTGTCGGTGATCTGGAGCCGCTCTCCTATCTTCCGGCATACGGCGAAAATCCGCCGCTGAGGGCAGACTGGGAGCGCGTTCTGTCCTGTCATCCCAAGCGGATTTTCTATGCACATGCAAATGAAGTACACTTAGACAGAGCGTGAGCAAAAGGAGGGGATTGAGTGAAGCAAACCAGAGACCGCTTCAGCCGGGTGCTTTCATTGTTTGCCGCACTCTGTATGCTCCCACTGTTTGCCGCTCTGACCGGTTCTCAGGCGATGTCCGGTTTCGTACCGGCGCAGAGCTCCACAGACATCTGCTGCATCGGCGCACATGCCGATCTTGCGCTGCCGCTCGTCTGTCAGTCCGATGAGGGCAGAGACGCCGGTGCGGTCTGCTATACGGCGCAGCAGCACACCGGAAAGCATACGCCCTCGGTTCATCCGGTTTCTCTGCTCAGCAGCACCGGCGGGGCACTCCTGCCCGGATGCTGCGTGTGCCGGCTGTCCCCTTCGGTGAAGCGGGAGGCCGGATACAGCAGAAAATATATCATCAAGTATATCCATGACAAGGACGGGCGCAAGGAGACAGCCTCCGGATTCAATTCAGGAAAATATTTTGAATTTGGAGGAAAATATGGGCAAGATTATACTGATCGTGTTCTGTGCGCTCTGCTTTGTCGGGATGATCTGTGCGGAGATTTTTGTTTCGATGGGCGAGAAAAAGCCCTCGGACCGCAAAAAGCACTCCGGGCAGGATGAGGACGACAGCAAGGAATAATACGGAAGCGCAGCCGCATTTTGAAAAAAATGCGGCTGCATTTCGCGCAAAAGGTTGACATTTTTGCCGTTCTGTTGTAAAATAAAGAGAATGGCAGTATGCCGTGTGATTTTAGATTTGGAGGACGATACATATGGACACCTACAATGGTTGGCTGATTGTAAACAGTTATTACAATCCCGCAAAGTTCAATTCCCTTTACAGACTGCTTCAGGAGGCTGCCGACCGCGCAGGTCTGCATTTTTCCAAGTGGACATCCGATCAGCGCCCGACCGTTATCGGCTCGCAGGCGCGTGAGCCGAAGCCTTCCTTTGTGCTGTTCTGGGACAAGGATGTGCTGCTGGCAAAGGCAATGGAGCTTTCCGGGCTCAGGCTGTTCAACTCCGCAACTGCGATCCAGCTCGCGGATGACAAGGCAGAGACCGCACTGAAGCTCGCGGCTGCCGGCATCCCGATTCCGGATACCATCCCCGCACCGACCTGCTTCCCCGGCTGCAAGCGCAATCCCGCTTCGGCAGAGCAGGCTGCGAAGATTCTCGGCTGGCCGCTCGTCATCAAGGAGAACAAGGGCAGCTTTGGCCAGCAGGTCTATCTTGCGAACAATGTCCGTGAAGCAGACCGCATCCTGACCCATATCGGCGAGCACGACTGCGTATTCCAGAGATTTATCTCGGAGAGCGCCGGCAAAGACCTCCGCGTGACCGTCGTCGGCGGAAAGGTGATCTGCGCGATGGAGCGTCAGTCGCAGTCGAGAGACCAGTTCCGCTCCAATATGGAGCTCGGCGGCACCGCCTCCGCAAGAGCGATCTCCCCGCTTGAGGAGAAGCTCGCGATCGAATCCGCAAAGGCGCTCGGGCTCGATTTTGCCGGCGTCGATATCCTCATGGGCAAGACCCCGGAGGAGCGCTATGTCTGCGAGGTCAATTCCAACCCGCAGCTCCAGAGCACGATTGATGCCTGCGGAATCAATCCCGCGACCAGCATCATGTGGCATATCCGCTCGACCCTGAACAGCGCAGAATGACCCGGCGGCACGGCATTCTGCTCTATACAGCGGCGGATGCTGCGCGAAACCGGTGGTTTATCCGAAGAATGTGTGACTGTGCAGAGCCGGAGGGCATCTCCCTTCGGCTCTGCATTTCCGATGACGGCTTTCTGCTGAAAAAGCCGTACCCCGATTTTGTCATCAACCGCACGCGCAATGCGGAATTTTCCGAGGCCTGTGAGGATATCCCCGGAATCTGCGTATATAACAGTGTGAGGGTCACGGAGATCACGAATGACAAATACCGCACGCATCTGTTTCTCCGCGAAAACGGGCTCCCAACGGCGGATACCGTTCTGGTGCATGGGGAGGGGGATGTCCCGGAGGATTTTCAGCCTCCGCTGATCGCAAAGCCGGCTGACGGCCACGGTGGGGCAGGGGTCACGCTGCTGCGGGATGCCGCCGCGCTGAGCAAAGCCATGCGGGAAATGCCGCGCCCGTTTCTGCTCCAGAAGCAGATGCGTCTTGGCTGGGACACCAGAGTCTATGTCATGGGCGGCGAGATCTACGCGGCGGTTCTGCGCACCTCGGCTTCGGATTTCCGGAGCAATTTTTCACTTGGCGGCCGGGCAGAGATGACCGAGCCGGACCGTGACATGCGGGAGCTGGTATCCCGCGTGCAGGCGGTTCTGCCGATGGATTTTGCCGGCGTCGATTTTCTGCGCACTCCGGAGGGCGGCTATGTGATCGGGGAGATCGAGGATGCCGTCGGCTGCCGGATGCTGTATGCGCTGTCCGGGCTTGACCCGGCGGCGGATTTTATCCGGATGATCGCCCGCAGGCTGCGGAGCATGTGACCCTTTTTGCCAGTGAGGTGAAGAACATGACAAAACGCCCGAAATTTTCTGTTGTGATTCCGGCGCACAATGAGGAGCAGTATATCGGGAAATGTCTGCGGTCTGTCCGCAGTGCCGCGAAATACGTCCTGCCCGATACTGTGGAGATCATAGTGGTTGCAAATCGCTGCAACGACCGGACTGCCGAGATCGCAGCGCAGTACGGTGCGCGCATCGCGGAGAATGATGCAAAATGCATCGCCGCGATCCGCAATACCGGCGCCGCAGCGGCAAACGGTGAGATTCTCGTGACGCTCGATGCGGACAGCATGATGACGAAATATTCGCTCCGCGAGATCCGGGAGCTGCTCGGAAGCGGGCGGTACATCGGCGGCGGCGCGAACCCGAAATTCGACAGAATGTCGCTAGGTATCGCGTTTTCCGCGCTGTATGTCGCGGTCAATCTGCTCCCGGTCATGATCCGGAACGGCGGCTATCTCAGCGGCGCGATGTTCTGGTGCCGCAAAACGGATTTCGATGCGGTCGGGGGCTTCGATGAGTCGCTGGTCAGCCTTGAGGATATGGATTTTGCAAAGAGACTCAAGGCATACGGCAAGGCCGCCGGGAAGCGCTACGGCACGCTGAAGCACTCCTATGTCCTGACATCATCCAGAAAGTTTGACGAGTTCGGCGACTGGTATCTCATCAAAAACCGGCGCCTGACCAAGCGGATCTTCACCGGGAGGGACAAACAGGCAGCGGATACGTTTTATTATGATGTCCGCTGATTGATCGGAAAACTCAAAAAGGAAAGGAACGAATGCAATGCTGGAAAGAAGCAAAGCAGGATTTTCTGTGCTGGCAGCGGCTTCCGTGCTGTATTCTGCGCTGTTCGGCGGATTTTCCGTGCCGGCAGCTCCGTCTGCGCCTGCTTCGGCATTTGCCGTGACGGCGGAGGAGACAGAGCCCGTCGCGGAAACGACCGGCATCACGGCGGAAACCACCACGGAAACTACCACAGCCACAACAGTAACAACCGCTGTTTCGGCGGATGATACAGAGACGGAGCAAGAATCGACCACCGAAACCACATCAGAAACCACGACGGAAACGACAACCGAGACCACATCGGAGACCACGACCGAGACCACATCAGAGACCACGACCGAAACCACAACCGTGACGACGGCAGTGCCGCTGCTTGATCCGGTTCTGGATGCGGAATTCGACGAGGGCTATCCGACAAGCGATACCGTGCTGCATCTGAAGATGCACGATGCGCCGGGAATCAGCGCAATCGGCATTTCGGTCACGCTGCCGGAAATCCTCACAGCCGATGCCGGCGAAGGGGATGTGTGTACATTCACGCTTTCCGAGGCGTTCGATGCGGATAATCTGTTTACCTATTATAATGCGGAGACGCATGTGCTTTCCATCGTTTGCGCGGGCATGGACACCGCCGCAGAGGGCGAGGAGCTCGGCAGCATCACACTGCATATCGCAGAGGCGGCGGACTTCGGGAAGCAGTACCCGGTCAAGCTGATGCTCAGCAGTCTGGCGCTCGCGGACGGCAGAGAATATGCGCTGATCGAGCGCACCGTCAGCTTTGTCCCCGCAGAATCGCCGCTGCGCACGCTCTCGGAGACCGAGCTGACCGTCAGTGCGGTTGGGGAGCCGATTCCGCTTTCGCTGTCGCCGGAGCCGCCTGCGGGCTCCTGCACATGGGTGAGCAGCGACCCTGAGACGGTTTCCGTGGATGAAAACGGGCAGGCAGTCTGCCTTCAGGAGGGTTATGCGGAGATCACGGTCACATGCGAAAAGCGCAGCTATACCTGCAAACTTACGGTGCGCTTTGACCGCAGCCTCAACGCCGATACCATGTATGCAAACGATGACGGCGACACGCTTCAGCTTGCGCTGAAGCCCGTTCCGGATGCCGCACTGACATGGGCCTCCTCAGACCCCAGCGTGCTCAGCATCGACGAAAACGGCCTTGCGGCTGCGCATAGAGGCGGCGAGGTGACGGTTCAGGTCAGCAGTGACGTATTTGAATATGCATTTCCGTTCCGGGTCGTGATTCTCAGGGAAATCAGCGAGCTTTCGCATACCTTTTCTGAGCGGGGACAGACCGCACAGCTTTCCCTGATTCCGGCGCCGCTCGATCCCGTCACATGGACATCGGATGACCCGGAGATCGCAGAGGTCGCGGAGGACGGAACCGTGACCCCGAAGAAAAACGGCTCCACGCTCATCCGGGCTTTCTGTGAGGAGCGGGAGTATACCTGCATGGTGACGGTCTATTTCCCTTATTCGCTGAATTTTACGGATTATGCCGTCCGGAAGGCGGGGGAGGGCGTCTCGCTTGCCCTGCTGCCGAAGGAGGAGGGTATGCCGGAGGCAATGTGGCAAAGCAGCGATTCCACGATCGCAGAGGTCGATCAGGACGGCAATGTGACCGTTCTGCGCAAGGGCGAGGCAATTATTTACTGCGTTGCCGGCGGCAAAACCTATACCTGCCATGTTTCGCTGCTGCCCTATCTGCGCGGCGATGTCGATATGAACGGCGAGGTCGATATTGCGGATGCGCAGCTTGCCCTGCAATATTACACCGATCTGCTCGCGCTGAAGCCGGGGAATCTGGCGGCACTGCCGCGTCTTGCCGCCGATGTCAATGAGGACAGCGTCATCGGTGTTGAGGATGCCTCAGCGATTTTGCAGTATGTCACGGATGTTCTTGCACAGAAAACGCCGTCATGGGAGGAGATTCTCTCCCGAAGCGCCGGCTCCGATGAATCGTAACAGGAAAGCGCCCTTTCCGTAAAAAGGAGGGCGCTTTGCTCCAAAATTGCCAACGCCCGTTTCAGATCAACGCTGCACGCGAATTTCGCGCACGATCTGAAGCGGGTGTTGTTGTCATTATATGCGGGCGGTGTGACAGAAATGTGACAGAATGGCCGATTTCACAGAAGATTCATGAAATCTTCATGTGCCGTACCGAATTCAGTCCCGGCCGATTGTGCGCAAAATGACATAATTTAAGTGAAAAAAGCAATTGACAGGAAGTGAGAGATGTGCTATCATTAGATTGGATATGCAGATATCCGCTTTGTTTGATTTACCGGGGAGAATTTGGAGGTTATTATGAAAAAGAGACACAGAAGGCTGCTCTCTGCAATTGCTGCGCTGACAATGGCGTATACGGCGGTCGGCACGGTGATGCCGACGCAGAGGGAAGCGAAGAAGGTCACCGCTGCGGGCGGACTGCTCGCATTTCCGGGCGCGGTTGGCGGCGGAAAGTATGCGACAGGCGGCAGAGGCGGCGAGATTTACCATGTCACGAATCTGAATGACAGCGGCACCGGCTCCTTCCGCGACGCCGTCAGCAAATCGAACCGCATCGTCGTGTTCGATGTCAGCGGCACGATCGAGCTCAAAAGCAATGTCGTATGCCAGAGCAATATCACGATTGCGGGGCAGACCGCACCGGGCGGCTCCGGCATCACGCTGAAAAACTACAAGTTCGGTATGGGCGGCGATAACATCATCGTCCGCTTCATCAGCTCCCGTCCAGGCCCCTATAACGCGACCAGCTCCGGCAATGACGCATGGGGCGGCGCTGCGGGCGGCAACTCGATCATCGACCACTGCTCGCTCGGCTGGAGCAGTGACGAGCAGTGGGGTCTGTACTCCAAGAACGACAACTACACCTGCCAGTATACCGTCATCGGCCCGGCGAATTCGTGGGGCGGCCATGACAAGGGTATTCACGGCTTCGGCATTATGTTCGGCAGAGCGAATTTCTCCTTCGACCACTGCCTGATTATCCACAATGTTTCCCGTAATTTCCGCGGCAAGGTCACCGACCAGAATGCGGCGGATTTCACGAACAACATCATCTATGACTGGGGCTATCAGACCACCTACGGCACCATCGGCCATGTCAACTATGTGAACAACACGCTGAAGCGCGGCACCTCGACCGTCAGCGGCATTCACTATGCATCGGTTTCCGATAACGACAATTTCAAGCTGTATCTCACCGGCAATCGCATCCTGAACAAGGACAATTCCGTCGCGAACAGCGAAAACAATAACTGGTCGGCAATCGGCTACAACGGCAACAAGTCGCAGAGCACGACCGAATCCGCAAGCCACTTCCCGATCACGGTCAACGGCGAGGATGTCTCGACGGTACTGACCGCGGAGAGCGCGGCGGCATCCTATGACCATGTCATTTCCTTCGCGGGCAACGGCATCTCGCCGGACAAGAGAACCGCGATCGACCGGCAGTGCGCCGATGAGACCAAGAACGGCACCGGCTCGTGCAGCGGTACGGCCGCATTTGATTCCTCGGTCTCCGATCTGACCAAGTACAGCATCCAGTGCGGCGTGACCTATACCTATCCCTCCGCCGTGACCAAGAAGGAGATCACCGACGCGGACAACGACGGCATGGACGATGCATGGGAGCTCGCACGCGGGCTGAATCCGAATGACCCGACCGACTACAAGGGCGACTATGCGGGGCTCGGATACAACAACATCGAGTATTACATCAATGACCTGACGGTCGATGCATTCCCGGAGGGCGTCGTCGAGCTCTCGCCGGAAAACGGCGTCGATCCGATCTCCGCGTTCGAGACCATCGAGGCAGAGGACTACGCAACCATGTCCGGCATCGTCGCGGAGGACAATGCATCCTGCTCCGGCGGAAAGAACATCGGCTTTGTCGAAAACGGCGACTCGATCATGTTCCGCAAGGTGGACTTCGAGGACGGCGCGCGCAGCTTTACGGCGAAGGTTTCCGGCAATGCATCCGGCATCGAGCTGTATGTTGACAGCATGTCCGGCACGCCGGCCGCAGCGGTCAAATTTGCCGGCACAGGCGGCTTCTCCGATTACAAGGAGGTCACATGGAGCATTCCGGCAATCACCGGGCAGCACAATCTCTATCTGAAATTTACCGGCGGCGAGGGCTATCTGCTGAATCTCGACTGGCTCGTGTTCGGCAGGGAGGCTGTGCCGATCAACGGCAGACTGTTCTCCGATCTCGTTGTCGCGGATAATGCCTATCCGGGCGCATGGGGCGTGCAGGACGGCGCACAGGCCGGCAGTCTCTTCTTCGGCGACCGCGATGCGACCTTCACCGAGCTCCCGGCTGAGCTCATCGGCGCAGAGCAGATTCTGACGGCCTGCGATGCGAAGAATACGTTTACCGATCTCGCGACGCTGAAGGCCGCCGCAGCCTGCAAGCTCTATATTCTCCTCGATCAGCGCGTCGAGGCGGCGGGCAATACGCCGGACTGGCTCAGCAGCTATACGAAGGAGAGCATCACCGCGCAGACCAGCAACGGCCTGACCTTCCTCATTTTCAGCAAGGCGCTCCAGACCGGCGATGCCGTGACACTCGGCACGAACAACATGAACGGAAGCTGTGTGAATTACACGGTGATGCTTCAGGAATCCGGACAGATCACCGAATCGACCACGACCACGACCTCCACCACGACCTCGACGGCACCGCCCGATGAAATCCTCTACGGCGATGCGGACTGCAACGGCTCCGTCGATGTGCTCGACGCCGTGATGATCGCGCGGATTTCGTCGGAGGACACCGGTACCGGCATCACCGATCAGGGAAAGAAAAACGGAGATGTCACCGGCGACAGCCAGATCAACAGCAGCGATCTTGCAAAGCTGCTGAAATATCTCGCGGGCATCATCACAGATGCACAACTGAAACCGTAATCAGAAAAACCGGCTGCTGGAATCGAACAGCAGCCGGTTTTGTTATTCTGTGAGATCCTTTCGCCGCAGGACGGCGATCGCGCCCTCGTGGAGAACCGTGAACGATTCCGGCGCCTTCTGCATGAGCATTGCCATGTGCGCATGCTCCCACTCTGCGAGCTTTTCGCCGGTGAGCGATGCACCGACACCGCGGCATGCACGCATTCGGCCGTGCCAGCTCTCGCGGGTAAACGGCACATGCAGATCAAACTGCTCGGCGGATTCGGGCTCGAAATATGCCGCATAATCCTCCGGAATCCAGACAGGCGCGCGGTGATAGCCCCCGCCGGTCCAGCCCGGATTGTATTGCAGAACCAGCGATTCGCTCGCCATTGCAAGGTCATCCTCGAAGGGCAGCCACTCCATTTGCAGAACGGCGAGCCGTCCGCCGGGCTTCAGCAGCCCTGCGAGCTTCGGCGCGATGGCCGCGTGATCGAAGTACCAGAAGCACTGACATGCCGTGATGACGTCAAAGCTGCCTTCCGGGAAGGGGAGCGCTTCGGCGGGCGCCGCAAGAAAGGTGATCTGCATTTGCTGCTCTGCCGCGAGCCGCTTTGCTTCCGCGATCTGCTCCGCGGAAATGTCCGTCCCGACGAATTCTGCGCCGGTATGATACAGAAAGCGCGGAAGTACGCCCGTTCCTGTGCCGAGGTCGAGGACGCGCTGCCCTTTGACGCAGAGCCTGCGGCCGGTGAGCGCCTGATAGAACTGCGGCGGGTAAATGTCGCGGTATTTTGCGTAGTCGGCGGAGGTTTTGCCGAAATCAAACGGATTGCCGCCGTCAATTCCATGAAGCTGAATGTCCATTGTCATGCTCCTTTCGTGTATAGGTAGTGCCTTATCCTGATTGGGATAAGGCACCGTTTATTCAGCGCTGTTCTGCTTCAAATTCTTTCGCGAGATTTTTCAGGATTTTCGCGACGAACTGGTCGATTTCATTATCGGTAAACGCATGGTCATCGGAGCGGAAGCGCAGCGAGAATGCGAGCGACTGCTTGCCTGCGGCGATCTGCTTGCCCTTGTAGACGTCAAAGAGCGTCACATCGCGGAGCGATTTGCAGGAGCGCTTCATCGCGGCCTCGAGGTCGGCGCAGAGCACCTCCTCGCTGACCAGCAGTGCGATATCACGCTGCACGACCGGATACTTCGGCAGCGGCGCAAAATGCAGCTCCGTCAGCAGATGCGGCCGCAGCGCGGTGAGATCGAGCTCAGCGAGGAATACCGCATGCTCCGGCACCTCTGCGTCGGTCAGATCGTGCGCGAGCATGCCGAGCCAGCCGACGACTTCGCCGCCGAGCAGCAGCTCTGCGCTCATGCCCGGATGCAGGAACGGATACTTTGCGGCATCCTCCGGCTTGCGGTAGGTGAATTGCAGGCGGAACGCATCTGCAATCGCCTCTGTGATCGCCTTGCCGTCAAAGAAGTTCACCTTGCCGCCGTCAAACAGCGTGATGCAGAGTGCCTCGCGCTCCTCCGGCTCCTGTGCCGGGTGCTCCTCCTCAGAGTGGTAGGTCTTTGCGATCTCAAACAGTCTGCCGCTGTCATTGCCGCGGCGCACATTGCGGATGACCGCGTTCACCATAGACGGCGCGAGCATCGTCCGCATGATCGAAAGGTCCTCGGAAATCGGGTTCAGCAGGCGGATCGCCTTCCGCTGCGGCGCATCGGCGGGCAGCTTCAGCAGATCGAGGTCCTTCTGCGAATAGAACGAATAGTGGATGGTCTCATAGAGCCCCTGTGCGCAGAGCACGCGCTTTAATTTCATCAGGCTGCTCTGTGCGGCATTTCTGCCGCCGTTTGTGACCGCCGCAGCCGCTAGGAAGGTCGGCTGAATGTGGTCGTAGCCGTACATGCGGATGAGCTCCTCGGCGATATCGGGCGCATTCTCGATATCCTCACGGTAGGGCGGAACCTGCACGGTCAGGCTGTCGCCGTCGATCTGCGGCTCGAAGCTCAGGTTTTTGAGAATGCGGAGAATCTCGTCATCCGGAATCGTGATGCCGAGCAGCGCATTGATCTTTGCGATCGAAACGGTGAGCGGACGCGTCGCGGTCGGGTCCTGCTGCTCTGCCCTGACAATGCCGGTCGCGGTGACGGTGCCGCAGTGCAGCTCCTCGATCAGGTGCAGCGCGCGCTTCATGCCGAGCTGTGTCGCATACTCATCGACGCCCTTCTCAAAGCGCTGCGAGCTGTCCGAGTGCTGTCCGAGTGCGCGGGAGGTCTTGCGGACATTGTCGCGCATGAACTTTGCGGATTCAAAGATCACATCGGTGGTGTCGTCCTTGATCTCGGAATTGAGACCGCCCATGATGCCCGCCAGCGCAACGGGCTTTTCGCCGTCGCAGATGACGAGATTTGCGGGATTGAGTGCGAATTCCTTTTCGTCGAGCGTGACGATCTTTTCGCCCTCGGCAGCTCTGCGCACGATAATCTGCTTTCCTGCGAGATTGCGCAGATCAAAGGCGTGCATCGGTTGACCGATTTCCTTCAGCACATAGTTTGTGATATCGACGATATTGGAGATCGAGCGGATGCCGACCAGCGCGAGGCGGCGGCGCATCCATGCCGGAGACTGTGCGATCTGAATGTCACGGACATAGTGTGCGGAGTAGCGCGGGCAGAGATCGGGCGCCTCGACGGTGACCTGAAATCCTGCGAGCGTCGAGCCGTCGGCGGCGTAATCGGTTGCCGGCATTTTCAGCGGCTTGCCGAGCGCTGCCGCGACCTCTCTTGCAATGCCGAGAATGGACATGCAGTCCGGGCGGTTCGCGGTGATCGAGATATCGAACATCCAGTCATCGAGCCCGACGACCGGCTTGATGTCCGCGCCGACCGGTGCATCCTCCGGCAGCACGAGCAGTCCGCAGTAATCTGCGCCCGGATAGAGATCCTCATTCAGGCCGATCTCAATGCCGGAGCAGAGCATGCCGGAGGACTCAAAGCCCTTTAATTTGCCCTTTTTGATCTTCATGAGCCCCTCGACGGTGACATGGTCGCGGGCAGTCGCATAGACCTGTGCGCCGACCAGCGCGACCGGGTATTTCCCGCCGACTCTGACATTATCGGCGCCGCAGCAGATCTGGAATTTGCCGTGCTCGCCGCAATCGACCTGACAGACCGACAGATGCGTGTCCGGGATTGGCTCCAGCGACTCTACCTGACCGACGACAACACCGGAGATATCCGCACCGAGCTCGGTCAGCGTCTCAACCTCAAATCCGCAGTCAAAGAGCTTGGTTTCCAGCTCCTGCGGCGTCACATCAATCTCAACGTATTCTTTCAACCAACTAAGCGGTACAATCATCGTGATTTTCCTTTCTGCATCTTACTCGCTGAACTGGGACAGCACTCTGGTATCGGATTCAAACAGCATCTTGATATTCGGGATGCCGTATTTCAGCATGGCAATGCGCTCGATGCCCATGCCGAATGCGAAGCCGGTGTATTCATCCGGGTCAATGCCGCAGTTTTCGAGCACCTTGCGGTTGACCATACCGGCGCCGAGCACCTCGATCCAGCCGGTGTCCTTGCAGAGCCGGCAGCCGCATCCGCCGCAGGAGAAGCAGCTCACATCGACCTCGACCGAGGGCTCCGTGAACGGGAAGTAGGACGGACGCAGGCGGGTTTTCACGTTTTTGCCAAAGACATTCTGCGCAAATACATCGAGCATGCCCTGCAAATCGCAGAGCGTGATGCCCTTATCGACGACCAGACCCTCCATCTGCGAGAACATCGGGGAGTGGGTGGCGTCGTCATCGGAGCGGAACACCTTGCCCGGGGAGAGAATCTTGATCGGCGGCTTGGTGTTCTCCATGACACGGATCTGACCCGCAGAGGTCTGCGTGCGCAGCAGCAGCTCCGGCGAGACGTAGAAGGTGTCCTGCATATCGCGCGCCGGGTGATCCTTCGGCGTGTTCAGTGCGGTGAAATTATAGTAGTCGTTCTCAATCTCCGGCCCCTCAAAGACTGTAAAGCCCATGCCCGCGAAAATGTCGATCAGCTCGTTTGCGATCAGCGTGTTCGGGTGCAGCGCACCGGCTGAGTGCGGCGCTGCGGGCATTGTAACGTCGATCTGCTCGGCGGCGTTCTTCTTCTCCAGCTCCGCCGCCTTGAGACGCGCATCCTGCGAGGTGAAGAAGTCCAGTGCCCATGTCTTGAGCTCGTTGACGATCTTGCCGAATGCAGGGCGCTCCTCCGGCGTGAGATCACGCATGTTCTTCATCAGCGCCGAGATCTGACCGGTTTTGTTGTCAAGGTATTGCTTCCGGAGCTGGTACATTTCCTTTGAATCCTGAATCGCGGCCGCGGCTTGCTCGATTTTTTCCCGCATTGCCTTGATTTGCTTTTCCATAGTGAAACCGTCCTTTCAAATTATTGGAATCTCTAAAAATCCATTATATAGTATACCGCAAATCGCCCGGATTGTCAAGTGCAGGTTTCGGATTCCTCCGTATACCGCGCCCCGCCCTGAGGAATAGAGGTGCCCTTCAGCGATGGGCAGTGGGGGACGCCGTCCCCCACACCCCCTGCCAGAGGGATACTATCCCTCTGGACTCCCATTGCTGCTCCGCATCTGCCCCTTTGCAAGGGGCTGACGCGGAGCAGCAGCGGGATTCCAAAGGGACAATGTCCCTTTGGCGGGGTTTGGGGCGGAGCCCCATTATCAATCCGCCGGAGGCACATCTATTTCCTCAGGAGGAGGCACGATATATGGGGGGAATGTGAAACCGCCCGGCTTAGAACCGGGCGGTTTGGGTCAGCTATTCTGCATTCGCTTGACGAGAGCGGCGAGGATTTTATCATCGACCTCGACGAGCGCGCGCGTATCATCCTTAAATTTCAGGGCGATGGTATAGATGCCCTTTTTCTGCATTGCCTCCGAGGCATTGAGCTTGAGCTTTACGAGCAGCCCCGGATCCAGCGAGCCTGTCAGAAGCAGGGAGTTCCCGGAGCGGATAATGTCTTCCGTCATGACTTCAAACCGCTTGACATTTTCCGGAACCAGATAAATATCATCCATTTTCTTCATCGTGCCGGAGATATACGCAAGCGATGCCGACATCCGGAAGATGCGGCAGCCGATATAGTCGCCGGCGATTACCATATTTTTTGCTGATGCCATATGAATCCCTCCTGTTCATTTTGTGCAGCGAATCCGCACTTTGTCATATTATACCATTTTCTTATCGGATTTGTCAAGCATTTTCAAGAAAAAAGCTGTGCGCGGCCTTTTTGGAGGGTCGTACACAGCCTTTTGATTCCGGTTTTTTTGGAGGATCAGGAATCTGACCTTGCAGCCTTTTCGATCATTTCCTTCTTGATCTGCTCATATTCTTCCTGCGTCAGAGCGCCCTCCATCTGGAGTACCTTGAGCTTATCAAGCTCCGCCTTGAGCTTCTGGCTGCCGGCAATCTGATTCTTCGGCGACTCCGGAGTATTGTCAGCCGGTGCGGCGTACGGCTTTCCGGCGACGACCTCGTCATAATCCGCATACCTTGCAGTGGGGATGAGAACCTTCCGGACAAACCAGTCTCCGGCGTTATAGACCGCCTGAATTACCAGCGCAAGACCCATTGCGGAGAAAAAGATCTTCGGCAGAACCTCATAGCAGTGTGCCCAGCGCTCGGGCGGGGTGTGATACGACTTTCCGAATGCGGAATCGGGCTGATAAAAATGCGTATCGAACACATAGGAGACGAGGTAGCAGGCAAAGGTTGACTCGCTGATAAATTTGAGAATCTGAATCAGAACCTTATTCTTGCTCTGGATATCGAACAGAAGCAGGAACAGCATGATGCTGCACAGCGCAACCGGCCATGAGCCGTAGTCATTGTAATGCCGCGAGATCATGATAAAATTGTTTTCCTCGTTCAGCATGGACTGCTGATAGGTCGTGGTCGAGACCCACGCAAGGCTGAGAAGGAACATGCCGAGGAAGTACAGCTTATTGATAAGGGTGCGCTTCGGCGGATATTCGCGGATATAGGCGCCGATGAGATAATACGCGATCGGGTAGCAGCGGGTGAAATAGCCCGGAAAGAGCTTCATTTGTGTCGAATGCTCGTAATCAAAGCCGATATAAAGGCTCTGCGAGAGAATGGTGATCATAATTGCGGTGATGACCATGATCTGCCTGTGCTTCTGGCTTTTCAGCCCGTTGAAGGCGAGGTTGAGGAACGGGATAATCAGGAAAATGCAGAAATAGTATTCCACATACCACGCATACTGTGCGTCGGAGAACATAAACAGGCCGCGAATGAACATCCATGCGCTGTAACCGCCGTAGGGGGTGTCATATTTCTGCGGATAGTGGTGATGATCGTAGGCATAGCAGATGACGCTGCAAATCAGGTAAATCACCAGCACACGGATGATGCCGAGGTAATATTTTTTGCTGAGGGTCTTGTTTTTCATCAGATAGCCGGTCGTGATCATGAACAGCGGCACGCAGCAATATGCCGTCCAGCGCATGAAGATCGGCGCCTGCCCGAAATCCTTTGTGATCGGCTGATTATAGAAGCCGGAGTAGAGGAAGAAGTGGACACAGACCACGAGCATACATGCGAGAATCTTGACAAGGTCGATGCCGACATAGCGGGGCTTTCCGGGTGCTGTGCCGGCGGGCGCCGCTGCGGCGGCAATGGTTTGGTTTTCCATAGACATTTGCTCCTTTTTGAATTGGGGTATTCCCTTTTTGTATACGATGTAAAACGGCGCATCCTCACGGCGTGTTCAGGGAATCGGCCGTGCGGAGGGCTTCCTCTGCGGTTTGCAGCAGCAGCTCCGAGTTATCGTCGCCGCCCATGATGCGGGCGATCTCCGCGATCCGCGCTTCCGCGTCCAGAACCGTGACTGTTGTGCTGGTGCTGGAATCGGTGCTGTGCTTTTCGATGAGCAGATGATGCGTCGCCTGCGTTGCAAGCTGCGCCAGATGCGTTACGCAGATGACCTGATGATGTGCCGAGAGCGCTCTCAGCTTGAGTCCGATCTTCTGCGCGGCCTTACCGCTGACGCCGGTGTCGATCTCATCAAAGATCAGCGTCGGGATCGCATCGCGTGCCGCGAGAACCGCCTTCAGCGCAAGCATCATGCGGGAGAGCTCGCCGCCCGAGGCGATCTGCGCGATCGGCTTCGGCGGCTCACCGGGATTCGCGGAGATCAGGAATTCCGCGTGATCCATGCCGTTCGGCGTGAGCTTGCCCTGTGAGAATGCAACAGAGAGCTTAACCCGCGGCATATTGAGCTCCGCGAGCTCCTCCCCGACGCGCTGCGAGAACCGTTCCGCGAGCTTCTGCCGATGCGCGGTCAGTGCCTTCGCGAGCTCGGTGACGCGGTGCAGCCGTTCGGCGCGCTCCTTCGAGAGCTGTTCCAGCCGGTCGGCATCGGTCTCGATCTGCTCGACCTCCTTCAGCGCATTCTCATAGATCGCGCGCAGTCCGTCGGCATCGGTGTGATAGCGGATCGCCAGTGTGTTGACCGCATTTCTGCGCTCATTGAGCCGGTCGAATTCGGCAGGGGAGAGCTGCCCGCCGGTGAAGGCAGAGACTTCATCGGCAATATCCCGCAGCTCAATGTTCAGTGCGCGAAGCCTGTCCGACAGAGGCTCGGCATCCGGCTCCGCATCGGCAAGTCGATTGAGCTGCTCGCATGCGGCAGAGATCGCATCCGAGATATTCTCCTCGCCCTTTATCAGCATCTGGCTGACGGTTTCCGCAAGTACGGCGGATTCCTCCGCGCGGGTCGCCTCCATATACTGCGCATCCAGCAGCGCATCCTCCTGCGGCTGGGGGTCGAGCTCCCCGATCTCGGAGAGGATGACCTGAAGCTCCTTCAGCCGCTGCAATTTGTCCTGCTCCGCCTTTTTGAGCTGGGTCAGTGCGCGGGCGCAGGACTGGAGCGCATGAAACTCGCTCCGGTACTCCGTGAGCAGCGAGCAGTCCTCACCGAACTGATCGAGCACATCCAAATGCCGCTCCGGCCGAAGCAGAATCTGATTGTCGTGCTGGCCGTGGATATTGACGAGCGTATCGCCGAGCGCCCGGAGCAGTGCCGCCGGTGCGGATCTGCCGTTGACGCGCCCGATGCTGCCGCCGTCCGCCGAGATCTCTCTCGTCAGCAGCAGCTCATCGTCCTCGCAGTCCATGCCGTATTCGGTCAGTACAGCGCGTGTCTCATCGGAAACCGGCGAGAACAGCGCCGAAATGACCGCCTTTTTGCAGCCTGTCCGGACAAGGTCTTTGCTTGTGCGCTGACCGAGAACCGCCTGAATTCCGTGAATCAGAATGGATTTGCCCGCGCCGGTTTCGCCGGTAAAGGCGTTGAAGCCCTCCTCCAGCGGAATCACGGCGGATGCAATCACCGCGAGGTTCTCGATCGAAAGTTCCCTTAACATTCTAAAAAATTACCCCCAGATCCGGGATTCGAGCAGGCTTACCACCTGCTTTGCGCTTTCCTCCGAGCGCGTGACAATAAAAATAGTATCGTCTCCGGCGATCGTACCGACGATCTCCGGGATATTCAGCCGGTCGAGCACCGCGCAGGCAGCCTGTGCCGTTCCCGGCTGGCAGCTCACCACGACTGTATGCATCGCGGCCTCGATTTTGTTTACGACATCCGTCATCAGATTATTTGTCAGGACCGGTGCCGTGTTTGAGCGGACATAGCAGCTCAGGCCGGCTGCCTTCCGTTTCTTTTGCAGATTCAGGATATGGATATCGCGGGAGATCGTCGCCTGTGTGACGTGAAATCCCTTTTCCGCGAGCAGGGAACGCAGCATTTCCTGCGTTGTAACATCTTGTGTCTCGATCAAATGCAGTATCAGCTCATGTCTTGCATTCGGCATAAGTCTGCCTCCTTTTTGTCAGTGCGCTGCAATTTGCAGCAGGGTATTTTCAGTCCTCGGTGCCCTTGAGCGGCCGCATCAGCTTCCCGTTCAGTGCGTCATAGAACACATAGCCCTTGCAGTCCACAAACGGCATCGTGAACTGCGAGCGGGTCACGGTGAAGGATTGGTTATTGTGCAGAACAGCGGTCTGTGTGCCGTCGATGTGAACAGTCAGGCCGCCGTCCCCGACGCCGCGGTATGTGACGCGGATATTTCGCTGCGGCGCAAAGAGCATCGGTCTTGCAAAGAGTGAGTGCGGGCAGATCAGGTTCATCTCGATCAGCGAGAGATTCGGCTCCATGACCGGCCCGCCCGCAGAGAGCGCGTAGGCGGTGGAGCCGGTCGGCGTCGAGAAGATGATGCCGTCCGCGCGGTAAACGCCGATC
This sequence comes from Oscillospiraceae bacterium, assembly GCA_017460835.1. GTDB lineage: Bacteria > Bacillota > Clostridia > Oscillospirales > Ruminococcaceae > Firm-04. The sequence continues at coordinate 61,890 of JAFUAD010000046.1, forward strand.
GGTCTGTCATCGACCGATACGGTGAAATCGCAGATTTTCCCGTTCAGGCGGGATGCAAAGATATCGTTCATCGCATGGGAGCTCTGCCCGTCATGCGCGCTGTCGTCGATGGTCGCACGGAGCATCATGCGGTGGCTGATCGAATAGCTCCCGCTTTGCAGGCGGTCGAGCATATCGAGCTCATTCGCCTCAAATGCCGCGAGGAAGCCGAGCGTGCCGGTATTGATTCCGACGAGCCTGCACGGCGCTGTCTGATGCGATTTTGCATAGTGCAGAAGCCTTCTCGCGCATTGCAGGATCGTGCCGTCGCCGCCGATCGCGATGACAAAATCCGCGCCGTCATAGAGCGTCTCCTCCGGCAGAAAGCGGATCCCGTCTGTTCCGGAGAGCGCCTCGGCGGCGGATTCCGGCAGGCAGACAGAAGCGCCGAAGGTGCGCAGCCGTTCTGCCGTCAGGCGGGCGGTCTGCATCGCCCTTTCCTTCGAGAGATTCGGACAGAGAACATATTTCATGTGCTTCGCCTCGATTCCTGACAGATATGCAGATACAGGAGATACTCGGTATTGCCGCTGCCGCCCTTGATCGGCGATTCGCACGCAGCGTCTGCGAGCATCCCGTTCTGTGCGGCGCAGTCCTTGATCTCCCGCAGAACCTGCTGCCGGATCTTTTCGTCGCGGACAATGCCGTGCTTATTGAGTGCCGCGCGCCCCGCCTCAAACTGCGGCTTGACCAGCAGAACGGCGGTGCCGTCGTCGGTCAGCAGCGGCGGGAGATGCGGTAAAATCTGCTTCAGTGAGATAAACGAGACATCACAGGCGGCGAAATCCGCCGGAAGTCCGTCGGTTTTGGGGCCAAGCGCCCGCAGATCGGTGCCCTCCATGACCGTGACACGCGGGTCATCCCGCAGCGACTGCGCCATCTGGTCATGCCCGACATCCACCGCGAGCACGGACCTTGCGCCGTGCTGGAGCATACAGTCGGTGAAGCCGCCGGTCGAGGCGCCGATATCAAGGCATCGCCTGTCCTTCAGCGAGATCTGAAATTCCGCGAGCGCAAAGCGCAGCTTATACCCGCCGCGCCCGACAAACGGAAGCTGCTCGGTCACGGCGACCGCATCGGTCTCGCTGACCTTTTTCGATGCCTTCATGCACACCAGCCCGTTGACCGTGACATGCCCCTCGTCAATCAGGGTCTGTGCGCGGTTCCGGCTCTCGCAGAGTCCCCGCGCAAGCAGCGCTGCGTCCAGTCTTGCGCTCATCGCAGCAGCTCCCTGACATGCTCCGCGATGCCCGCAGCGGAGAGCCCGCAGGCACGCAGCGCATTTTCGACCGGCGCCTGCTGGACAAATCCGTCAATCGCAAGACAGCGGAATCTGCCCTTATAGTCCTCATCGAGCAGCCTTGCCGCGAGCTTTTCGCCGATGCCGCCCGCTCTGCTGCCCTCCTCCGCAAAGAGGATGCGGTCATACTGCTTTGCGGTCTGCACGGTTTCCTCCGCGATCGGATACACCGCCGTGAGCTTCAGCAGCCCGCAGGAAATGCCCTCTGAGCGGAGCAGCTCCCTTGCCTCATAGGCCTGCTCGGAGATTCTGCCGTAGGTGATAATCAGCGCATCCGCTCCGCTGAGATGGGTGTCAGCAAGGCTCGTCGGAAGCGGGAACTGCGGCGATTCCTGCCCGCGCGGATAGCGCACTGCCGCGATGCCGGTGTCGTCATAGAGCGCGGCATGCAGACAGAGCTTCAGCTCGGCATAGGTTGCCGGCGAATAGATTTTACAGTTCGGGATCGCGGTCAGCATCGGGATATCGAAGATGCCCTGATGCGTTTCGCCGTCCTCGCCGACGATGCCCGCGCGGTCAACGCCGAGCACAAGATGCGTTGAGGCGATCGCGGTGTCGTGGAGAAGCTGGTCGAATGACCGCTGCAAAAATGTCGAATATACAGCGAAAACAGGCGTTTTGCCCATAGACGCGAGCGCGGCGCAGAAGGTGACGGCATGCTGCTCGGCGATGCCGACATCATAGAAGCGGTTGGGATGTGCCGCGGCAAAAAACTGCAAGCCTGTCCCGTATTTCATCGCCGCGGTTACGGCGCAGATTTTCTTGTCGGATTTGGCGAGCTGCACCAGCTCCCTGCCGAAAACGGTCGAATAGCACTCGTCGATCGAGAGCTCCGGGTCATGCGCATCCAGATCAATCCGCGCGATCTCGCCGTCGGGCATCTCATGCCGCGGGACGCCGTGGTATTCGCCGGGATTCTTCTCCGCGGGCGCATAGCCCTTGCCCTTTTTCGTCTGCACATGCACGACGACCGGTCTGCGGTAGCTCTTTGCGACCGTCAGCGTTTCGTCGAGCGCCGCGATATCGTGTCCGTCAACCGGTCCCAGATACACAAAGCCCATGTCCTCGAAGATCGTCGTCTGCACGATATTGCGGCGCAGGCGGTCTTTCGTATTTTTCAGCGAGCGCACGAGCCTTCCGCCGATTGCCGGCGCCTTTCCGATCACGCGCTCAACCGTCCATTTTGTGCGGACATAGTCGGTTTTCCGGCGGATTTTCGAGAGATATTTTGCGATCGCGCCGACGTTTTTGGAGATCGCCTGATTGTTGTCATTCAGCACGACGATCAGATTGACCGTTGTTTTGCCGGCATTGTTCAGTCCCTCATAGAACATGCCGCCGGTCATGGCGCCGTCACCGACGACGGCAACTGCATAGCGGTCGTCGTGTCCGTCCATGCGCATCGCCTCCGCCATGCCGAAGGCCGCGGAGACTGCGGTGCTGCTGTGTCCGGTGATGAAGGTATCGTGGACGGATTCTGTCGGCTTCGGGAATCCGGCAAGGCCGTTTTCCTGCCGCAGGGTAGAAAGCTGATCGGCGCGCCCTGTCAGGATCTTGTGCACATATGCCTGATGGCCGACGTCCCAGACGATGCGGTCCTCCGGCGAACGGAAATTCCGGTGCAGAGACAGGGTCAGCTCAACGACACCGAGATTGGAGGACAGATGCCCGCCGGTTTTCAGCACGGTGCCGATCAGCAAATTCCGTATTTCGCTGCAAAGCGCGGTACACTGCTGCACTGACAGCTCCGAAAGCTCCTCCGGCAGCTTCAGATCGTGCAGCGTGACCGCCTTTTGCAGGTCAAATTGACGTTCTCTGTTCATTGTGCTCTCCGTACAGCAATGCTTCTCTTTGTTAATTGCTGTCTTCCTCTGTATTGATGTCTGCTGCCGAAGCGGGCTTTGCCTCAAATTCGGCAACCTTCAGCCTTGCATGCTCCAGTTCCTTTTTGCAGTCAGCGGCGAGCTTTGCGCCCTCGCCGTAGAGCGTGACGGCCTCCTCAAGCGGAAGCCCGCCTGCCTCCAGCCTTGCGGTGATCTCCGCAAGCTGCTGCATTCCCTCTTCAAAATTCATGTTGATGCTCCTGTTTCGGGTATTTCGGTGCCGGTGACAGCCGCCGTGATGCTGCCCTCGCCGAGCCGGATCCGCAGCGTATCGCCCGCGTGCAGCTCCGATGCGCTGCGCACCAGCGTATCACCGTGATAAACGAGCGCATAGCCGCGCTGCAAAATTTTAACGGGGCTTGCGGCATCAAGCCTGCCGGCGGTCAGCTCCCACTGCTGTATTTTCTGCCGGTAGAGGCTGTTCCATGCATATTGCAGCCTTTGTTCTGCATGCTGAAGCTGCTCGCTCTGTGCCGCGACCCGGCTTCTGAGCGAGAGCCGTTCCAGCCGGAGCGTGCGCGTCTGCAAGTCCTGCGCCTTCTGCTGTATGATTCTCTCGGCTGCCCTGCGCATTCTTCCGCTCAGGGCTTCGATCTGCTCCGAGAGCGCGCCGATATCCGGTACGGCAAGCTCTGCCGCAGCGGAGGGCGTCGGGGCACGGAGGTCTGCGACCTCGTCCGCGATGCAGTGATCGGTCTCATGCCCGACGGCGCTGATGACCGGCACCGGCGAACGGAACACGGCATACGCGACCTCCTCGGACTGAAACGCCGAGAGGTCCTCATTTGAACCGCCGCCTCTGCCCATGAGGATCACATCGCAGCCGTCCTCAGCGGCATTGCGCAGCGAGGCGGCAACGGATGCCGGGGCTGCATCTCCCTGCACCAGCGCAGGATAGATGCACACATTCCCGATCGGATAGCGGCGGCTCAGAATTTGCAGCATATCCTGCAAGGCAGCGCCGCTCCGCGAGGTGACAATGCCGATCTTTTTCGGCATCGGCGGCAGGGAACGCTTGCGCTCCGGGGCAAAGAACCCCAGTTCCGCGAGCTTCTGCCGGAGCTGCTGCAATGCCAGCGCCTGTGCGCCGAGCCCGTCCGGCTGCATATCCGTCACATTGATCTGGTAGGAGCCGTCCCGCTCATAGAGCGTCACAGTGCCCTGCACGATCATGTGCATGCCGTTCTGCGGCTGAAATTTCAGCCTGTCCGCATTGGAGCGGAACATGACGGCTTTGACGGTCGCCTCGGCATCGCGCAGGCTGAAATAGCAGTGACCGGAGCGGAAATTCCGGGTAAAGTTTGCGATCTCGCCGCGGATTAAGACAGAGCGGAGATGTGCGTCCTCCTTCAGCAGAAAGGCGACATAGCGGTTGAGCTGACTGACGCTCAGGATCGACATGCCTCCATCTCCTTCCTTGCCGCGAAGATCGCAGTGCCGGCGGCGTTGTCGCTGGAAAACACCGGCTCTGCAAATGCGGTTTGCAGCGGTAATTGCCGCAGCGCATTCTGTATCAGCAGATCGGAGAGCACACCGCCTGCGTAGAGCACCGGCATGCTTCCGTTTTTTTCGATTGCGTCTTTGGTCATCGCGAGCAGCACCGCCGAAACGGAATTCAGGCAGTAGCGCGCGATCTCTGCGGGCTCCGAACCCTTTTTGAGCATGGCCCCGCACTGGTTCTGAAGCCCGGAAAGCGAGCAGCAGCCATCCTTCAGCGTGACGCGCATATGCGCCTTTGTGTCACTTTGCATCGCGAGCGCTTCGAGCTCCGGGCCGCAGGGAAATTTCAGGCCGAGCATCAGCCCGACGCGGTCGATCGCCTGTCCCGCCTTCAGATCGGAGGAGGCAGAGACCGGCTCAATCCGCAGAACATCCTCCCGGTCGGGCGTGCAGCGCACACAGTCCGTTGTGCCGCCGCTGACATGGAATGCCAGAAACGGCTGCGCCGGCTGATCGAGCCATGAGAGGCAGTCCGCGGAATAGAGCGCCGCGAGAATATGTCCCATCTGGTGCGAGGTGCGGTGCAGCGGAATCTGATTTGCCGCCGCGAGCATCCGCGCCGCGCCGGTTCCCGCGAGAAAGCAGGGCATATAGGAGCCCGCCGCATTCCGCGGTGCATCGGATACGCCGACTGCATCCGGGAGCAGCTTTCCGCCGCAGTCATCTGCGAGCAGCTCCAGCAGCTCCGGAAGCTGCCGCACATGATGAAACACCGCATCGCTCTGCCGCAGCCCCGCTTGTCCCTCCGGAACAGGCAGGAGCCTTTTCCGCTGGAGCACCGTGCCGGCTTCGGTGTCATACCATGCGCATGAGGTGGTATAATTGCTGGTGTCCAGTCCGAGCAGCTTCATGATCTGCTGCCGTCCTGACGGTTCAGCTCTTTGGTATAGGCGCCGAGCAGCCCGTTGACGAAACGGATATCCTCCTCGGAGGCGGTATAGGTTTCGGTCAGGATGACGGCCTCGGAGACTGCGGCATTTGCCGGCGTGCCGTCATCATAGAGAATCTCATACATCGCAAGGCGCAGGATCGTCAGATTCAGCTTCGGAATCCGGTTGAGGCTGCGCTTCGGGCTGAGCCGCTGAATCGTTTCGTCAATGGTATCAAGGTGCGCAAGCGTTCCCCCGACCAGCTCCTTCACTGCGTCATTGACGATGATCTCGTCGATCTCCTCCGCGATGGCATAGAGCTCCTCGATGGGGTCGTCGCGCAGGGATTTTTCAAACAGCAGCTTCATAGCACTGTCGCGGATTTCACGTCTGTTCGGATTTGCCATATTCGGTTCCTTTCGTTTTTCAGAATGCGATTCCGGCGGCGACCACATGCACCTTCGAGACAATGACGCCGGTCATGCTCTGGACGTTTTCCTTTACATTCTGCTGTACCTGCTCTGCGACATTGATGAGGCGGATGCCGTCCTCCAGAACCAGACTGACGGTAATCTCGATCATGTCATTGACGACCTGCACCCTGACCGGCTCTGCGGGGGAGAGGATATTCCGGAGTCCGCTCTTTTTTTCTTCGAGACCCGCAACACCGTCGATCTCCTTTGCGGCGATGCCGGCAATGGAGCGGATGACATTTTCGGAGATCCGGACGACACCGTGCGAAACAGCCTTCTTCGGATAATCGTTGCTCATGTTTGTAACCTCCTCAGATTATACAACAAACAGCCGGACAGGCAGGCAGAGAGTTTTCTGCCGCCTGTCAGTGTCCATACTCTATTATTATAGCAGATTTTTCTGTTTCGCACAACCTTTTTCGGAAAAAAATTTATTTTCTTTTTCTGAAATGCTCAGGGTGCAGCGGAGGCGCCCGGCTTCTGATCGGAAACCTCGAAGATGCGGATGCCCTCGGCGGGAACATCGGCCTCGGTCAGGATGATATCCTTGATCGCGGCGGCCTGTGCCGCGTCCAGCCCGCTGCTTTCGACGACGACCTTTGCGGTGCTGCCGTCGAGGTACACGACGCAGTCCTGATAGCCCTGCGAGAGAATCAGGCTCTCGATGACATTTTCGCTCTCGATCAGCTTCGACATGTTGACCGCGTCGATCGCGTTCGTGACCATTTCCTCATTGCTGAGGTCGCCGCCGCCGATGATGCTTTGCAGCGTCTGGACGGCGCGGTCGCGGCTGTTCTGCTTGTCGAGCCTTGCCTGCGCGAAATAATCCGCCTGTGTCGGCGTCGCGCTGACCATTTCCGCGGTGCCGTAGTCGGCAAGGTCATCGGCGCCCGCTGCCGCCGTGTCCGCATCGGCAGGGCTGCTTGTCTGTGCGGTCAGCAGTCCGCGCCCGCCCGCGAGCACATAGTTCATGTAAACCGCCGCGCCGAGCACCAGCGTCAGGATGCTCAGGACGATCTGCTTTTTTCCGATGATGAGGGTCGGTTTCTTCATAAATAGTCTCCTTTCAGACAGAGCCGGTTTTCCCGACAAATACGCTGGATGCCGGAATCCCCAGAACGGTGGATACCGCGCGGGTGACCGCCTCCTGCACGGCCGCGTGATCGCCGTTTGTGCAGAGGACGATCGCGCCGATGACAGCGGGGTAGCGCGTCTCCGTGACCAGTGCGGATTCGTTTCCGCCGGATTTCGTGATGACATAGGATGCCTCCCGCTGGCTGCTGTGATCGCTTTTGTTCGATCTCACCTCCTCGGCGTAAATCTGCTCGGAGCTTCCGCTCAGGGTGATCATGACCTCCGCTTTGCCGATGCCGGCCATCTGCGAGAGCAGATTCGTCAGTCTTTCCTCGAGGGCGGCGCGGTACTGATCGGCGGATTCGCTGACGGCCTCCTCCTGCGCGGACGGCGCCTCCTTCTGCGATGCCTTCTGCTCCGGCAGGAATCCGGAAATCAGAATCAGCGCCATACCGGTGAGCCCGAGTATCACGATCAGCCGGATGCCCTTTTCGCCCTGCATCTTTTCCCTGAGCCTTTCGAGTATTGCGGTCATGTGCCGCCTCCTTCCCGGATCGTGACCTTTGCACCGAGCCATTCCCGCAGATAGACCGTGCCGGTCTGCACATTTCCCGTTATGACAACCTCATTGATACTTATGCTGCGATCTCCGTCAATATGCAGCGCGCACGAGGAAACCGTGCATTTGACCTGTTTTTCGGCGAGCGCCTGATTGAGCGCCTGACAGACGCTCTCCGCGACGGCGGATTCCTGCGCCGCTCTGAGCTGTTCGGTTATGGCTTCGGTCTGCTGTGCGGCGGAGTCCGTACCGCCGGAAAAATCGGCGTCCTTCAGATTGAGAACAGGGCGCAGCAGTGCCGAGAGCAGCAGTACGGCAGTCAGCAGCCGGATCTGCTTCCCGAATTTTTCGAGCGGCAAAATGCCCTCCGCGAGCGACAGCGCGATTGCCGCAAAGCAGCCGCATAACACCGCAGTCTGCAAGGATTCCACCTATGTCACCTCTCAGGATGCGCCGCCGGTCAGCAGCAGCAGGACGGCGCAGGAAAAAATCAGCATCATAGAAAAACAGATCAGCATGGCAAATGCCGCCGCGAGCACCGACTGAATATTGCGAAACAGCGCCGAAAGCGTCTTTGTGCCGGCGATTTCCGCGAACATGCCGGAGATGCCGAAGACTGCGCGGTACAGCATCAGCGAGAGCAGCGGCGGCAGCACCATCCAGAGCAGGATGAAAATGCCGAAGGCGCCGGTTCCGCTCCGGACGAGCCGGATGCTGCCCTGAACCGTGCCGTAGGCATCAGAGACCGCGCCGCCGACAATCGGGATCAGCGAGGAGGACAGCAGCTTGACCGATTTCGCGGCAAGCGAATCTGCGGAAACCGACACAAAGCTGCGGATCGAAAGCAGCGCGGAAAACAGCGTCATAAACGTGCCGAGCATCCATTTGACGGCGGAGCGGAAGCCGCTGACAAAGCTGCCGAGGCGCAGCTCCGGGTTGACCGCGTCGGCAATGCCGATCGCCGCGGACATTTGCAGCAGCGGAAAGAGCAGCCGGTTCGTCAGGTGCATCATGGTTTCCGTCAGGAACAGGATAAAAAGCTGATAGGTCGCGCCGCTCGCAACCTGTCCGCCGGCGGCGAGGAATGCCGAAAACACCGGTACAAAGCTCAGCATGAAGGCCTGTCCGTTTTCGAGGGCTGCGGCGGTTCGCTGAAGGCAGGTGCAGAGCGGCGCTGCCGCCCCCGCCGTACAGATCATCGCGCAGAGCATCCCGACAAGGCGCCGCATCCCGCTGTCCGCGACGGTATCGCCCAAGCCCCCGAGCAGCGAGGAAAGCAGCGTCAGCGACATCAGCCCCGTCAGCAGCACGACCGGTGCGCGGAGCTCCTGCACCAGCGTGCCGTTGAAGCTGCGCAGAAAATCGGAGGGGGAGAGCGACAGGAGCGATTCGGGCTCCTCGGCGGAAATGCCGAGCGCCGCGGCAGGCTCCTGCACCTCCTCCGGAATCACGAAATCGGCATCGCGCAGCGTCCCGGAAATGTCAGGCGGCAGGGTCGTGTCGGCATGGCAGGTGCGCGCCGTGCAGACCATGCAGAGAAAGCAGCCCGCGAGTATGACGGCGACCCGGATCATGTGACGCATGAGAGCACCTCCTGCATGAGCGAGAGCAGCGGGGAAATCAGCGGGAGAATGAGCAGCAGCAGCGCCGCCTTGCCGGTCAGTATGACGCCGGAGGCCAGCGCGGAGGCGCCCGCGTCCTTGCAGACATCGGAGGCGAGCTGTGTCACGCAGCATATGCCGATCGCCTTGCCGATGCTCGCGGTTTCGGCGGGGGAGAGCCCCGCTTTTCCCATCAGGCTGTCGATCTGATTCAGCACCGGCAGCAGCGCGAGGACGCCCGCGCCGGTCAGAACTGTGCCGAGCAGCAAGGTCAGCATCAGCGCCTGTTCGGCGGCATAGCGCTCCAGCAGCTTTGCGAGCAGCACGGCCGTCAGCGACATGCCCGCGATCTGCAATGTCGTCACCATAGCCCGAACACCGTCTTGACCGTATCAAACAGCTTTTGTATTTCACTGATAATCAGCATCAGCACGACAATGAGCCCGGCGAGCGTCGTCAGCATTGCCTGCTCCTCGCGCTCTGCACGCTTCAGCACGAGATTCAGGACTGCGACGATGATGCCGATTCCCGCGACCTTGAAGATCAGGTCGATATCCATTCCGAATCGCTCCGTTCATTTAGAGTAAGAGAATGACCAGAAACATGCCGCAAAGCAGCCCCATGCTGCGGAACAGCCCGCCCTTTCTGCGCGAAAGCTCCTCGGCGCGCTCCCGCAGCGTGATGAGCTGCTGCTGACAGAGCCGCAGTGCAGACACCTGCCCCTCCAGCGTGGTGCTGCCGAGGGTTTGTCCGACGGTGACGAGCACCTCGCGCACATCCTGCGGCAGTGCGACATCGGTATTGACCGCCTCCTGCCAGCTTTCCGGGAAGCTGTCCGCCCGCGCCGCCGCAATTTGCAGAAAGTGCAGGCTGCGGAATGCGGGCATCGCCGCAAGCTGCGGGAGCAAGTCCGCGATAAACGGCAGATTGTGCTGAAGCTCCGTGATGATCGCATCGGTGAGCCGGATGAGCCTTTGGAGAAGCTGCACGCGCTCCCGGAGCTTTGCCGCCATCATGCAGCCGCAGAGCATACTTGCCGCGAGCAGCAGCATGGCACCGAGCAGCTTCATGCTTCCGCCTGCCGGACCGGCATCACCGCAGCAATTTCCCCGCAGCGAACCCCCGGATGCAGCATGACGATATTGCGGAATGCACCGGCTTGCAGCAGTGTGCGGATCTGCGGGCGGCGGCTGAGCTCCTCCGCAGTACCCGCGTGCGCCGAGGCGATGAAGGCTGCGCCGGTGCGGAGCGATTGCAGAACAGCATCGGTTTCGTCCTCGCTGCCGAGCTCATCGCAGATGACAAACTGCGGCGACATGACGCGAACCGCGATCCCGATTGCCTGCGCCTTCGGGTAGCCGTCAAATACATCCGTCTGCAACCCGACGGAAAACTGCGGCTGACCGTTTGTCACAGCGGCGAGCTCCCCGCGCTCATCGAGCAGGCTGACGCGGTACTGTGTGCCGAGAATCCGCGCAATATCGCGCAGAACCGTTGTTTTCCCCGATGCCGGCGGCCCGGCGAGCAGCAGTCCGCCGAGCTGAGATGCACCGCCGAGCCGTGCGGCAATTGCCTCGGCACAGCCGATTCTCTCTGAGGCGATCCGCAGGTTGATTCCGCTGACTGCGCGGACGGATTCGATGCTTGTCTGCTGCATGACAGCCGTCCCGCAGAGCCCCGCGCGGCTGCCCCCTGCGATCGTAATGAACCCCTGCCGGACGGTTCCGAGGACGCTGTGCAGCGAGTGCGCCGAGAGATTCTGGAATGTCGTGTCGATGATCTGCCGGGAGATTTGCAGCGCCTCTGCGGGCTCTGCCGTCAGCGCGCCCTCCTTTGTGACCGCCCGCTCAGCGCCGTGCATCACAATATGCAGATTCCGCCCAAGCCGCAGGCGGATCTCCTGGATCTCTGCCGCCTGCTCTGCGGGGATTCTGCTCAGCGGAATCTGAAGCTGCGCCGGAAAATAGGGGAGTGCCTGTCTGAATGCGGAATGAATCTGCATATTCGGAATGCCGCCTTTCTGTGGACTTGTTTCATCATATGCGGCGGCAGGGCGGCTTAGAAGCAAAAAAAGAGCCTCCTGTAAAAACAGAAAGCTCTCTCTTGATGCATTTGGAATCAGATTCCGATATTGCCGGTGCTGTCGGCATTGAAGAACTGATTGCTGGTCTCGGTGTAGTAATCGTTCTCCTCGAGGGATGTGAAATCCTCGTCCTCCGGGTCAGGCAGTCTTGCACCGCAGACACCGCAAAAGATGTTCTTTTCGCTGTTTTCGGCATCGCATTTCGGGCACATTTTGTAGCCGCGGAGCGTATTCAGCTCAAATTTCATCTTCTTGATACGGCGGCGTCGGGTGTCGATATCGTCGCACAGCGCGCGGAATACTGCCGGATCCTCGTCCGGATTCTTATAGTATTTCTTGCCGAGATCGGCAAAAATTTCGACAATGCGCTCCTCCTCATAGAGGATTTTCCGCTTCAGATTGCTGACCTCCGAGACATTGGAGACCTTTTCTGAAACGCCTCTGCTCATGTCACTGAATTTACCAAAGATGCCCATGAAACACACACTCCCATCCGCGCGGGAAAATTGCCGGAACAATTCGCCAGCGGCATAATTCAACATTCAGTTCCCCTCGGAACTGCCTATACTCTATTATACACAATCTGCGGTGCATTGTCAAGGGCTTTACAAAAGTTTTTGGCAATTTTGCGGGGAATGCGCCGCAAATTCATGCAGATTGAACAAATTGGGGGAGCGGGCTCAGATTCCGTATGCCTCCTCCGGCTTCAGAATCTCGATGCCGGCGTTCTGTAATGCAGCGAGTGCGGTTTCCTCGTCATCGACGCGGAAGATGGTGTCAGCCTCACCGGGGGTGCGGTTGACGAATGCATACATGTATTCGACATTGACATTCGCGTCGCTGAGCGCTGCGAGAATGCCGGCGACGCCGCCCGGAACATCGGGCACCTTGACGCCGATGACCGGCGTGATCTTAAAGGTCCAGCCGTTGTCGCTGAGCAGCGTGCAGGTCTCCTCCGGCTTGTTGACGATGATGCGCAGGATGCCGAAATCGCGGGTATCCGCGAGGCTGAGCGCACAGAGGTCGATGCCGGCATCGCCGATCAGTCGGGTCAGCTCCGCGAGCTTGCCGGTCTCATTTTCTACGAAAACCGAAATCTGTTGAATACTGTTCATGAGGGAATCCTCCTTTTTGTGTGATTTAATCTACTTTGATAAAGCAGGGGTAATAGACATCTTCTCCGGACAGATAGAACATCAGCGGCGGAATAATGCTGAAAAGGGTGTCATTTCCGGCGAGGGAATCCGACGTTGTTGTCAGTGCGATCACGCCCTTATACTTGGAGCTCTCCTGATATTCGCCCTTGTTGATCAGATCGCCCTCGCTGTTTTTCCATTCCCATTTTCCGCCGGAGAATTTGATCGTGGTTTTGGTGCTGTCCGAATGATATGCTTGTTTGATATGTTCTGCCCGCTGTTCAATCTGTTCCTTTTTTGCCGATTCGTCTGTACCGGAAATGAAACAATAGGGACAGGTCTCCATCGTTTTGACCGGATCAAATGTGATCGAAAACGATTTTCCGTAACGGTAGCTGTCCTTCAGCGTATACCCGTAGGTGTCGGTGCAGAGCAGATCACCGAGGCAGCGGAGCGTCATCTTGCCTTTTTCGGCCGAATTGATATATGCGACCGGATACGCGCTGTAATCAATCGCATTCCTTACCTGTTCAATAGCCGGAAGAATACTGCAATAATACCCGCCGTCCTTGCTCATGTCATAGAGACCCTGTGCAACCGGATTATCTTCTCTTTCGGATACGTTTATCGTTGATTCACCTCTGGAGGTTCTGACATAGGCCGATTTGTAATTGAGCTGAATCTCGCCGTCATCAAGCGAAAAAGTCCCGCTGTAATTAAGGAAACCGGTTGCTTGGTTTAATGGCTCAATTGTAAATTTTTTGGATTTGAATTCGATTGTCTCCGCACGTTCAGAGTTTTTTAACTCGCTGAGCATTTTGTTCAGTCCGTTTTGTTCAAATGTTGATTTCAATTCATTCCCGCCAAGAACATTAAGGCTCAAAGAGACATAGGTTCCGGAGGGCGTGGAGCCTTTTTCGCTCCCGCATCCTGTTACAGCAGATGTCACACCGAGCAGCAATGCCGAAAGCAGCGCCGCTGTCTTATGTCTTCTCATGATGATCTCTCCTTATCAGTCATGCAGCTTGCGCTTGTCGATGACGCGAACAGCCTTTCCTTCGCTTCTGGTGATGGACTTCGGGGAGACGAGATGCACCTTCGGGCTGATGCCGAGCATGGTCTTGATCGCGCCCGCGAGCTGCTTTTCCTTGTCCTGGATATCCTTCATCTTGTCGGAGAACTGCTCTGCGCTCATCTCGACGCTGATATCGAGCGTATCGGAATTGTTCACGCGGTCCACCTCGATCAGGTAGTTCGGGGAGTAGCCCTGCTCGATCAGCACGGTCTCGATCTGCGACGGGAACACATTGACGCCGCGAATGATCATCATATCGTCGCTTCTGCCCATCGGCTTGGTCATTTTGATGAGCGTTCTGCCGCAGGAGCACTTCTTTCTGCTCAGGACGCAGAGGTCTCTTGTGCGGTAGCGCAGGAGCGGGAATGCCTCCTTTGTGATGCTCGTGAACACCAGCTCGCCGACGGTTCCGTCCGGCAGAACCTCTCCGGTATCGGGGTCGATGATCTCCGGGATGAAGTGGTCCTCGTTGATGTGCATGCCGGTCTGCTCCTCACACTCGAAGGACACGCCGGGGCCGGAGGTCTCGGTCAGGCCGTAGATATCGTATGCCTTGATGCCGAGGGATTTTTCGATCGAGCGGCGCATTTCCTCCGTCCAGGGCTCTGCGCCGAAGATGCCGGCCTTCAGCTTGATATCGTCGGGCGTAAAGCCCATGTCGTGCAGCGTTTCACCGATGTATGCCGCATAGGAGGGCGTGCAGCAGAGGATGGTCGAGCCGAGATCGCGCATGAACTGAATCTGCCGCTCGGTATTGCCGGAGGACATCGGCAGGGTCAGGCAGCCGACCTTGTGCGAGCCGCCGTTGAGGCCGGGGCCGCCGGTGAACAGGCCGTAGCCGTAGCAGACCTGACAGACATCCTCATTGGTGCCGCCTGCTGCGGTGATCGCTCTGGCGCAGCAGTCCTCCCAGAGGTCGATGTCGTGCTGCGTATAGAACGCGACGACGCGCCTGCCGGTCGTGCCGGAGGTGGACTGAATCCGGACGCAGTCCGAGAGCGGCTTTGCGAGCAGCCCGTAGGGGTATGCGTCACGCAGGTCTGCCTTCGAGAGGAAGGGCAGCTTGTGCAGGTCGTCAACCGACTGGATATCATCCGGCGTGACGCCCTTCTCGTCCATCAGGTTCCGATAATACGGAACATTTTCGTAGACATGCTTCACCTGCTTGACGAGGCGCTCGCTCTGGAGCTTTTTCATGTCTTCGCGGGACATGCATTCGATGTCCGCATTCCAGTACTTTGCCATTGGGAATCATTCCTTTCAGTTTTGTGTTGAAATCCGTCTTTCTTCCGGTTTGTCCTTGTTGTTCTGTCTTTGCTTATGCGTTTCTGCCGAGTGCAAATGCCTTGCGGTTCATCTCAATGAATTTTTCCGGCACGCACTGATTCAGTGCCTCCTGCCAGACCGATTCATCAAAATCCATTTTCTTCGAGACAACGCCCATCAGCACGACATTCGAGGCCTTGGCGCTGCCTGCCTGCTCTGCGAGGGAGAGCGCATCGACTGCGGTGACGTCGATTCCCATTCCCTCCAAATTTTTGACGATATCCTGCGGATAGGACGCCGCGCCGGTGATGACCGGCATCGGGTCGAGCGTCTGGGTCGAGGTCACGATCTTTCCGCCCTTTTTGAGGCAGACAGCCCAGCGTGCCGCTTCGAGCAGCTCAAAGGAGATGATGACATCCGCCTCGCCCTTTTCGACGACCGGTGAATACACGGCATCGCCGTATTTGACATAGGTCACGACGGAGCCGCCGCGCTGCGACATGCCGTGAACCTCGCTGACCTTGACTTCATAGCCCTGCTGAAGCAGAACATTTCCGAGAATGCGGCTTGCGAGCAGAGAGCCCTGTCCGCCGACGCCGACGATCATAACAGACTTTGTTTCCATAGGTTACTCCTTCACAACTATTCTTACTTTGCAATGGCGTCAAATTTGCAGAGCTCCTCACAGATTCCGCAGCCGACGCACTGGGTGTGGTCGATGCATGCCTTGCCGTTCTTCATGGAGATCGCCGGGCAGCCGAGTTTCAGGCACATCTTGCAGCTTCTGCACTTGTCGCTGTCAACATGCAGCGGCGGGTTGTGCTTGACATATTTCAGCAGCGCACAGGGGCGGCGGCTGATGATGACCGAGGGCTCATCGACGGCGAGCTCCTCGAGGATCGCCTGCTCCATTTCCGCGAGATGATAGGGGTCTGCGACGCGGACGCGCTTGATGCCGATTGCATGGCAGAGCGCGACGAGATCGACGGCTGCTGCCGGGTCGCCCTTGAGGTTCTTGCCGGTGGTCGGGTTCTGCTGGTGGCCGGTCATGCCGGTGATCGAGTTATCGAGGATGATGACCGTGGAATTCGATGCATTGTATGCGACATTGACCAGAGAATTGAGCCCGGAGTGCATAAAGGTCGAGTCACCGATAACAGCAACGCTCTTGTTCTGCGAGCCCTCGCCGAGCACCTTGTTGAAGCCGTGCAGGCAGGAGACCGACGAGCCCATGCAGATCGTCCAGTCCATCGAGTTCAGCGGCTTTGCGGCGCCGAGCGTATAGCAGCCGATATCGCCCGAAACGGTGATCTTGTGCTTTGCCAGCGTATAGAACACGCCTCTGTGCGGACATCCCGCGCACATGACCGGCGGACGGATCGGCAGCTCCTCCGGATACGGCGTGATCTCCGGCTTCTGTCCGAGCAGCTTTTCTGCGATGATGACCTGATTCAGCTCGCCGATGCAGCCGAAGATTTCCTTGCCCTTGCATTCGATGCCGAGCGCCTTTGCGTGCTGTTCAAGGATGCCGTCCAGCTCCTCAATGATGTAAACGGTCTTGCACTTTGCGGCAAAATCGAGGAAAAGCTGACTGGGCAGCGGGTTGGTCATGCCGAGCTTTAAGTAATTGACCTTGTCGCCGAGCGCATCCTTTGCATACTGATAGGCAGCGCCGCAGGTGATGACGCCGATCTCGGAGCCGTTGTCCTCGGTTCTGTTGATCGGTGCGGTCTCGGCGTAGGCGATGAGCTTCTTTGTGCGCTCCTCGACGACCACATGTCTGCCCTTTGCAAATGCGGGCATCATGACATACTTCGCCGGATTCTTCTCATAGGGCTTGAGCGCCTTCTCCTGACGCGGGAGCTGCTCGACCGCGCTCTGCGAGTGCGCCACTCTGGTCGCGGTGCGGATCAGCACCGGTGTATCAAACTGCTCGGAGATCTCATAGCCGAGCATCGCAAATTCCTTGCACTCCTGCGAATCGGACGGCTCCAGCATCGGCACCTTCGAGGCGATCGCATGGTGGCGGCTGTCCTGCTCATTCTGCGAGGAATGCATGCCCGGATCGTCGGCAACTGCAATGACCAGACCGCCGTTGACGCCGGTGTACGATGCGGTATAGAGCGGGTCGGCGGCAACATTCAGTCCGACATGCTTCATTGCCGCAAAGGCTCTTGCTCCGGCAAAGGATGCGCCGAGTGCGGATTCGACCGCGACCTTTTCATTCGGCGCCCATTCCGCATAGACCTCATCGTATTTCGCGATTGTCTCCGTGATTTCCGTCGAAGGCGTGCCGGGATAGCTCGAGGCAAATCTGCATCCTGCCTCGTACAATCCGCGTGCAAACGCTTCGTTTCCGAGCATGAGTTTCTTCATAGTGATTTCTCCTTCAGATGTGTTTTGAATACCGAATTTTGAATACCGAATACAGATACTCTGCGACTGCGTCGTCTGTATTTCTTCCGATGATGATGTCGGCCTGTGCTTTCAGCTCCTCCGCGGCATTGCCGACCGCGATCTTCACGTCGCATGCGCGAAAGAGCGGGAAGTCATTGTGATTGTCCCCGAAGCCGACGACGGTTTTTGCACCGGTGATCTCTTTCAGCCTGCATATCCCGTGATATTTGGAGGCGTCCGGTGCCGTGACCTCCAGATACCAGATTCCCGGCTCATACACATCGCGGTAATAGGCGACGGAGATGCCGCGGAGCTCCTGCAATGCGGCATGGAGCGGGTCGAGCCGTTCCTTCGGTGCATTGAGCGAGAGAAAGACCGGATTGTATCCATTGAGCTCGCAAAGCGATGCGACCTGTTTGAACGGCTTGTCATAGCGATCCCTGCGCTCCTGATAGTAGCGCCGCATATGTTCGGTCGTCAGCTCAGTGTAGCAGCACTCAAGCCGGCTTCCCGGCACGCAGAATACAAAGCCGTTGAACCGAAACTGCGAAAACAGCTCCAGAACCTGCAAAAATGCATCCGGTTTGATGACCGCCGCCGAGACGACGGAATCCGTCACGGGGTCATGCAGGACAGCGCCGTTCTGGAGAATCAGCGGGAGCTTCAGCGGCAGCCCGCGCAGAATCGGCATGACCGAAAAGCTCGTGCGCGCGGTTGCAGCGGTCAGCGGCAGTCCGTCCTCCAGCAGCTCCGAGAGAATCCGGAATGATTTATCCGAGACCGAAACATCCGGCTGAAGCAGTGTGCCGTCGAGATCGGTCACATATAATGTATCAGTCACGGCTCGGCTCGATCGGGGCATAGGCGATCCGGATATCCGGCAGCGCCGTGATCTCGGTGTAGCTGTTTTGCAGCCCGTCCGGCAGCGTCAGATCGTTTTTGCCGTCTGCGGGCGGCGCAAAGAGTTTCAGTGTCAGGTCACAGGCGGAGCGCAGCGGCTTTTCAAAGAATGCCGGCATCAGATCGACGAACTTCGTTTCCGGGGATTTATAGAACCATCTGCCGTTCAGTTCGATCATATAGTTCCCGTCATCCTTGAAATTGAGCTCGCAGAAATGCGGATTTGCGTCAAAATGCAGCCGGATTCCGAGCCCCTCTGCGTCCTCTGCATTGCCCCAGCGCAGCCTGACCGGCAGCGTCACGGCATCCTGCTCCGCGATTTCCGGCAGGAACAGGCTGTCCTGAATCCAAGACCTGAATGTCTGCATGACCGGCTGTGCGATGCCGGTATCGGGGCAGGCGGGGTCTTCGATCTCAAGCCCCAGCCGGCCTCTGTCTCGGAACTGGTAGAAGTTGATGCCGGTGAGCCATGTTTCCGGGTCATCCTTCAGCAGCCGGAAGAAGCCGTCCACCATCTCACACTGGTCATAGGGCCCTGTCACATCGCCGTCCGCATTGAATTCGCTCATGACCATCGGCTTTGCTGTTCCGCCGTTCAGCTCCGTGAACCGGCGGAAGGAGCGCTTGGTCATCTCATAGGTCTCTTGATAGCTGCCGCGGCTGTGGGAGTGCCCGCCCTTTTCGGCGACATCATACGGCCAGCCCCAGTGCAGCGCCATGTACTTATCGACCGACCAGATATCGGCGGCGGGGATTGTGCAGGCAAATTCCGCTTCCTTCACAATTTCGGAGGCGTTCGGGTCCTCAATGCCGCCGATGCAGATGATCGTCTGCACATTCGGGGCATGTGCGCGGATGACCTCGCTCGCGTGAACAAAGAACCTTGCCACATCCGCGTAGCTTGCGCGCTTGTTGAAGGAAAACCAGTTTCCGGTCGCCTCGTGATTGAGCCGCAGCAGCACTCTGCCGTAGGGCTTCAGATCCTCGGCAATCGCGGTCAGGTGCTCGTCGGAGACATTCGGGTCGCATGTGAGCGTCAGTGTCACATCCTGCCCGTGCCGGCGGATATCCGCCATCTGCCGGAAGACCTCACCGTCGCGGCTGCCGTTCAGCCCGCCGGTGTAGGGGAAGTAGTCATCATAGGGGTAATCCCACTGGAACGACACCTCCTTGTCGGCGAAGGCATCTCTTGCGCGCGCCGGGAAGGTCTCATCGAGCGGGTAGTAGCAGTACATCAGGTTGACAGAGCGCATCGGCCTGCCGAGCGTGTGCAGGATGTAGTCCTGCGATACATATTCGCCGCGCTCGCTGCCGTCGGTCAGGTCTGCGGCGCAGCGCGCCCCCTTCATGTGAATGCGGAAAACTGAATCGTTCATGGGTGATCCTCTCTGTAGTATTTATTCTGCAAAGTACCGGTCGAGCATCTCGCGCTTCAGCTTCCAGAGCGGCTCGGAGAGATCGACATAATATGCATGCGGATTTTCAAAGCGCTTGACCTCATCCCAGATCAGCTCAAGCTGCTCTGCGCAGTAGCCGCGGATCTCCTTGATCGGCGGGCATTCGTAGACGCATTCGCCGTTTTTGAAGATCTGCACCTGCAATTTTCTTGCGGTGAAATCGGTCAGCGTTTTTCTCTTGTAGGTGAATTCCGGGTCGAAGATGACATAGGGCTTGGTGTCGTCGATGACCTCGTCCGCGAGGGTGATGACATCCGCGATCGCCATACCGGATTCGTTGTCAAAGAGCCGCCAGACCGCCTTGTGGCCGGGGTTCGTGATCTTTGATGCATTTTCGGAGAGCTTGATCTTCGGCACCAGCGCATCCGGCGCCTCGGCGGAGCCGCAGGCCGCGAGCTTATACACGCCGCCGAATACCGGCTCGGAGCGAGAGGTCACAAGCCGTTCCCCGACGCCGAAGCTGTCGATCTGCGCACCCTGAACCAGCAGGTCGCGGATCAGATACTCGTCAAGCGAATTGGATGCGATGATCCTGACCTCGGTCAGCCCGGCTTCATCGAGCATGATGCGCGCCTTTTTGGAGAGGTAGGCGATATCGCCGCTGTCGATGCGGATGCCCTGCGGGACATACCCCTCGGCCTTGAGCTCCTGAAACACCTTGATCGCATTCGGCACGCCGGATTTGAGCACATGGTAGGTATCGACCAGCAGCGTGCAGGCATCGGGATAGATTTTTGCATAGGCGCGGAATGCTTCAAGCTCCGTCGGGAACATCTGTACCCAGCTGTGCGCCATTGTCCCGAGCGCCGGCACATCGAATTCGCGGTCGCAGATCGCACAGGCCGTACCCGCAGCGCCGGCGATATACGCCGCACGCGCACCGTACAGCGCGCCGTCTGCGCCCTGTGCCCTGCGCGAGCCGAATTCCATGACGGGTCTGCCCGCGGCCGCACGGACAATGCGGTTTGCCTTTGTCGCGATCAGCGACTGGTGATTGATCGTGAGGAGCAGCATGGTCTCGATAAACTGCGCCTGCATCGCCGGGCCGCAGACGGTCAGCAGCGGCTCATGCGGAAAGATCGGCGTTCCCTCGGGAATCGCCCAGACATCGCAGGCAAAGCGGAAATCCGCCAGATACTGCAAAAACCGTTCGGAAAAGATGCGCTTTTCCCGCAGATACCAGATATCCGCCTCGGTAAAGCGCAGTGCCTTCAGGTAGTCGATCGCCTGCTCCAGTCCTGCGAGAATCGCATAGCCGCCGTCATCGGGCACCTTGCGGAAGAATAGGTCAAAGCAGGTCCGGACCTCGCCGAGCCCGTTTTCCAGAAAGCCGTTTGCCATGGTCAGCTCGTAGAAATCGACCAGCATCGTCAGATTGCGTGCGGCAGAAAGGGATTCATTTGCAGATTCCGTACTCATACCGTTTCTCCTTTTCATTCACAGCGCGGCTGTCCGCCGGCACACCGCAGCAGACAGCCGTTGATATTCCGTATTCCGCGTATCTGCCGAAAGGGGCAGAATGCACATTCATACACTTTAACATTTTACTACAAAATCGGGATTTCGTCAAGTATTTCTTGAAAAATACACATGTAAATATAAAAAATTATGCAATTCGCTTGCATTTTACCCGAAAATATGGTAAAATAAAAGGAAAGTTTTTGTCAGAAAGGAAGCACCTGTTATGAGCACGATCAGTGAGATCCGCGATGAATCCCTCTGGGAGAGCGGAGAACGGAAAATCCAGTGGGTAAAGGGCAATATGCCGCTGCTGCGCGGAATCGAGGAGGATTTTGCAGCGACAAAGCCCCTTGCCGGAAAGCGCATTGCGCTCTCCATTCACCTTGAGGCGAAGACCGCCTATCTCTGCCGGGTTCTGGCGGCGGGCGGCGCGGAAATGTATATCACCGGCTCCAATCCGCTCTCGACGCAGGACGACGTCGCCGCGGCACTGGTTCACGGCGGACTGAATGTCTTTGCATGGCACGGCACGACGCCGGAGGAATATGAAGCGCACACCCGCCGCGTGATCGAGGCAAAGCCGCATTTCATCATTGATGACGGCGGCGATCTCGTGACGCTGATTCACAATGAGTATCCCGAACTGCTGGAGAACGTGATCGGCGGCTGCGAGGAGACGACAACCGGTATTCTGCGGCTGCGCGTCATGGCGGATGCCGGCACGCTGAAATTCCCGATGATGCTGGTCAATGACGCAGACTGCAAGCACCTGTTCGACAACCGCTACGGCACCGGGCAGTCCGTCTGGGACGGCATCAACCGGACGACCAACCTGATCGTCGCGGGAAAGACCGTCGTCATCGCGGGCTACGGCTGGTGCGGCAAGGGCGCCGCGATGCGCGCAAAGGGGCTCGGCGCAAAGGTCATCGTGACCGAGATCGACCCGGTCAAGGCGATCGAAGCGGTCATGGACGGCTTTACCGTGATGAAAATGGAGGAGGCGGCGAAAATCGGCGACTTCTTCGTGACCGTGACCGGATGCAGCCGCGTGATCGCGGAAAACAGCTTCCTGAATATGCATGAGGGCGCGATCCTCTGCAACGCCGGGCATTTCGATGTCGAGGTGGATATGGCAGGGCTGCGGGCGCTCGCGGTTGAAGCCTTCCCGGCGCGGAACAATATCACCGGTTACCGCCTGCCGAACGGCAGAACGATCTATGTCATCGCGGAGGGCAGGCTCGTGAATCTCGCGGCGGGCGACGGCCACCCGGCTGAGATCATGGACATGAGCTTTGCGATTCAGGCGCTGAGCGCAAAGTGGCTGATCGAAAACCGCGGAACCGTCAGCGAAATGCTGAACAATGTGCCGCGCGCGGTCGATGAGGACGTCGCGTGGCGGAAGCTCCGCAGCATGGGGCTGGAGATCGACACGCTGACCCCGGAGCAGAGAGCCTATCTCTACGGAGAAACAGCAGAAGCGTAATTTTTGTATAAATCAAATCAGATCGGAGGGATCATCATGAGCGAACAGATGAACGAAATGATGCAGATGCAGGAGCAGCTTGCAAGGGTAGAGGCGAAGCTCACGGCGAGCGAGACCCGCTCCCAGCTGATCGCGGACCGCTTGGAGCGGCTGCTCGATGCGCAGGAAAAGCAGGATGCGCGGCTGGAGCGGTATATGACCGTGATGCAGAAGAAGGTTTCGACTGCATTCCGCGAGATCTACACGATGCAGGTGTCGCATATGGAGCTGGTCGGGGAGACCTTTGCCGATATCCAGAACCATGTGGCATCCATGCGCAAGGAGCTGACCGACCTGATGCAGACCGGCATGGACCTGCTGGACGAGCGCAGTCAGGAGGGCATCGCGCGCATGGCGGAGGAGTTCGATCAGCTTCAGAATGCCGTCGCGACGAACAATGACCTGATTACCGATCACGGCAATTCGATTCATAATACCGTGCTCGACAGCTTTGCGCAGATGGCGTCGATGCAGGAGGCCGATATCGAATTGCAGGATGACCGGAATGCCAGAGTTACGCAGAAGATCTCTGCGGCATTTGAGCAGCTCTATACCATGCTGCTGACCAATATGGATCTTGTCAACGACAGCTTCATAAAGACCGAGGGCATGCTGAAGGCGGTCGGGGAGCGCTCGACTGCGATGCACGAGACCACTGCCGATCTGCTCGACGACCGCATTGCGCGGCTGGAGCAGCAGTTTTCCGAGCGGTAACGGAGGGGATACAGATGAATGGAAAGGAACAGCTTGATGCGTGCTATGCCTATGTGTCGGCGCGCATCGCATTCAGGCCGAGGATCGCGCTGATTCTCGGCTCCGGGCTCGGCGCATTCGCCGATCATATTGATATCGAATCGACGCTTGACTATGCGGAGATTCCGGGCTTTCCGGTTTCGACCGTCGCCGGGCACGCCGGACGCTTTGTGTTCGGGTACTGCGACGGTATTCCGGTTGCGGTCATGCAGGGCAGAGTGCATATGTACGAGGGCTACACTCCGCAGGAGGCGGTGCTGCCGGTTCGCCTGCTGCACCTGCTCGGCGCGGAGATCCTGTTCCTGACGAATGCTGCGGGCGGCATCCAGCCCGGCATGCATGCGGGCGAGTTTATGCTGATTACCGATCAGATTTCGAGCTTTGTGCCGTCGCCGCTGCGCGGGGCCAATCTCGATGAGCTCGGCGTCCGGTTCCCGGATATGAGCGAAATATACAGCACGCGGCTGAACCGGATCATCCGGAAAATCGCCGTCAATGCGGACATTCCGCTGAAGGAGGGCGTCTATGTGCAGACCGCGGGGCCTGCGTATGAATCGCCCGCAGAAATCCGGATGTTCCGGCTGCTCGGCGCGGATGCCGTCGGCATGAGCACCGCGATCGAAGCGATTGCGGCACGGCACTGCGGCATGGAGATCTGCGGCGTGTCCTGCATCAGCAATCTCGCTGCGGGCATCTCTCCGCATCCGCTGACCCATGAGGAGGTCAAGGAGGCCGGCGACAAGGCAGCACCGCAGTTTGAAAAGCTGGTGCGCG
This sequence comes from Oscillospiraceae bacterium, assembly GCA_017460835.1. GTDB lineage: Bacteria > Bacillota > Clostridia > Oscillospirales > Ruminococcaceae > Firm-04. Next base: position 86,012 of record JAFUAD010000046.1, read on the forward strand.
CGGCAATCGCGGAAATGGGGAAGGCAGAGTGAACCGGACATGGATCAGAATCATAAGTATCTTGATACTTTTTTCATGACGGACGAACAGATCAGGGAAGTCAAGGAGATTGCATATGCCAATCATACGATCGCTTTGCTTCTGATTTTCTGTGCTTGTCCTTCCGTTTTGATCTTTCTTATGGAGCTCATGGGGACCGGTCTGGCTGATGCATCCGTTCTGACGGCCGTGGTCTTTGCCAGCATGCTGTTTGCAGTCGCATCCTTCGGGATGAGTGTGTTTCTCCGGGTGTTCATAAATGCCGAAAGGATGAGAAGCAGGCTGTACGGCGCAGGCCGGAATGCCGCCGCACTGAAAAAGCGTCCCCAGATCCCCCTGAAAAGAATGGGCAAGGGCGTCAAGATCACATTCGGCATCATATACGCATTCTGTCTGGTTTTTACTCCGGTTTACGACATAGATCAAGGCCTTGACCCGGATACCGGCATCGGTGCGTTTATTCCGCAGATCATTTCATTGATCGGGCTGATTGTCTCGCTGATCGTTCTGGCATACGGCGACTATCTGCTGTCAAAGCATGCAGCGAAAAAAGCGCGTCAGACGGCGGATGAACCGGAGGACCCTGCGGTGAAGCGCGGCGAAAGGAGATACAAACGGCGAATGGCCGGGGCAGCCGTTCTCTATATCTGCTGCATTGTTCTGGCTGCGGTGTCCGTTGCGGCAAAGCTGTCCTTTGCTGTGCTGCTGCTCCCTGCCGTACTGATCGGCGCCGTTTTCTTCATGAGCATCATCCTCGCGATGCTTTTATCATGACGGCTTTCATGACCGCGGCATTCGCCCTGCGGATGACGGGACGGCAGAAGCTGCATTGAGGCCGGCTTTGGCTTTTTGTGATAGTTTGGAACAGGAGTGAGAGAAACAGCGTGCAGAGATTTACAAAGGAAGAAAAAACACTGCGGCAGCTTCTGGAATGGGGCAGAAAGCATCTCCGGATGCGCACGAAGGTCAATTACAACTTTGCCCTGACCGCTGACGATGCACTGAACAGAAACCGGAATGACGAATACCGGCGCTGCTTTGTCACAAAGGAATATGAGTATATCTCGGATACCGCGCGGCATTTTCCGCTCGGTGAATACGGCGAGACCGTGAACGGCTGGCTGCAAAGTGTCCGTCAGCTCACGGAGGTGTTCCGCGAGCGGCATGATATGCGCACACAGCTTGAAAAGCTGCTGCGGGATGATCCGCTCTATGACAGAATGGAGGCGATCTTCTACGATCTTGCCGCGAGAATGCTGCATCTGCTCAGCTTTTTTCAGTATGACAGAATCGGCAATGACCGCTACCGGGAGGCCATGCAGAGCCGGATCGGCAATCTGCTTCAGCGTTCGGGGCTTCTGCTTGATTACTACGGCTCTTATCTGAGCTTTCAGTCCTCCTCCGCCTATGCCGACGACACGGATGAGATCGACCATATCCAGATCGCCGTGGAGGCGATGCAGGAGGCGCTGGAGCAGTCAAAGGGCAATACGATGAAAGGACAGGAAACATGATTCGATTTTACAACGCACGGATTCTGACAATGGAGGAGCCGCTGGAGATCATATCCGGCGAGCTCTGGACAGACGGCGATAAAATTTCCTATATCGGGGAGACGCCCGCGGAGCTTCCGGAATTTGCGCGCGGGATTGACTGCAAGGGCAATCTGCTGATGCCGAGCTTCAAGAACGCGCACACGCATTCCGCGATGACCTTTCTCCGCTCCTTTGCGGAGGATGTGCCGCTTCAGACATGGCTGTTTGAAAAGGTATTCCCGTATGAGGACAGGCTGACCGCGGAGGATGTCTATGCCTTTGACCGGCTGGCAATTCTGGAATATCTCGCAGCAGGCACGACCGCCTTTTTCGATATGTATTTTTACCCGGAGAGCACGGTGCAGGCCGCGATTGAAAGCGGCATCCGTGCGGTGCTCTGCGGCAGTGTCAGCGGCTCCGCGAAGGATGTTGAGCGGCTCGATGAACAGTACCGCCGCTATCGGAGCATGCACCCGCGCATCGGCTACCGGCTCGGATTCCATGCGGAATACACGAGCGACGAGAGCCTGCACCGCGAGATCGTCAGGCTCTCACAAGCGGAAAAGGAGCCGGTATATACGCATATCAGCGAGACACGCTCTGAGCACGACGGCTGCATCGAGCGGCACGGCGCCTCGCCCGCGCAGTATTTTGAGTCCATCGGCATGTGGGAGATGGGCGGCGGCGGCTTCCACGGCGTCTGGTTCGATCAGGCAGACCGGGCAGTCTTCCGGCGGAACGGGCTCTGGATGGTCTCCTGCCCCTGCTCGAATGCCAAGCTCGCGAGCGGCATTGCGCCGATCAGGGAGTATTTGCAGGAGGGCGTGAATCTCGCGCTCGGTACGGACGGCGCCGCATCCAACAATGCACTGGATCCGTTCCGGGAGATGTATCTCGGAACCGTGCTGCAAAAGCTCAGAACGATGGATGCTGCGGCGATTCCGGCGGCTGCGATGCTGAAGGCGGCGACCGTCGGCTCGGCGCGCGCAATGGGGCTGCACGACTGCGACATTCTCGCTGAGGGCAAGCAGGCAGACCTGATTCTGATTGATCTGCACGCTGCAAATTTGCAGCCGCTGCACCATATTCCGGAGAGCCTTGTGCTGAGCGGCGACCGCAGCAATGTGAAGCTGACGATGTGCGCCGGCGCGATTTTGTATGAGGACGGCGTGTACCATATCGGCGCAGAGCCGGAGGAGATCCTCGCGGACACGGAAAAGAGGATCAGACGGCTGACAGAGTGATGTTTGTATGACATTTGATTGCTTGTATGACTTTTGAGGGGGAGAATTATGAAAAGACGCATCTTTTGCGGAATGCTTGCGCTGACCGTTGCTGCTGCGGCGATGCCCGCAATGCCCGCATCCGCAGCACAGGAGCCCGGACTTCTCGATGTGAGCGGGTTCTCGGTCATGGACGAAAATCTTGTATATATCGGCGCGGATTATCTCAATCCGGCATCGGTGCTGTTCAACGATCAGGACAAGGTGCCGGCGTCGCCGGACAATACTGCGGTCGATTCGGAATTGTGGAAGGCGACCGATAAATCGAAAAACTGGAAGCCGAATTTGCAGTCGGAGTTCGGGGAGGATTCCTTTTATCTCGATCTCGGCGCAAATTATGTCATCACCGGCATCTGCTTTCTCGACAACAACGGCATACAGGACTGGCTGATTCAGGACGGCGAGCCGTTTGCGTGGAAGGAGCGCGGCAGCTTCACGACGGACTGGTATCAGGCGTGGCGCGGCGTGAGCTTTGAAAATCCGCGCGCGACGCGGTATCTGCGCTTCTCGACGCCCTGCGGCGACAGCGGCGTCAGCGAGCTTGCGATCTACGGCTACAAGGCATCGGAGCTGACCGCCGAGCAGCTCGCAAAAACTGCATCGCATCCGGCAGCGGGGGAGAAAACCAATCTGACCGCCGGGCAGCGCATCGGCTTCAACGCGTTTATCGACGACCCGATGACCGCGATCATGGCGGCGGGAAATGTCCGCGAATACCACAATTTCAGCTGGCTGCTCGATGCAGACGGAAGGGTGAAATTCACGCAGGGCACATGGGGCGATATGGACAGCTATTACGGCGCGATGAAGGCGCAGGGCATCAGCATCATCCCGTGCTTTCAGGCGAGCAGCCCCGTGATCTACGGCGAGGACAAGGCGCCGGAGATCGCCGTGAAAAAGGGCGATGACACGACCGACCCGCAGAGCTATGCGCTCCATGCGCAGGCGATGTATCAGGTCGCGGCGCGCTACGGCAGTAACCCTGACGTCGATCCTGAGACGCTCAATGTCGCAGACGGCTCCGAGCCGAAGATCGGGCTCGGACTGCTGGAGGCTGCCGAGAACTGCAATGAGCCGAACAAGACATGGAGCGGAAAGGCGAGCTTTTACAGCCCCTATGAGCTTGCGGCGATGTGCTCTGCGGACTACGACGGGCATGAGGGCGCGATTCCGAATGCCGGCGTGAAGCAGGCAGACCCGGATTTCAAGCTCGCGATGGGCGGCATGCTCTCGACGGCTTCGCTGCTCGATTATCTCTCCGAGATGAAGCTCTGGTTCAATTATCACCGCAGCGACGGAATGTTTGCCGTCGATATCATCAATGTGCATCTCGGGCCGGATACATACAATCCGGAGGATTCCTCGTTTGTGGAGCGCATCCGGGAGATTCAGGCGTGGATGGACGAAAACGCGCCCGGCACCGAGCTCTGGATCTCGGAATTTGAGATTCCGATGGCCGACGCCGAAACCGAAGGCACCGATAATCATGACAACGAGCAGTATCAGCTCCGCTATGCGCAGCGTGTTGCGCGGACCTACCTTGCCGCAGTCGGCGCAGGAGTAGACCGCATGACCAAGTTCCAGCTCCGCGACGAGGGCGAGGGTGTGTATTACAATTCCGGTCTCGTCACCGGAAAGGGCGAGTGGAACAAAAAGCTCGCGTGGTATTACACCGCATGCATGACCAATGTGCTGAAAAACGCGGATTTCACCGCGGATGAATCCGCGGACGGCATCTGCAAGTATGTGTTCACCGACCGGATCACCGGCGATGTGATCTACTGCCTCTGGTCGCCGACCAGTGAGGACAAGGTCGTGAAGGGCTACAGCCTTGCCCTGCCGATGAACGGCAATGCCTATCTGACCGTACCCGGCACCTATGCCGAGGGCACCGTGACCGAGCTTTCTGCCGGCAAGCGCAGCGTTTCGGTCGATGTCTCCGAGACGCCGGTGTTCGTGACGGTCTCTGCGCAGAAAAAGCAGATCGTGAACGGCAAGGGTCAGTACATCAAACCGCAGTCGCTCTGCCTGACTGCCGATCAGAGCACGGAGGTCTGCGACCTCAGCACCGCGCCCGCAGACAGCAAGCTCAACCAGTTTTACCGGATGTTTGACGAGCCGGATACCATGCCGGAGATGATCTACGGCGACACCGCAGCGCTCGCAAAGCCGGAGACCAACGTCAACCAGTCGAATATTACCTGCTATGTCACGCTGGACCGCCCGTATGTCATCACCGGCTTCAGCATTTACGATACTTACGGCACCGGCAGCTTTGAGATTTACGATGCCGCGACCGATACGCTGCTGTTTTCCTCCGGAATGGGCGGGTACATGTCCCGCGACACCGTTCTGATCCCGGATTCCGCCCCGACCGCGACGCTGAAGATCGTCAAGGGCGGCGGCGACCTCAACGAGTGTGCCGTATACGGCTATCCGGCGCCCGCAGAATGCGCGATGGACGTCACCGGAGACGGAATCTTTGATCTCCGCGATGCTGTTGCCCTGAGCCGCTGGCTCTGTGAGGGCAGCTCCCCGCAGATGGTCAACTGGAAGGCGGGCGACTGCAACCTTGACGGAAAGCTGAACGCAGTTGACCTGACTTTGATGAAGCGCGCCCTGATGAAAGGATAAGCAAATATAATATGTGAGTAAGGAATCCTATTATGTCTGACAGAAATCTGAATTCCGTTACACCCGAACGGATGTATCAACTCGCAGGCAAATGCTTTGCCGGATATCTCGGGTACCCCTCCATTGAGCACATGCTGAGGAAATCGAGCTGCTTTGCTGCCGATCTGATCCGGAACTCCGTCAGCGGACTGTACCTGACGGAGCCGCTGCGGCATCTGTATCCGCAGATGAAGCAGGCGGATTTTGAAACAGTGCTGGAGCTGCTCTCGGAGAAGTGCCGGGCAGTTGAGCCCGACCCGCCCCTCAGCACGATGTTTTCGCCGGATACGCTCCTCTCCCGGTTTCAGGCGGGGGAGCAGTATGTGCAGACGGAGGTGAACTGCTCTCTGATGGGCATTGCCTACCGGCTGCTGATCGGCTGCGCGCTGTATGAGGATGCAGCGGGCATCTGTGCGTTGTTTTTGATCTGCAATGTCACGCAGATGCAGGAATCGGACAGCCGCCTGATGCGCATGGTGGAATTTGACGGCCTGACGGGGCTCTATAACCGCAGCGCCGGCGATGTGCATATCATGGATTATTTCCGGCATTATCCGCAGGACAGCGCCGCGGTTTTGCTGATCGACCTTGACTATTTCAAGCGGTTCAATGACCAGTACGGCCATGATATCGGCGATCTGGTGCTGCGGGCGGCTGCGCGGCAGATGGAAAAATGCTTCGGGCGCGACAGCGTGATCGTCCGCAACGGCGGCGACGAATTCCTGATCCTGCTGAAAAACCGCACACAGAAGGAGGCCGAGGAGGAGATCGGACGGTTCTTCGCCGAGCCGCATCTTGTCACGAAGCAGGAAAAAACCTACCGGTTCTCGTTCTCGATCGGCTATGCGATGTACCCCGAGCAGGGCACGGAATATCACGACCTTGCGATGAAGGCGGATATCGCGATGTACCATGTCAAGATGCATCACCGCAGCAATTTTGTGCAGTTCCGGCAGGATATGCGCAACCAGAAGCGGACGCAGCTCAGCTTCCATCTGGGCGATCTGGTCTCCGGGATTCCCGGCGCGATTTTGGTATATAAGGCGGATGAGACCGAGGAGATCCTTTTTGCAAATGACCAGCTCTATGCGCTGTTTGAGTGCGATTCGATGCAGGAACTGCTGCAATTCAGCGGCGACAGCTTCCGGAATATCGTGCATCCGGACGATCTCGACCGCGTCGAGCGGGAGATTTTCTCGCAGCTCAAAACCAATCCGCACGGGCTGGACTATGTCAGCTACCGGATCATCACCAAAACCGGAAAAATCAAAATGATCGACGACATCGGGCATCTGGTACACAGCCCGCGCTACGGCAATATTTTCTATGTGTTCCTCTATGACCGGCTGCAAAAGGAGCAGATCGTCGCAGAGGGCAAGGAGATCGAGCTGGCGGAGGCAGAGGCCGCGGAACAGGAGGGAACGTCTTGAAACGGGTACTGGACTGGAATCGGTATTTGCAGCTTGCCGCCGATGCGGTTTCGGAGGGCATTGTCATGCTCCGGAACGAAAACCGCGCGCTGCCGCTTCCGCAGGGAGAGCAGATTGCGGTGTTCGGGCGGATGCAGCTTCATTATTATAAAAGCGGCACCGGCTCCGGCGGCATGGTCAATGTATCAAAGGTCACCGGAATTTTAGACGGGCTGCTGGAGGCGGGCGTGCGGGTTTATGAGCCGCTGCTCGCGGTTTACCGAAAATGGGACGAAGCGCACCCCTATGACCTCGGCGAGGGCTGGGGCGGCGAGCCGTGGTCTCAGGAGGAGATGCCGCTCAGCGACGCGCTCGTACAGCAGGCAGCGGCGGTATGCAGCCGCGCCGTTGTCGTCATCGGCAGGACTGCCGGCGAGGAGCAGGATAACCGGCTTGCAAAGGGCTCCTTTTACCTCACCGATCAGGAAAATGAAATGCTCCGGCTTTGCAGGGCGCATTTTCAGTATGTCATTGTGCTGCTGAACACCGGAAATCTCGTAGATATGCACTTTGTCGAGGCGTATGCGCCCGATTCCGTGCTGTATGTCTGGCAGGGCGGCATGACCGGCGGCACTGGCACCGCCGCGGTACTGACCGGCGCGGTGTCTCCGAGCGGCAAGCTCCCCGATACGATTGCGCGGGAGATCCGCGATTACCCCTCCGACAAAAACTTCGGGAATCCCGACGTCAATTACTATCAGGAGGATATCTACGTCGGCTACCGGTACTTCGAGACCTTTGCGCGGGACTGCGTTCTGTATCCCTTCGGCTTCGGCCTATCGTATACATCGTTTTCCGTGCATTCCTTGCAGGACGGCAGAAGAATCCGCGTGACCGTGACCAATACCGGCGCTGCTGCCGGAAAAGAGGTCGTGCAGCTATACTGCGAGGCGCCGCAGGGCAAGCTCGGCAAGCCCTCGCGCCTGCTGCTTGCCTTCCGCAAGACCCGTCTGCTTCAGCCCGGCGAGTCGGAGCAGATGCTGTTCTGTGCGGAGGTTCCGGGCTCATACGACGACAGCGGCGTGACCGGGCATGCGCATGCTTGGGTGATCGAGGCGGGGGAGTACCGCTATTATGTCGGCACAAGCGTCCGCGATGCAGAATATATCGGCTGCTTGCAGCAGGATGAGCTGCTCGTCGTGCTGCAATGCAGGCAGGCGATGCCGCCCGTCCGGGCATTCCAGCGTATGAAGCCGGAGGTCGTCCGCGGCGGCATCCGGGTCGCTTATGAGGATGTTCCGCTGATGCAGTTTGATGAAGCGGCGCGGCGGATGGAATCGCTGCCGGATGCTTTGCCGGAGAAGAAGGCCGGCATTGTGCTCGCCGATGTGCTGCGCGGCGATGCGGATATGGACAGCTTTATCGCACAGCTCTCCGATTCCGAGCTTGCGCAGATGATGCGCGGCGAGGGCATGGGCAGCCCGCGCGTGACACCGGGCACCGCCTCGGCGTTCGGCGGCGTGACCGATGCGCTCAGCGCTTACGGGATTCCGGCGGGCTGCTGCTCGGACGGCCCCTCCGGGATGCGGCTGGACTGCGGCACCAAGGCATTCAGTCTGCCGAACGGCACGATGCTGGCATCGACCTTCAATCCGCCGCTGCTGACCGGAATGTTCACCTGCGTCGGGCTGGAAATGGCGGCAAATCATGTGGACTGCCTGCTCGGCCCCGGCATGAATCTGCACCGCCACCCCTTGAACGGGCGCAATTTCGAGTATTTCTCGGAGGATCCGTATCTGACCGGCATGATCGCGGCGGCAGAGCTCAGAGGGCTGCATGCAGCCGGCGTCACCGGTACGCTCAAGCATTTCTGCGGAAACAATCAGGAGACCCGCCGTCATTTTCTCGATGGCGTTGTCTCCGAACGCGCCCTGCGCGAGCTGTATCTGAGGAGCTTCGAGATCGCCGTGATCGAGGGCGAGGCGCAGTCGGTCATGACGACCTACGGCTCGGTGAACGGGCTCTGGACCGCCGGAAATTACGATCTCGTCACCGAAATTCTCCGGAAGGAATGGGGATTCACGGGCTTTGTGATGACGGACTGGTGGGCGAATATCAACGAGCGCGGGCAGGGGCCCGATCAGCGGGATTTCGCGGCAATGGTCCGCGCACAGAACGATGTTTACATGGTCTGCGCCGACTGCGAGACGCATGATGACAATATTATGGAAGCGCTGCGTGAGGGCACGCTGACCCGCGGTGAATTGCAGCGGAATGCGGCGAATATCTGCCGGTTTTTGCTGCATACGAATGCGATGAAGCGGCTGCTCGGCGAGGACACTGAGCCTCAGATCGTGAACCGCCCGGCGGAGGAGCAGGACAGCGGTGAGCCGGTCGTGTTCTATGAGCTGCCGGATTCACTGACGATTCCGCTTTCCGGCATCTGTACCGACCGCGGTACCTCGTTCTCGTTCGCGCTTGATGCGAAAACGCCCGGCTGGTACCGCGTGACGCTGACCGCCTCCTCGACGCAGGGTGCGCTCGCGCAGATTCCGGTGACGCTGTTCAGCATGGGTACCGCGAGCGGCACTTTCACATGGAACGGCACGGACGGCAAGCCGGTTTCCTTCAGCAAAAAGATTCCGATTTTCTCGCGTTACAGTGCGCTGCGGCTGTATTTTGCACAGAGCGGCCTGCACATGGAGTCGATCCGCTTCGATGCGCTGCATGAGGAGCCGGTCGATCTCTCGGCGCTTGCAGAGCAGCATTCTGATGAAATGGAGCGCAAGCTCGATTCGTGACAGAAAATGCCCCGTTCAGCAATGAGCGGGGTAGATTCATCGGATTTCGGATATCATAATGCTGGTAAAAAATAGCTTTTTTTATAAAAAAGTACTTGACAAATCCGTCTGACAGTGATATAATGATAAGCTATCCGCTGAATCCAAACAGGCCGCAGCGGAAATTTTACCGATCACGGAGGCGCATGATGCTTTACGAACAACTGCTTTTCTCCGAGCTCCGGCTCGCTGCTGTTTCCTTTGACACGGCGCCGCTGTGCGAGGAAAACCTGATCAAGGCGATGACGGTCAATGAGGAGCTGCTCGCGCTTGGCTATACCCTTGCCCCGAAGGACATTGTCGTGCTCGCAAAATCGGACGGACTCACCGGCTTTGCCGACCGGATCCGCAGCGATATCGGCGATGTGAAGGCCGCGCCGATGTACCCCGATTTCCCTTCGCAGGTCATGGAGACGGATGAAGCGGTATTCCGCTTTCACCAGCTCCTGCACTATCTTTCGACCTACGGCGTTGAGGAGATCACCGGGATGCCGGTCACAAGGGGGTGGCTGCCGGACATGCAGCAAACCGAAAAGCTCGAGCCCGACGATACGCTGCTCAGTGCCAAGACGCTCGCGCTGATTGACCGCAGCGAGCAGTACATCACCCCGTACCGGAGGATCATGACCAAAACTGAGCGCGTGACCGACAAGGAGCTCATGATGATCCGGGAGTGCGCAGAGCAGCTTCCTGCGGAGGCGCTCGCCGGCGTGACGGTGACCTTCAAGCAGAATCTGCTGCCCGTATTCCAGAGTATTTTTGCGGACGGCGTGCTGTCATCGGCTCAGAAGCTCATCTGTCTGCACGCGATTTGCCAGCATACCGGCGATGTCTGGAAGTGCATGGACTATGCGCTCACCAGAACGCGCTTCCATTTCAGAACATCGCAGAAGCGTCTGATCGTGAAGCTGCTGGAAAGCTACCCGATCGGGGATTTCCGCGAAAACCTCGTGATCTCCGGCAAAAAGCGGGAGCGCACGATTCTGATGCTCCAGTATCTTGATTTCAACATGTACTCCCGCAAGCCCGAGTATGCGGCGGCAGTCGCAGAGCTCCGCGCAGGCAGACTGCGTTCTTGGGAATCGCAGGTCAAGCGGATGGTCGCGGAGAAAGCGCCGGAGGTGCTCGAAGTCTATGCGGCGCGCCCCGGCATGATGCTCCGGCACCTGACCTACCTCATGCGGAACGGCTATTCGCTGACGGATATCTTCTCCGCGATCGCACCCAATGCCGCGAGGCTGAAAACGCAGACGCTCGTGAGCCTTGTGTCCTTCTTCTCGCGGGATGAGGCAAATGAGCTGCCGGAAAGCCGCTATCAGGAGGCAGTCCAGCTCCGGCTCATGCTCCGGCAGCTTCTCCGGCTCAGGCTCTCTGCCAATGAGACCCCGCTGAAGCAGAAAAAGGTCTGCATCCGCATGCCGGAGTATGACCTTAGCCTTTCGACGGTCAGCACCGGAGACAAATCTTCGGAGGGCGGCTATATCCGCTCGGGCATTGCCTACCGGATTCCGGAGAATGCCCGGTACATCCGCTTCTTTGTCTACTGGAATGACAAGGAGCGCGTGGATGTTGACCTGCACGGTGCGGCCTTCTCGACGGAGGGCGAGGAAATTGATATCGGCTGGAACGCGAAATTCAAGTCCGGCGAGCTGGTGTTCAGCGGCGATATCACGCATTCCGATGCCGCAGAATACATCGACCTCGATCTGGAAACCGCGAAAAAGACCCTGCGCCATGTCAGCCTGAACATCAATCTTTACAGCGGCCATGATTCCTTCCGCGAGATCGACGAGTGCTTTGTCGGCATTATGGCAGTTTCCAAAACCGGAACGGACATCAAGCTCTATGACCCGAAAAACTGCTTCTTTACGCATTATCTCACGGGCGATTACAGAACGCTCAACTACGGGTACATTGATGTGCAGAACCGCGTGCTGATCTTTGACGGCAAGCCCGATCCGTCCCGGAGCTATTACGGCACGGCGCCGCGGAACAATGCATTCAGTCTCCGCGAATATCTGGAGATTCTGTTTGCGGCACAGGGCGCCGAGGCGGTCTCCGAGCCCGGTCAGGCGGATGTGATTCTGGTCATGGGCAAGCCCGCCGCAGAAAACGAGCTGAGTCTCATCGACAGCAATTTCTTTATGGAATCCGAGTAAACCGCTTGATTTTTTTGCGGCAATCTGCTATAATAGCACTACAGCCAAGCGGAATCCTGCACGTTTTCGGCAGCTTCCTTTTCATGACGCTGAACTTATCCCCGATCGGGGATAAGCATAATGTGCAGGACATTGTTCGCTGCCGGATTGCTTGGCACGGCGCATACAGGCGTTGCATCGGGCGGCAGTATCATGCTGCCTTGTGACATCCTTTTATCCGTTGAATAAACGGTTCGATGAGTTTGCCCGATGCAGTCTGTCACAGGATAGCCTGTATCATATTGTAAGCGTTCTGCGCCGGAGTGCCCGATAGGGCGGATGATGACTTCCTTTTCTCTGAGGTGTGTTAAGACCCGGCGTGCTGAGTTTGTCATCAGATTGCTTACAAAGAACCGGTGCGGATGTAACAGTCCGCACCGGTTTTGTTTTATTATGATACTCCCATTCAGGAAAAGTGTTCCTGCGATCAATCAAACCTTATAGGCTTTCACTTATCAAATGAACAATTATATGGGTTTCCGTTTTTTCGTCATCAACAGAGTGGCGAAATTTTGTTATTTCTATTTAATTACCACAGTATTCAAGTCTTGCTTCCGTAGATTATTTCACCTCTGTATTCCGATTTATCTTAACAACACAATTCTTAAAAGTGACTTATGATAAAGGCGGCTTTACCACATTTGCAAAATCGTGATAATACTGCGAGGCGAGCGCGCTGTTTCCGATCAGCTCGAACATGCCGCCCGCTTCCCAGTGCAGCAGATCGTCGCGAGGGAAGGTCGTGTCCTCGACAACACAGGCGCAGTTTGAGATGACATGAATCTCCGGTGTCCGGTTTTCGTATGCCGATCTCAGAAATGCGGTCTCAAACATCAGCGCGCCCCATGCAATATGATAATCGCTGCTGATGAGCACGACCGAATCGACCTGCGGATAACTGCTGCGCAGAATCTCATAGGTATTGCAGGCATTTGCCGCCGTGGAGAGGGAACGGTCCTCAATGATAAGGCGGCTTTCGGGAATGCCGTGCGCCAGCATCCATTCGCCCATGAGCCCGCCCTCTGTCACATCCTGCCGTAGCATCGCCGTGCCGCCGCCCGTACAGATGACATAGGCATTCGGATACTGCTCGGCGCAGTGCAGGGCAGCCGTCAGGCGGGCGGTCAGCTCGTCCTTCATCGTGCCGTCCGGGTTCAGCGAGTACCCCAGCACCGTCAGCGCCAGACTGTCGTCATCCGGCAGCCCGTCCGGCAGCCTGTCGATGTGGAGCTCCATTTCCGTATCGGCATACTGCCAGTAATCCATGATTTTTGTCCAGAGCTCGCCCTGTGCGCTGTCCTGCTCCCTGAGCTCGGCGAGCAGCAGCCGGATTCTGCCGTCTGCCTCTGCGCCGTAGCATCCGCGATAGGCGATCATCTCCTCGATCAGCTCCTCCGGCGGGCGCGGCGGTTCGGGCTCGGGCGCAGAAACCGGCTCAGTAATCCCGCAGCCGATTATGAGGCAGAGCATCGCCGCAGCCGCAGAAAAGCTGCGCATGATCTGCCGGAATGTGCTTCCAAATCGTTTCATCCGGCGCATTTCCCCTCGATCTCATGCAGAAACCGCTGCATTCCCTCCGGAAGCTCTGCGGATGCACCGAGCCCGGTGTCTCCGAGCGAAATCTGCTTGTTTGTTCCGTGATAGTCGCTGCCGGCGGTGACATACAGCCCAAAGCGCGCAGCAAATGCGAGCATTTCCTCCCTGATCTCCGCGGAAAACTGAGAATAGAAGCACTCCATGCCCTGAAGGCCGGAGGCGGTCAGACGGGTTAGGCGCTGCTCCATTTCCCCGCCGCGGATCATCTGGTCGCCGCTGCCGAATGCAGGATGCGCCAGAACCGGAATCCCGCCGCTTTCCAGAATCGCGCGGATTGCGTCCCCGGGCGGGATGCAGTCGCTGTGCTCATGCAGCCGGTTGAGGTATTCGCGGATTGCCTGCTCCTTTGATTCGGCAAAGCCGCACTGCACCATGAGATTTCCGATATGCGGCTTGCCGGGGTTGTGCATCGCATACAGGCGGCGAACCTCCTCCTCCGGAAAGGTAAAGCCGAATTCCTGCTCCAGAAAATCCAGCCGCCGGCGCAGCTTTTTCATGCGGTAGGAATGCCCGCGCGCAACGAGCTCCTGAATCGGCTGAGCGTCGGGATCATAGCCGTAGCCGAGGATGTGATACTGCCCCTGCTGATCGCGGCATGAGAATTCGACGCCGGAGAGAAACCGCGTGCCGCCCTTTGCGCAAAGCGCCGGCATGATTCTGCTGCTTTCAATTGAATCGTGGTCGGTCACGGAAAATAGCCCGATTCCGGCGGCTCTGACACGGCTCAGGAGTTCATCCGGCGTGTCGGTTCCGTCCGAAAAAACGGAGTGCATGTGGAGGTCGGTTTTTGCTGGTGCTTTGCTGAAATTCTGCTTGCCGTTCATACTGCTTCACCCTTTCATTTTTCACCTGATTGTCAGTTATATGATACCATATCCAGAGAAAAATTGCAATAGGAGACGGAGGAAAGCTATATGCAGACTATGCGCGGAATTTTTAATTTTCTGTGAAAGCTCTTGACTATTTGTCGGATTGTGCTATAATAAAAGCACAGGGGGAACTGACATAATCTAACAGAAAGGATGAGAATTATGACAAAAAGAAACAGAACAGCAGCCCTTGTATCCGCAGCGATGATGCTCTGCACCGTTCCGCAGCTTCCGGCCTATGCGCTGGATCCGGTTCCGGCCGCGCCGGACTGGGTTCCGGCAAGCTATGCCGAGGCCGTTTCGTTCACAAACGAATACGGCATGACCCGTGTCGATGACGGCTTTATCTGCATTGTCCGGATTCAGGAGCCGGACAATGACCGCACATATGATGTGCAGTACAGCGGTATTCCGAATTATGATGAGGTCTCGGATACGCTGTATTCCTTTGAAGCGCCAGAGGATCCGGGCGAAAATGACGGAAGCGAGGATTACTGGAAGCGGCGCAGCGAGTATGAAGACTATCAGCGGAATATTGAATATGCAGGCGAGGATTTTATTGCGCATATTCCGAAGTATGAGGTCATTGTCGTGATGCCGGAATCCGTCGGCGAGCTGAAGGTTGAGCTCCGGGCGTTTCAGAAAGCACTTGCTGATCCGTATGTGCAGGAGCTGACCTTTGCATATGACGGCAGAACCTTGGAGGAAACGGATCTTCGCGCGTGGCTGCCGGATTCCGTCAAGGAATACAATATTTATACGAGGGAAAACGGCACGGTTTCCGTTCATGACGATCTGATCGCGGTCTGCGCGGACTGCAATTACAGTACGGGCGCGAAGCTGACGGTCGGGCTGAACGGCGCAGAGTACGAGCAGGTGACAAAGATGTATGTTTCAGAAAACCGTCTGCTCCCGGTTCCGATCGCCGGAGAAACCAGCCGGATTGTGGAGGTGTACCGTCCTGCGGGCGATGTGCAGATCACAGTGTTTGTCGGTCGGGAGTGGAGTCTCGATTATCCTGATGATGAGACCGCGAAGATGATCGAGGTTCAGCCGGACGGCAGCCTGACCGTGAAGGAGCCGGTTGCGGGCGATCTGAATGCCGACGGGTATCTCGGAATCGCCGATGCCGTGCTGCTGAGCAAATTCCTGTATGCAGAGCAGGAGCTGAATGCCGCGCAGATCATGATTGCCGACCTGAGCGGCGACCGGCATGTGAATGCGGTCGATCTGACGGTGATGAAGCGGGCGCTGTTTTCCGAAATCATCCGGATCGACGACCCGGTTATCTGATCTTCGGAAGATACAGCATCAACAAAATATGAAAAGCATCCCCTCTCCGCGGCAAAACGGAGAGGGGATCTTGTTATGTATTGCTTTCCGGCGAAAAATCGACGGTTCTGTTGCAGATTTCCAGTGCAGCCGGACGGTGCGTCACAATGACGACGGTTTTGTCGGTCATCTGCCGCAGATTTTGCAGCAGGCGCCGCTCGGTTTCGGCATCGAGCGCAGAGGTCGCCTCATCGAGCAGCAGAACCGGGCTCTGCGAAAACACCGCTCTGGCAATGGCAAGGCGCTGCATCTGCCCCTCGGAAAGGCCGGTTCCGCGCTCGCCGAGCAGGGTATCGGTGCCGTGTTCAAGCCCTAAGACGAACTCCTCGGCGCAGGCGATTTTCAGCGCCTCCCGGATGCGGACGTCGTCCTGCATCGCGGATTTATCGGCAAAGCACACAACCTCGCGGATCGTCCCGCTCATGAGCTGATTGCCCTGCGGCACATAGGCAAAGAGCCGGTGCCATTCCGGCGAGAGCGGCTCCTCTGAGCCGTCGGCGTTTTCGAGATACCGCTCGCCGCCGTCCAGCGTGTAAATGCTCATCAGCAGCTTCAGAACCGTGGATTTTCCGCAGCCGCTCTGCCCGGTAAATGCGACAAATTCGCCCTTGCCGATCGAAATGCTGAGCCCCTTGATGACAGCGGGCATGGAATCCTTTGTGAGCGATCTGAGATCGTCCACTGCCGGATAGTAGGTGAAATCCGCGTTCCGCAGGCCGAATGCGCGGAACTGTCCGGTATAATACCGCCTGACCGTTTCGATGTCGTGCGCAGGCCGGTCGCTTTCGCTGCGGAATGCCTCGATCTCCATAAGCCGCTCGGCGCTCGCCGTCATGGCATAGAATTTCGGGAGATACCCTGCGATGTTCGCGAACGGCGCCTGAATCTGTGTAATGAGCTGTGTGATCGCGGTCAGCGTGCCATAGGTGATCGTGCCGCGCAGAATGCCGTAGCCGCAGTAGCCGATGCCGAACAGATACATGCCGTTCATCGCGGCGCCGAGCCCGATGTTGCAGATATTGGAGAGCAGCGTTCTTGTCATTCGGATGCTCATATGCGCCTGCATTTTTTCATCGGCCTCGCGGGCGGTCTGCTCCTCTGCGGAAAAGGAGCGAATCATCATCATGCTGCCGATATGCTCCTGCATGAACACGCGGAGCCTGCCGTCTCGCTCCTGCACCTGCTTGTGCAGCAGCTTCAGCCTTTTGCGGAAGCCGTAGGTGAAGAAGATCATCAGGCAGCCGCAGGGCATCAGAATCAGCGCAAAGCGCAGGTCGAGCACCATCATCATGACGACGGCGCTGATGAGCTTCACGACGGTTCCGACAAGCCCCGGCAGAATCTCGACATAGCTGGACGCGACAACCACCGTGTCATTGGTGAGGCGGTTGAGCCATTCGCCGGAGTGAACCGCGCTGATGAGGGAGAAATCCTTGTGCAGAATCTGTTGCAGCAGGCGCGCCTTGAACAGATTTTCAAAGGAGGCCTTTGCGCGTTCATTCAGCCAGCGGATCATCGCCCGCAGTGCGAGCTGCGCCAGCACCAGCAGAATCGTCAGGATCACAAATCTGCGGAAGCCATCTGTGTCATGCTCCGTTGCATGATCGACAATGTTCCGCAGCAGCAGTGCATACAGCACGCCGCTGCCGCCCTGAAGCGCCTGAAGCAGAATCAGCGCGAGGATATAGAGCTTTTTGCGCTTCGGGACGGCATAAAGCCATCTGATCGTGTGATTATTTTCCATATTTTCGTTTTAACCGTTTCGGGACGGACTTTGCCGTCAGGATGAAGGCACGGAGCGGAAACAGATCACACCACAGATGCGCATACATCCGGCAGCGCAGCGCGGTCATGGGAATCTCCTTTCCGTCCCGCACGACTGCGGTCAGCACACCGATGATCTGCCGGTCGGTGATGCCGGTTTCCTTCCTCCGCCGGTTGTCGCCGCAGAGGACATAATCCTGTGCGCGCACCTTCAGGATCCGGTGCAGCACATACTGTCCGCTTTGGCGCCGGTAGAGCGGAATATCGTATTTTTTCAGCCTTCCGTGCGGCTTTTCGATGATAAGCAGGTCTCTGCCCTGCCGGATCAGCGGCTCCATGCTGGTTCCGACATTGGTGAAGACCAGTCTGCCGTTCTGTTCGAGCTCCTGTTCAAATGTCGTCATTGCATTCCCTCATAGGCGACTCTTGCCGCCGAAATATCCATATTGCACCGCAGCCGGTACAGGCAAACCCTGACGGCTAGGCGGTCGGTCAGCGCGAGCGTTTTCTGCATGGCAAGCGGGTCGGCGGGGCGGTAAACCTGCTGCATCAGGAACGGATATGCTGCCTCTGCGGTGACCGGCTCAATGCTGTTTTCCGCCCCTCTGGTCAGGATGCAGACCGCCCGCAGCGGCACCGCGATATTCGCGCCGAGCCGGTGCTTGCCGTTGTAGGGCGTCCCGTAGGCCGTGACCGTATCGGCTATGTGCAGCAGCGGCTTGTCATCGTTGACCATAACGGCTCTGTCGCCGAAATATTCCCGCCAGAGCCGGGAGTGTGTGGATTTTCCCGTGCCGGATTTCGCCGTGAACAGATACCCGATCCCGTCCACGGCGATCACCGAGCCGTGAAACAGCACGGTGTCATATTGCAGCATCTGCACCGCGATCCTGCGGTAGACCGCGAGCTCCTCAAGGTAGCTGTCCGGATACTGCCGGACCGGAACGCCGGCGAGCGCATCCTCCCGCGCAGATTTTTCCCGCTCGTATTCGATGTCCGCCTGCGTCGTCACGACGGCATAATCTGCCTTCTCATCCGTCCGGTAGGCAGCGCAAAGGCTGTGAACCGTATCGTAAACGGAGGTAATCTCCGCGGTTTTATCTGCGATTTTGTATCTTCCTGTCATGGTGATAATTCCTCAGAGCCCGGCTCCCCCGGTATCTCTGCATTATTCGATGACCGCGCCGATCGAGCGCAGCTTTCCGATGACCCTTGCCACATCCCGCGCTACGGTTTCGCGGTCTGCACCGGAATATTTCGCGAGCACCTGATCGGTGATTTTGCGCTCGGTCGTGTCCGTTTTCAGGCATTCGGCAATAAATGCGGTGGTTTCGTTGCACTTTACCATTCCGTTGAATCGGGTGCTGTCCGTGCTGACAATATAATGCACACCGCCGGTCTCGTGCATCAGAAATTTCGGGTTCAGTTTCATTCGGAACACCTCCTGCGCATATTATAGCATATTAAGCCAGAAAACGCAATGGGAGCGTAAGAAAAATACATACAGAAAAGACTGCCTTGGAGTTGAAACGGAGGGCGCATGTTTGCTATGCAAACTGCGCGGTTTCACAGCGTGAAACCGGGGGCACTGCCGCCTTATAGCATATTATGCCGGAAAACGCAATGGGGGAGGTTGACAGCCGGCAAAAAAAGGAATATAATAACAGGGTGAATGACAGAAAGGAGCATGATCCATGAAAACAGCACTGACCATTGCAGGCAGCGACTCCGCCGGCGGCGCCGGGATACAGGCTGACCTGAAAACCATGACCGCAAACGGCGTATTCGGCATGAGCGCCGTCACGGCACTGACCGCGCAGAACACGCTCGGCGTGACCGGAATCTTTGAATCAACGCCGGAATTTCTGGCATTGCAGCTCGATGCGGTATTCACGGATATCGTACCGGATGCGGTAAAAATCGGCATGGTGTCCTCTGCGGAGCTGATTCGCGTCATCGGAGAAAAGCTGCGGCAGTATGAGGCAAAGCATGTTGTCCTTGACCCGGTCATGGTCGCGACGAGCGGCGCAAAGCTGCTGCAGGACAGCGCAGTCGCTGCGCTGACAGAGGAGCTGATTCCGCTCGCTGAAATCGTAACGCCGAACATCCCAGAGGCAGAGGTGCTCTGCGGAAAGGAGATCCGCTCCGCCGAGGATATGGAGCATGCCGCAAAGGAAATCTCCGCGCGCTGGCACTGCGCCGTACTGCTGAAGGGCGGACATCAGCTCAATGACGCAAACGATCTGCTCTGTGAGGCGGGAGCATGCCGCTGGTTTTACGGCGACCGGATTCAGAATCCGAATACGCACGGGACGGGCTGCACGCTCTCCAGCGCGATCGCATCGAATCTGGCGAAGGGCTTTTCGATGCCGGACTCGGTCATGCGGGCAAAGCGGTATATTTCCGGTGCGCTCGGCGCGATGCTGAATCTCGGACAGGGCAGCGGGCCGATGAACCACGCCTTCGCGATCCGGAACGAATACACGGAGGAATGCGAAGCATAATACAGATAAACGGGAGAAGGCACATTGCTGCGGCCTTCTCCCGTTCCTATTTATTTCATCCCAGATGCAGCACATTGAGCAGTAAAATCCAGCTGATTCCGTAGTATGTCACAACCGCAACAAGGTCGTTGACCGTTGTAATCAGCGGGCCGGACGCCACGGCAGGGTCTACCTTGATCTTCTTGAAAAACAGCGGAATCAGCGTGCCGACCGCACTGGAGATCAGCATGGCGAGCATCAGCGAGATGCCGATGCAGCCTGAAACCGCGAATGAAAACAGCGCCGTCCGCCGCTTGACCGCAAGGATAAACACCCCGACAAAGAGGAAGGACAGCAGCCCGAGCAGAAGCCCGTTGCAGAGCCCCACGCGCATTTCCTTGATGACCAGATGCCATTTCTGCTTAAAGGTCAGGTTTTCGTCCATCAGCACGCGGATGGTCACCGCAAGCGACTGCGTGCCGACATTACCTGCCATGTCAAGAATCAGCGACTGGAACGCCATAATCAGCGTGAGCTGCGAGATGACCTTCTCAAATACGCCGACAACCGAGGAGACCAGCAGCCCGAGCCCGAGCAGAATCAGCAGCCACGGCAGGCGCTTCTTCATGCTCTGTGTCAGCGGCTCCTGCAAATCCTCCTCCGCAGTCAGGCCGGCGAACTTCGCGTAATCCTCGCCCATCTCATCGTCTACGACCTCGATGATGCTCTGGGAGGTGATGACGCCGAGCATTTTGTTTGCATTGTCGAGCACCGGAATGATGCTCTCGGAATAATCCTTCAGCTTTTCGATACAGTCGTCGATCGTCTCCGTTGCATAGACATACGGGAAGGAGGTCACGATCAGGCTTTCGAGCGCGGTCGAGCTCCGTGCCGTGATGAGCTCCTTTAGGTCGAGTGCGCCGTAGAATTCGCCGCTCTCGTCGGTCACGAACAGCGTCGCGATATTGTCGTTTTCCTCCGCCTGATGCACCAGCTCATTCATCGCCTGCTTGACCGTCAGGTTTTCGCGGATGATGATACAGTTCGTGGTCATTTTGCTGCCGATCTCGTCCTCGTCAAAGGATGCGATCAGGCGGATTTCCTTCCGGATATCCGGCGCGATCGCCTCGATAATCAGCTTGCGCTTTTCCTTTTCGATGGCATGCAGGACATTCGCGGCGGTATCGGTTTCGAGCTCTGAGATGACCGCAGCGGCCTTCTGAATGTCCATTTCATTCAGGTAAGCGCCGGCCTCCTCCTCATCGACATGCTCAAAGACCTCCGCGAGCATTTCGGCAGTCGAGACGCGGTAGAGCTTTCTGCGCTCCTGAATCGTGATCGTATCCAGAATCTGCGCGATGTCGTTCCCGTGGTAGTCCTCCAGCCGGTTCTGGATGGACTTCGGGGAAGCGTTGCTGCGGATGATGCCGATGATTTCCGCAGCGTAATCCGGCTTCCCGGTCAGTTCTTCGTTGTTCATGTTTTTCCCTCCGTTTCATTCGTTGAAGCTGTGCTGAAATTCAACGCTGACGTAAGGGGCAAATGGACAAAAAACCTGTGCATGACGGGTCATACACAGGGAGACAGCATTATCTGTTCAGGAGAAAGAAAGCGGCCGCGTGCAGCACCGGCTGTCTTTCATGACAGAAATTGCATAATCGCCCGTTTGACCCGCAACTGTCGCCGTTTGCCACTTTCTTCACCTCCGTAGGATCTGTTTTACAGCAAAAATATTATACCACAAAAACCCCCGCTTGTCAACAGGCATGCAAAGATTCTTCCGCCTCAAAAAAAGCAGGACGGGGAACGCGCATGGGCATTCCCCGTCCTTTTGGGTCATTCTTCTGTTTTGCTGAGACTGATCTGTGTGTGCGCGATCGTCAGGAGCTCTGAGATGTACGGCTTCTGTCTCTTGTAATAAAACACAGAATGCAGCTTTTCGGGATCCTCCGACTCAGCCCGTTCGATCGCGCTGCGGATTCCCCGCTCGACGGCGAAGGGCGTGATGCCGTAATGCTCTGCAACCTCCGGATAAAGCGCACCGGTCAGAGCGTGCAGAAGCTGCGGATTCCGGACGGAGCATACGATCGCAGTAATCAGATAGTGATATCCCCTGCGGTTTGAGCGTATCCCGATCTGCTGTACGAACCGTATTGCGGCCTCCTCCAGCTTTTTATCATTCTGATTTTCACTTTGGATTGACATCGCGTATCTCCTTTTTCACTGCATTTTCCGGCACATCGCTGCTGCTCCCGGCGGGCGGACAGGTTACGGAACCCAGAGGACATTCGAGTATTTCGGGATCTCCTCGATCAGAGAATTCGATGCGGAGGTTGCCCTTGCGTAGTGCTTCAGATAGACGCGGTAATAATATCCGCCGACAACGGTGATCGGGAAATCTTCGATCTCACTGCTGTCCGTATTTCCGTCAATATTATTGCCCACAAACTTTTCCGAAGACCATCCGCTTGTGCCGTTGGCGCTTCTCTGAACGTACATCTCCGTAAGCCCGATCCGGTACATGGTACTTGCTGACTCTGTTCCGGCTGTCAGATAAATCGTTTTTGTGCCTTTGGAAATCGACCGCCATGTATTTGAAATCAGTCCGACAGAGTTTACGATCTCATCCTCCGCCTCGGGCGGCGCGGATTCCTCTGCGAATGCCGGAGCAGACGGGATGCAGACCAGCATCATGCAGAGTGCAAACAGGAAACAAAAGAGCTTTCTGCGCTTCATGTGCTTCACCTCCCCTCTGGTCTGATATGGTTCCGGTGTGCCTCTGATGGTTTATGCTTTTTATGTATCATTTCTTAGGAGATTTTTTTGAAAAAAGTCAATTTCGTATGAATGCACAAATTCTTCCGTGTATCATCCTCGATAATTGTTAAAAATTGCAGGTACAATCAAGATGCGGCGTTCTGCATTCAGGTCATGGATACCCTGCTGTCTATGATCGACTTCAGAATCCGCTGACTCTCGTTATAATCCAGTTTGTCCGTGTACAGTATATACTGCGTCAGGCCGACCTGAAATACTGCCCAGAACTGCTGCTCCTCGGTCTGGACATGCACGGTCAGATCCCCGAATTGCTGCGGTGCAATATTGTGTTCATCGCTTGGAATGTCAGCCGGCATGACTCTGTAATAATTGACAAATTCCTTAATATACAAGTTTACCTTTGCATCGTCCCGCATGAAGAAAAAGTTTAATTTCTTTGAGAAACTGTTTTCACGGTACTTCCCGTATACCTCTGTCGGCTCAAAGCCTTCCGGAAGGTAAAGCGGAACCATGGTCGTGGAGTCAATCCCGTGGGCTGCGTAGATATCGCGCATTTCCCTTTCGTAGGGATTATCGCCGTAGAGCTCCGGGTGTTCCTTTCGCACGTCGATCGTGACGCTGCCCTCCGAGAACTGATACACTGCGGAGAACACATTGACGCCGTATGCTGCATACGACCAGATATTGGAGACGGCGAGAATGAGTGCGGCGCAGGCAGCGGCAATTTTGGTTCGGCGGAGCCGGAGGCGCTTTTTCTCCGGTACAAGATGCGTCTTCAGCTTTTGGATCCCCTCCTGCGTTTTTTCCGCAGTGACCCGGTCTGAGCCGGTGATAATGTCGATGGTTTCCGTGATTCTGGCGACCCGTTCGGGGTCGAACGCATCCTCGGGCTTTTCAAGCTCGGTCTCCAGATGCTTCCGGAGTGCGGCGAGCATGATCTCATTGGTGTCGTCTGCCTGAATGGCTTTCAGCAGGTCTTTGTCTGACATGATATCACGTCCTTTCTGCCCTTATATGCTGTTTCGGGGAGATTTCTTAGCACTTCCGCAAAACTTTGTAGCATTGCACAATATTCAATCCGGTTTTCGCTTTCCTTTTGTATGCTTTATCTTCGATTTGATCACAAAGATTCGCTGATACAGCGCATTTACCGTGATGCCGAGCTCGTTTGCAAGCGCCCCGCGCGATGCCCTGTCCACAGTATAATACCGCAGCAGCAGACTGTATTCATCATCCGTCAGGACGTCGAATTCCGACGCACGATCGGCAGGCTCCGGTGCGCAATCGGCAGGCACCTGCGTCCTGTCCGGGATATTCTCGGAGAATTCCATCTCGTTGGCGGTATGCTCCGCCTTTTCCCGCAGATATTTTTTCGAGATGCGCGACGCCGATGCAATCAGCCACCGGTCGATCGGCCCGTTGAGATCCAGCTCGTCCGCCTTCTTCAGAAGCAGCAGGAATACATCCTGCGTGCATTCCTCCGCGCCGTGGATGTCGCCGCGCAGCACCGCATTGCAGAACCGGAAGACCGCTGCATAGTGCGCTTCTATGATTTTTTCGCATTGCCTGAGCTGCCTGAGACTTTTCACCGCGATCTCCCTCCGTTCTTTTATATTATACTTTATTTTATCATATTCGCGCTGTGCTTGTCAAGAAAAAAGCATCTGCAAACCCGCCGGCAGCTGCTTGACAAAACGGGCGTTTCATGGTATAATACGGACGGATGCAACGGTGCGCCTTACAGAACTGCATGGGGTCATGCGGAGATGTAAGGCTTTTTTGCAGCCCTGCGCAGAATCGGGCAATTCTTTGAGTTTGCCCATTGCTTTTTTCCGGAATTTATGGTATACTGTGAGTGAATCCCGAAGAAGGAGGCAGGCATATGCCGGAGGATGTGATGCTGCGAGAGCTGAAAATGCTGGCAAAGCGGTCTGTATTTCTGAATCTTGCCGCATATCTTGTCAGCGTGATCGTGCTCGGCGTGACACTGTCCTTTGCGCTGGGGCTTCTGCTTGGGACAGCCGTGCTCATCGGCACTCTGCTCCTGATGCGGTACAGCCTGCTCCGCATGGCGGGGGAGGCAAAACGCACCGGCGTGACCAGCAGGCGGCGCTGGCAGCTTTTCTATGCGCTGCGGCTGCTGCTGTTCGGCGCGGCTTTCGCTGCGGCACTGCTTCTGCGCCGGTATCTTTCGCCGGTCGGCGTCGCAGTTCCGATGCTGTATCCGCGGCTGATCTATACCGCGGGTGCGGTCTTTCACCGGAGGGATTCCGATTCCCGTATGAAAAAGAGGTGAGATCTTACATATATGGCACTCCCAAAAGTTTTGCGCGGCCCCGAGGAGCTGAGCGTAGACGGGCCGAAGGTCATCAGGAGCTTTGATGTGTTCGGCGTGAAAATCAACTTCACGGAGACGATCGTGCTGGAATGGTTCGTCATCGGCATCATACTGCTTGTGGTGTTCATTCTGACACGGAACATGAAGGTGCGCGGCACCTCAAAACGGCAGGCGATCGCGGAAATGGCGGTCGAGGTGATCACAAACCTCGTGCGGGACACGATGGGGAAGCGCTGGCTGTGGTTTACGCCGTACATCGCGACGGTGTTCTGCTTCTCGATCTTCGGAAGCCTCATCAGTCTGCTCGGCGTCCGGGCGGTGACCTCGGATTTCTCGGTTCTGCTCTCATGGGCTGCGGTGACATTTCTTCTGATTACCGCGACCAAGATCCGGTACGGCGGCGTTCGGGGCTATCTCAAAGGCTTCGTCGATCCGATCCCCGTGATGCTGCCGATCAACATTCTCAGCGAGGTATCAACGCCCGCTGCAATGGCGCTGCGTCACTTCGGCAACATCGCCGGCGGCTCGATCATCATGGGACTGATCTATTACGGGCTGGCAAACCTGAGTCACATGATTCATCTTCAGGTGCCTGTCCTGATGGTCGGCATCCCGGCAATTCTTTCGCTGTATTTTGATCTGTTCTCAGATTTTATGCAGGCATTCATCTTTATTATGCTGACAATGGTGTTTATATCCAATGCGGGCCCCGCAGAGGGTGAGACGTAATCCAATACCGTTTATAATATATTTCAGGAGGTAACTTATTATGGATCTGAATGAAGCAATCGTACTGGCAGGCTCTGCAATCGGTGCAGGTCTGGCCATGATCGCCGGCATCGGCCCCGGCATCGGTGAAGGCTATGCCGTCGGTAAGGCATGTGAGGCAATCGCAAGACAGCCTGAGGCTTCCGGCGCGGTGACGAGAACGATGTTCGTCGGCTGCGCAGTCGCGGAATCGACCGGTATCTACGGCCTGATTATCGCGCTGCTTCTGATTTTCCTCAAGCCGTTTACCTGATCGGCAGAGCGGAATACAGAATACCGATAAGAAGGGCTGAAAAAACATGAAACTCGGATTTTTATCCATTGACCTCGGCACCATATTATTCACGCTGGCAAATACGCTGATTCTTTTTCTGGGGCTGCGGCATTTCCTGTTCAAGCCCGTCAATCAGATCTTGGAGAAGCGGCAGGCAGCCGTCGATCAGTCGCTGCTGGATGCCGAAGAGGCACGCTCCCGCGCCGAATCCGCCGAAGCTGAATATAAGCAGAAGCTCGATCAGGCAAAGGAGGAATCCGCCGAGATGATGCGCGATGCAAGCCGGAAGGCGCAGAAGCGCTCGGATGAGATCATTGCGCAGGCAAAGGCGGAGGCCGCCGGCATTATGCAGCAGAATGCGGAGGAGCTCGAACGCGAAAAGCGCCGTGCGGAGCACGAGCTGCGCGGAGAGGTCTCCGGGCTTGCGGTCATGGTCGCGGAAAAGGTTGTCGGACGTGAAATCAATCCGGAGGATCATGCAAGACTGATTGACGAGTTTATAGATTCGGTGGGTGATGCGGAGTGAGCTCTGAGGTGTCTGCGGTATACGCAAATGCACTGTTTTCCCTCGCCAGAGAGCAGGGCGATGCATCGCTTCAGGAGACCCGTGCCGATCTGAGACAGCTTGCAGTGCTGTTCTCGCTGAATCCCGATCTGACAAGGCTGCTCTCGCTCCCGACGCTTTCTGTATCAGAGCGCGTCGGCATCGCGAAAACAATCTTCGGGGACAAGGGCAATGCCTGCTCGCTGCTGTTTTTGCTGATCGACCACGGCAGAGTGCCGTTCCTGCATGAGATCGCGGACGATTTCGATGCGCAGATGCTCGATTATCAGGGCACTGTCGAGGTGCATGTCACAACGGCGGTCGCACTGAATCCGGAGCAGAAGGAGCGCCTGCGAAGCGCACTTGCAAAAAAACTCGGCAAAACCGTCCGGATGACGGAGCATATCGACCGGACGATTCTCGGCGGCGTGATCGTGCAGTACGGCGACACGCGGATTGATAACAGTGTGAAATATCGGCTGGATGCGCTGAAGGCAAGGCTTTCGTAGCGCGCCGGCTTCAAGAAGGTGTAACATGAATTTAAGACCAGATGAAATCACCGGCATCATCAAGGAGCAGCTCAAGCACTATGAGGCGAAGCTGAGCCTTGCCGATGTCGGTACGGTAATAACGGTCGGAGACGGCATTGCCAATGTCCACGGGCTCGAGCAGTGCATGTCCGGAGAGCTGCTGGAGTTTGAGGGCGGCGTTTCCGGCATGGCGCTGAATCTGGAGCATGATTTCGTCGGCGCGGTGCTGCTTGGCTCCGATCAGAATATCAAGGAGGGCACCGCCGTCAAGCGGACGAAGCAGATCGTTTCGGTTCCGGTCGGCGAGGAGCTCCTCGGCAGAGTGGTCAATGCGCTCGGCGAGCCGATCGACGGCAAGGGCGCGATCCGGACAGCGGAGCGCAAGCCGATCGAAAAGATCGCCCCCGGCATCATCACCAGAAAATCGGTGCATGAGCCGCTGCAAACCGGAATCAAGGCGATCGACTCCATGATTCCGATCGGCAGGGGACAGCGTGAGCTGATCATCGGCGACCGCCAGACCGGCAAGACCACCATCGCGCTCGATACGATCATGAACCAGAAGGGCAAGAATGTCATCTGCATCTATGTCGCGATCGGCCAGAAGCGCTCGACTGTCGCAAATGTCGTCGAAATGCTGACGAAGGCGGAGGCAATGCCCTATACGATCGTAGTCTCGGCAACGGCCTCCGAGCTCGCGCCGCTGCAATATATCGCGCCGTATTCCGGCTGCACAATGGGCGAATACTTCACCGATCAGGGCAAGGATGTGCTGATCGTGTACGATGATCTCTCAAAGCATGCGGTCGCATACAGAACGCTTTCGCTGCTGCTGAAGCGCCCGCCGGGACGCGAGGCGTTTCCGGGCGATGTGTTCTATCTGCATTCGCGCCTGCTGGAGCGCGCCTGCTGCCTGAACGAAAACTACGGCGGCGGCTCTCTGACCGCGCTGCCGATCATCGAGACACAGGCAGGCGACGTTTCGGCGTATATCCCGACGAATGTTATTTCGATCACGGACGGTCAGATTTTCCTCGAAACCGATCTGTTCAATGCGGGCGTCCGTCCGGCGGTGAATCCCGGTATCTCGGTATCCCGTGTCGGTTCTGCGGCGCAGATTCCGGCGATGAAAAAGGTTTCCGGCTCGCTGAAGCTGACCTATTCGCAATACCGCGAATTGCAGGCATTCTCGCAGTTCGGCTCCGATCTGGATAAGGATACCAAGGAGCGTCTTGCACTGGGCGAGCGCGTCGTCGAGGTGCTGAAGCAGGGCAAGAGCAGCCCGCTCTCGGCTCCCGATCAGGTCGTGATTCTCTACGCGGTCACCAATAACCTGCTGCGGGATATCCCTGTAAACCGGATCGCCGAATTTGAGGACGCCCTGCTGACCGAGGTCAATGAGGCGCACGGCGATCTTATCTCGGAGATCGTGCAGACCGGCAAGCTCTCGAAGGAGACCGAGAACGCGCTGAAAACCGTCATTACGGAATTTGCCGCACGCTTTGTCTGATCGGAGGTGTGAGAGATGGCTGCTTCCAATATGAAAGCAATCAAGCGCCGGATCAAGAGCGTCGAGAGCACCATGCAGATCACAAAGGCAATGGAGCTGGTCTCCTCCTCCAAGCTGCGCCATGCAAAGGAGCGCGCTGAGCAGGCGGTGCCGTTTTTCAATCTGCTGTATGAGACCATGAGCGAGGTCGCGTCGGAGGCGGTCGGCTTCCATTCTGCATACACGGAGCTGCGCGAAAAGGGCGCGGCGCTGCTGATCGTCATGGCAGGCGACCGCGGACTTGCGGGCGGCTTCAATATCAACGTGTTCCGCCTTGCCGACAAGCGCATCAAGGAGCTTGAGGCAGAGGGCAGAGAGGTCATTCTGATGACCGTCGGCAAGAAAGCCTCCGAGCACTATGCGAAATCGTCAAACCGGATTCTCGGCACATTTGACAATGTTGCGGAGAAGATCACGACCTACACCGCACTCCATATGGCGGAGCATATCGTGCATCTCTTTGACGAGGGGCATCTTGCGCTCGTCGAGGTGTTCTTCACGAACATGGTCTCTCCGCTGACGCAGGAGGCGCGGCAGATGCAGGTCATTCCGGTGCCGAATCTCGAAAAGGCGGAGGGCGTGCAAAGCCTCACGAATTATGAGCCGAGCCCGGAGGCGGTGTTCAATTCCCTGATTCCGCAGTATCTCGCGGGCATCCTGTACTGCACGGTCGTCGATACCTACGCCTCCGAGCAGGCAGCCCGCCGCATGGCAATGGAGAACGCGACCGACAATGCGCAGGAGATGATCGACGATCTTTCGCTGAAATACAACCGCGCACGGCAGGCGTCCATTACGCAGGAGCTGACCGAGATCGTCAGCGGCGCAAATGCGCAGGAATAACCGCGGAGAGCTATGCGCTTTTGGGCGGATGCGATATCTTTTTACAGAAAGTGAGCCTTAAAAATGGCATATGAAGAAGCAAAAACCGGCGGCGTCGGCAAGATCGTGCAGATCATCGGCGCGGTCGTCGATGTGCGCTTTCAGAAGCATGAGCTGCCGAGACTGCTGAACGCAATTGAATGCGACAACAACGGGCAGCGGCTCGTGCTGGAGGTCGCACAGCATATCGGTGACGATATTGTCCGCTGCATCGCGATGAGCAGCACGGACGGTCTGGTTCGCGGGCTGGAGGCCGTCGATACCGGCAGCCCGATCCGGGTTCCGGTCGGCAGAGAGACGCTCGGGCGTGTGTTCAATCTGCTCGGCGACCCGGTTGACGAGCAGCCCGCACCGCAGACTGCCGAGCGCTGGCCGATTCACCGCGAGGCGCCCTCCTATGAGGAGCAGGCCGCCAGCAGCGAGGTGCTCGAAACCGGCATCAAGGTCATCGACCTGATCGCGCCGTACTTAAAGGGCGGCAAGATCGGTCTGTTCGGCGGCGCCGGCGTCGGCAAAACCGTTCTGATTCAGGAGCTTATCAACAATGTCGCGAATCAGCACGGCGGCATCTCGGTCTTTACCGGTGTCGGAGAGCGTACCCGTGAGGGCAACGACCTTTACCATGAAATGAAGGAAAGCGGCGTGCTCGAAAAGACCTGCCTCGTTTACGGGCAGATGAACGAGCCGCCCGGCGCGAGAATGCGCGTGGCGCTGTCCGGCCTGACGATGGCGGAGTATTTCCGCGACACCGAGGGGCAGGATGTGCTGCTGTTTATCGACAACATTTTCCGCTTTACGCAGGCGGGCTCGGAGGTTTCGGCGCTGCTGGGCAGAATGCCCTCTGCCGTCGGGTATCAGCCGACGCTCGCGACCGAAATGGGCGCGCTTCAGGAGCGGATCACCTCGACCGGAAAGGGCTCGATCACATCGGTGCAGGCAGTTTATGTGCCGGCGGATGACCTGACCGACCCTGCCCCGGCAACGACCTTCGCGCACCTTGATGCGACGACGGTTCTCTCGCGGCAGATCGCCTCGCTCGGTATCTATCCGGCGGTCGATCCGCTGGAGAGCAGCTCGCGCATCCTCTCGCCGGAGATCGTCGGCGAGGAGCACTACCGCGTTGCGCGGCAGGTGCAGACCATTTTACAGCGCTATACCGAATTGCAGGATATCATTGCAATTATGGGTATGGATGAGCTATCGGACGAGGATAAGCTGACGGTCAGCCGCGCAAGAAAGGTGCAGCGCTTCCTCAGCCAGCCGTTCTCCGTCGCGGAGCAGTTCACCGGCATGGAGGGCAAATATGTCCCGATCGCCGAGACAATCCGCGGCTTCCGAGAGATCATCGACGGGGAACACGATGACATTCCGGAATCCGCATTCCTCTTCGCCGGCACGATCGACGATGTGCTGGCAAAGGCAAAGGAGCTGGAGGAGGTGCAGTAAGTGAGCACATTTCCGCTTCAGATCATCACGCCGGAAAAGATCTTCTTTGAGGGCGATGTGCAGCGGGTGATCGTCCGCACCTCAGAGGGCGACCTCGGAATCCTCGCAAAGCATGAAAAATATGTTGCGGCACTGCCTGCCGGCCCCGTGAAGATCATCATGGAGGACGGCACGGAGCGGATCGCGGCGCTTTCGGGCGGTGCGGTCAAGGTTTCGCCGGTTCGTACCGCCATTCTCGCAAACGCGGTGGAATGGGCGGAGGAAATTGACATCGACTGGGCAAAGCGCTCGGAGGAGGACGCGCGGCGCCGTAAGGAGAACAGCAAGAACAAGGAGGATCAGAAGTACGCGGAGCTGAAGCTCCGGCGTGCGCTGAACCGCCTCAAGGTGTCCTCCATGAAAAACGGCTGACACAATTCTGTATGGAAAAGGGAGTAAGAGATGAAAGCAACAAAGGCATTTTTGATCGGCGCACTGGTGATGGCGGTGTTTGCAATCGCGCTGCTGACGGATTTTCCGAAATGGTACAAGTATCGGAAGGGCGATGTGAAAAATTTTAATGAGATTTCATCCGCAGAGCTGAATGAGGGAGATCTGGTCAAGGGGCATATTTATGTGACCTACGGTGCTGCCGTAGAGCGGCAGGAGACCAAAAAGCGCTTCGGCATTACGACCTCCA
This sequence comes from Oscillospiraceae bacterium, assembly GCA_017460835.1. Taxonomy (GTDB): domain Bacteria; phylum Bacillota; class Clostridia; order Oscillospirales; family Ruminococcaceae; genus Firm-04. The sequence goes on from JAFUAD010000046.1 coordinate 117,821, forward strand.
AATCGACGACCATGAAGTATTACTGCGTGCTGACGACGGATAAGCAGTGCATTCTTTACAGCACGAACAAGAGCGATGAATACGCCCTGCTTGACCGGTATGCGAACGATCTTGAGGCATTTTATACAAAGCTGAACGGTGACCCGGACAGCCTTACGGAGAATGATGTGCCGGTGCTGGAGCTGCCGTTTGAGGCAGTGGTGCAGAAGCTGCCGAAGGACGTCAACAATCTCTTTGCAGAATGGTACGAAGACGGCTATGAGGAGGATTGCAATTCAAAAGTGTATCTTTCCAGAGCAAATTTCGACGGCTATCAGACCACTGTGTTCATCGGCTTCGGCCTTGCCGGCGGCGCCGTAATTCTTCTGGTGCTGTTTATCTTCTTTACGGTCAAGGGCAAGAAGGGCGCACAGTACGGATATTAAAAAATGCAATACCGCACAGGGTGAAATTTGCTTTGTGCGGTCTTGTCATACAAATTTGTACCGCAATGAAAAAAGAGGGGATGAGTTTTTATGAGAGGAAAAAAACTGACCGCACTGCTCTCTGCCGGGCTGATGCTCGTGACGCAGGGACTGTCGCTGCCGGCGCAGGCACCGACGGTCGCCGCCGCAGTTGACGACACACAGGATGACTGGCTGCATGTCGAGGGCGACAAGATCGTGGACATGAACGGCAACGAGGTCTGGCTGACCGGCGTCAACTGGTTCGGCTACAATGTCGGCTCACAGGTGTTTGACGGCGTCTGGTCGCAGAACATGCACTGGTGTTTGGAACTGATTGCCGACCACGGCTTCAATCTGCTCCGCGTGCCGATGTCCACCCAGATTCTGCTGCAATGGAAAAACCGCGAGGCGGAGGGGCCGCTCGTCAAGGTCAACACCTATGAGAATCCTGAGCTGACCGAGGAGGGCATCGAGGGCGGCACGCCGAAATACAGCCTTGATATCTGGAATCAGGCGGTCGAGTGGTGCAAGGAGCTTGGCCTGAAGATCATGATTGACATTCACTGCGCGACAACCGCCTCAAACGGTCACCAGCTTCCGCTTTGGTATGACAGCAACTATTCCGAGGACGACTGGATCGAGGCGCTGGAGTGGGTTGCCGAGACCTATAAGAATGACGACACCATCCTTGCGATCGACCTGAAAAACGAGCCGCACGGCAAGCCTGAGGAGGGCAGCTTTGCCAAGTGGGACGACTCCTCCGATGCAAACAACTGGAAGCGTGCCGCGGAGCGCGGTGCGGAGGCTGTGCTCAAGATCAATCCGAATATGCTGATTATGGTCGAGGGCATCGAGTGCTATCCGGACTTTTCCAGAGGCGCCGACTGGTCAACGCCGTCGGTGGATTATGCGCATTACGACGAGCCGAGTAAAATTTTCGGCGCATGGTGGGGCGCGAATTTCCGCGGCGTGCGCGATTATCCGATTGATGAAAAATACAAGAAGCAGCTTGTATATTCGCCGCATGACTACGGCCCGGAGGTCTGGAAGCAGAGCTGGTTCTATCTGGAGGATACAAGCAAGACCTTCACCCGCGAGACGCTGCTCGATGACTACTGGCGCGACACATGGGCGTTCATTGCCGAGGAGCATATCGCACCGCTGCTGATGGGCGAATGGGGCGGCTGGGTCGATGAAGAGCACGACAAGACCGGCGAAAATGTCCACTGGCTTCAGGAAATCCGCGATTACATGATCGACATGCATATTCACCACACCTTCTGGTGCTTCAACGAGAATTCGTCCGATACCGGCGGTCTGGTCTATGACAATTTCGGCAAATGGGACGATGTGAAGTACGAGTTCATCAAGGATGCGATCTGGCAGGATGAAAACGGCGTGTTCATCAGCCTCGACCACCAGCGTCCGATCGGCGCGAACGGCCAGTCGCTCTCCGATTATTACGGCGGGTCGCACCCCTATACACAGCCGACGATCACGACCGAGACCACGACCCCGCCGGTTCTGACAGACGGAAAGCCCGGCGATGTGGACTGCAACGGCTCGATCGACGTGCTTGACGCGGTGATGCTGGCGCGGATCGCCTCGGAGGACACCGGAACCGGCGTGACCGATCAGGGCAAGAAAAATGCGGACTGCGACGGAAAATCCGGCGTGAATGCCGGCGATCTTCAGGCGCTTCTCAAATATCTTGCAGGGCTGCTCACGGAGAAGGATCTGAAAAGCAGCTAATCCCGATTCGATTCAGATAACAGGCGGCAGCGGTGTCTGTCGCCTGTTTTATAGGAGGAAAACAGAATGGGCATCAATGAGGTTCCGGCATCCGAGCGGGTGCATATCGGCTTTTTCGGCGCGCGCAATGCCGGAAAATCCAGCCTTGTGAATGCGCTGACCGGTCAGGAGGTGTCGATCGTCTCCGAGGTTGCGGGCACGACGACCGATGCGGTCATCAAGAGCATGGAGCTGCTGCCGATCGGCCCTGTGACGGTTACGGACACTGCCGGCTTCGATGACGACGACGCGCAGCTCGGAATGCAGCGAATCGAAAAGACCAAGCGTGAGCTTTTCCGGACGGATATTGCCGTTCTGGTCGTGAATGCCGCGCTGCCGTTTTCCGATACGGAGGAAACGCTGCTGCGGCTGTTCCGGGAGGAGAATATCCCGTATCTGATCGCGCTGAGCCAGTGTGACAGGCTGACGGAGCGCCCGGCAGCACCGGAGCATGCCCTGTATGTCAGCGCGAAAACAGGGGAGGGGATTCACGAGCTCAAGGAGGCGCTCGGCCGATTTGCAGGATCCGGCGGGCAGGAGCGGTTCATCATCCGCGACCTGATCGCGAAGGGCGACACGGTCGTGCTCGTGACGCCGATCGACGAATCTGCGCCGAAGGGCAGGCTGATTCTCCCGCAGCAGCAGACGCTCCGCGAGGTGCTGGATGCGGAAGCCTGCGCATTGCTGGTGCAGCCGGAGCAGCTCGAAGGGCTCCTCAAGGGGCTCAATGCCCCGCCGCGCATGGTCGTGACCGACAGCCAGGCATTTGCGCAGGTCTCGCAGACCGTGCCGGACAGCATCCCGCTGACCTCGTTCTCCATTCTCATGGCGCGGTACAAGGGCTTCCTACAAACCGCAGTCGCGGGCGTATCGGCGCTGCAAGGGCTCCCTGAGGGCGCGCATATCCTCATCGCCGAGGGCTGCACGCATCACAGGCAGTGCGGCGATATCGGAACGGTCAAGCTGCCGAATGCGATCAGGCGGCTCACCGGAAAGCAGTTTTCGCTGTCATTCTGCTCCGGCGGCACCTTTCCGGAGGATCTTTCCGGGGTGGATCTGGTCATTCACTGCGGCGGCTGCATGCGCACCGAGCGCGAGCTGCAATGGCGGATGCGGACGGCGCTGGCGCAGGGTGTGCCGTTTACGAATTACGGCGTGACACTTGCTGCCTGCACCGGCATTCTGGCGCGGGCAATCGCCGGCATTCCGGATGTGTGAGCCGCCTGTGTTTTCAAATCTGACGGCGCTTCCGGATGATCTGACGGTATCAGCAGACAATTGTGCATTGACAAGTGACGGAATCTCCTGTATAATGAGAGACAGGATGGAAAACTGATGTCCTCCGTGCTCCGGAGGGCATCCCGAAACGGAGTATGTTATGCGAAAACGTGTGGGGACGCTGTGCATAACTGCTGCAATTCTTCTGAATAACGCCGGCTGCGGCACAGCCTCCGGCGGCAAAAACGAGATCCGGTTTTCATGGTGGGGCGGGGAATCGCGCCACAAGGCAACATCCGAGGCCGTCAATGCCTTTCTGTCATCGCAGAGCGAAATTACGGTGCGCTGTGAATACGGGGCATGGAGCGGCTGGGAGGATGCTGCCGCGGCCGCGCTCTATGCCGGAACCGAACCGGATGTGATGCAGGTCAACTGGAACTGGCTCACGGATTACAACTCTGAGCAGTCCGGCTTTCTCGATCTGTACCGGTTTCGCGACATCATGGATTTGCAGCAATATGATACAGATGTATTGGAGATGTGTACCGTAGACGGCGAGCTGCGCTGCATCCCTGTCAGCGAGACCGGCCGGGTGTTTTTCTGGAATGCTTCCCTCTATGAGCGGGCGGGGATTCCGGTCCCGGACAGCTTTGCGGCGCTCTGCGATGCGGGGGCTGTCTTCCGCGAAAAGCTCGGCGATGAATACTATCCGCTGGCGCTGGGCTGGTATGACCGGATGCTCTTTGCCGTGTATTATCTGCAATGCAAATACGGCAGGGAGTGGGTCACGGACGGTGTACTGCAATACTCGGAGGCGGAGCTTGCCGAGGCACTCGGCGTGATTCAGGACATGGAGCAGGGGCATGTGATTCCGCCGCTCAGACAGATCGCCGGCGGCGGCGCAGACAGCTTTGACAAGGACGAAAACTGGATTACCGGAAAATACGGCGGCATCTATGAATGGGACTCCTCAGCGGGAAAATTCATTGATTCGCTCGCAGACGGTCAGCGCCTGACCGTCGGGGACTATTTCCGGGATATCGGCGCATACAGGGGCGGATTCTCAAAGATCGCCCTCGGCTTTGCCGTCTCCAAGCATGCGGATAACCCGGAGGCGTGCGCAAAGCTCATATCCTATCTGGTCAGCGATGAGACCGCCGTCAGAACGCTCGGCACCGAGCGCGGCGTCCCGCTGAACCACAAAGCCTATCAGATTTGCAGCGATGCGGGACTGTTGGGGGACATTACCGCAGAGGCCTATAACAAGATGAACGACTGGGTCACCTTCCGGATCGACCCGGCGTTTGAGAATGCTGCGCTGAAGGGCGTCAACGGTGTCTACGAGGATGTATTCACCGGAATCAGCTATGGTGATTATACGGTTTCCCAGGGTGCAGAACGGCTCTATGCCGGAATTCAGGCTGCCCTTGCCGGAGAAAACCCATGACAGAACGATTTTTCAAGGAATACTTAGCCCGGTTCAAGCCGTTCAAGACCTACTGGAACTACGAGGACGGCTGTCTGCTGCTGGGCTGTCAGAGAATGTTTGAGGCGACGGGGCGCTCGCTCTATGCGGAATTTGTGCTGCGGTATCTCTCGCAGCGCATCGAGCAGAACGGCTCGATTCCGACCTACCTGACGGATGCCCACAGCCTTGACAGCTTCAACTGCGGCAAGGTGCTCTTTTTCGCGGCCGATCTGACCAATGAGGACCGTTACCGGAGGGCTGCGGACTGGATCGCGGAGCAGATTCAGGCTCACCCGCGCACGAAAAGCGGCTTTTGCTGGCATAAGGAGATCTATCCGGAGCAGATCTGGATCGACGGCGTGTATATGGCCGCGCCGTTCTTTGCACAGTATGCCGGCCGGACGCGCAATGACCGGGTGTATCAGGAGATCGGGCGCTGGTTTGCCTTTGTGAAAAAGCACATGCGCAATCCCGAAAACGGGCTGTATTATCACGGGCTCGATGAGGCGAGGGCGCAGCGCTGGGCAAACCCGCAGACCGGGCTTTCCCGCTCGCACTGGCTGCGCGGGGAGGGCTGGCTGCTGATGGCGCTGACCGATACGCTTGCGCTGCTGCCCGAATCGCAGCATGAGCTGCGTGCGCTGCTCAGCGGCATGCTGCGGGATGCGGAGGCATCGCTTCGCCCCTTCCGCAATGCGGACGGCTGCTTCCTTCAGGTCATCGACCGGCAGGATGCGGAGGGGAATTATACAGAAACCTCCGGCAATCTGATGATCGCGTATGCGTTCATGCGGGGTGCGGAAATGGGGGTTCTCGATGCTGCGGCAGGGCAGTGCGGCGCGCAGATTCTCAATACGATCAAATCCGAGAAGCTCATTCAGAGCCCGGACGGCATGCACCTGACCGGCATATGCAGTGCGGCGGGGCTCGGCGGCATCACCGACCGCGACGGGAGCTGCGCCTATTATCTCTCCGAGCCGGTTGTGTCCGATGACCCGAAGGGGGTCGGCGTGCTGATGCTGGCGGAGGCTGTGCGGCTTCAGGCGGCGCAGCGCCGGAATCATCAGAAAAATGCGGTATAACGCAGCGCACCGGATATGCAGCATTTTGCATACCCGGTGTGTTTTCCTGTGTGTGATTGTTTATTTCAGCAGCGGCAGATTGCATTTCCGGCAGCGGTCAGCCTCGACCGGATTTCGTTTGCCGCAGCTCACGCAGCCCAGATACGGCGCATTTGCCTTGTCGCAGCGCTCATACGGAAAATGAAACTGCGGATGACAGCGGAACCGGTCGCCGATATTCAGATAGTGAAATGCGATGACCTGACTGCCGTCGTGTTCGGTGATCTTCTTGCGCTTGCCCTCGGTCGTCTGCACGACCGTGATGTATTCCGTCACCATGCCGCGGTCATCGGAATTGCCGTGGCGGTAGGTCTCTGAGGTGCGCTTGTCGATGACCACAGCCTCATAGGTATTCACGGCGCGCTCTTTGATGAAGCTGAACAGCGCGAACACCAGAAATACGGCGGAAACGATCGCGCCGATCTTCACCGCCTCCGCCGTCTCCATCTGATCGCTGACCAGACTGTAAATCACGAAGCCGAGCAGCGGCAGCGGGACAATGAAAAACGCGGCGATGCCGGCTGCCTTTCGGTTCTTTTTGACCGCGGCGAGGATTTCCGGGTGCTGCACTCTGTCAGAGAAGCCGGGCGCGGGGATTCCCTGCCGGACAGCGCCGGTTCCGGCATGGATCTGAGCAGGGGGCGGCGCATAGCCCGCGGGCGCGAACGGCGTGCCGCAGGTCGGGCAGAACCTTGCGGTTTCTGCGACGGGATTTCTGCAATTCGGACAGTACATCGTATCACCTGCTTTCGCATGAGCTTCTTCCTTGAGTATAGCATATCTCACCGGAAAAAGCAAGGCAATTTTGAAATAAATTTAATGATTCTCCTGCAAGGGCGATCCGACGCATAAAACGGGAATGCCTATTGACAAAATAGGAATTGTGTGATATAATACTATATGTTCTATTGATTTACTAGGATATTGACACAGCAATGCCGGAACAGAATTGTGTTGGATTCAGCAGGAGGTAACGCTATGAATTCCGAACAGCTCAGTGCAGCGCTGTATGAAAAATACATCTCCCCGACCAAAAAGCGCCGCGCACCATCCATCGGCATCGAGATTGAAATGCCGGTCGTCAATCTGAACGGGGAGGCTGTCAGTGAGGAAACGATCATCCGGACAGCCGATGCCTTCCGTGCGCACTTTGGCTTTGAACCCTCGGGCACGGATGCAAACGGCGACGTCAATTCGATGACCGAACCCGAAACGGGCGACAATCTCTCATTCGACTGCTCCTATTCCAATCTGGAGCTTTCCTTCGGGAAGGATGACTCGCTGCATGCGCTGCATCAGCGGTTTGTTTCTTATTACCGATGTCTTCAGGATTTGCTTGCCCCGCACGGCTATACACTGACCGGCATGGGCATCAACCCGAACTACAATATCAACCACAACCAGCCAATCCCGAACGAGCGCTACCGGATGCTGTATCACTATCTGCATTCATATTCGGAATACGGCGCGGAGCCGGGCAGACGCTTTCATGAGCGGCCGGATTTCGGCACCTTTACCAGCGCCTCGCAGGTGCAGCTTGATGCCGAATACGATACGCTGATTGACACGATCAACGTGTTCGGCCTGCTGGAGCCCTATAAGGCACTGCTGTTTGCGAATTCCTATCTGCCGGACTATCCGGACTACCTCTGCTCGCGCAATATGCTCTGGGAGCACAGCATGCAGGGGTACAATCCGCACAATATCGGCATGTTCGCGCAGCCGCTCCGCTCGGTTGACGAGCTGCTCGAATACATCAAGTCGCAGTCGGTTTACTGCACGATGCGCGACGGGAAATATGTCAATTTCAAGCCGGTCGCGGTGCGCGATTACTTCACGCGCAGCGAGATCAGCGGGGAATACTTCGACGGCAAGACATACCGCAGCATCCGGTTCGCGCCGGAGCGCGGCGATCTGCAATACCTGCGCACCTTCAAATTCGAGGATCTGACCTACCGCGGGACGATCGAATACCGCAGCTCCTGCTGCCAGCCGATCCGCGATGTCATGACCGTTGCGGCATTCCATACCGGGCTCAGCACGCAGCTTCCGGCGCTCCGCGAGCTGCTGGAGCACGACACCGTGATCTACGGCCACGGATACAGTGCCGACGAATTGCAGCATATGCTCTCGCTGCGGGAGCTGCCCGGCTTCCTTGACCGCAGCGCTGTCTCCGCGCAGCTCTGCCGGATACTCGATCTTGCGGCAGCGGGGCTTGATGCGCAGGGCAGGCATGAGTCGGAATTTCTGGCTCCGCTCTATGACCGCGCACGGAATCTGACCAATCCCGCAAAGGACATGCTGCAAAGGCTGGAAAGCGGCGTGCCGATGAAACAGATCATCGCCGACTATGCAGAGGTGTGAGGTGATGAGCATGCAGCATCCTCCCGCGTTTTATCAGGGAAAGTTCGGCATTGAGCGCGAGACCCTCCGGGTTGACCGGAACGGGCGTCTTGCGCAGACACCGCATCCCTTCGGAGACAGTGAAACGATCACCCGCGATTTCTGCGAGAACCAGATCGAGCTGGTCACGCCCGTATGCAGCAGCGTCGCGGAAGCGGTGGAGTCGCTCCGGCAGCTTGACCGCACGGTGCGCGATACGCTTGCGGAGCGCGGCGAAACACTCTGGCTTTCCAGCAATCCGCCCCATATTGAAAATGAGGCGGAGATTCCCGTGGCAAATTTCACCGGGATGCAGTCCGGCAAACGGCGTTACCGCGAGCAGCTTGAGCGCCGCTACGGCAAGCGCCTGATGCTGTTTTCCGGGATTCATTTCAATCTTTCCTTTTCGGAGGATTATCTTCGCGAAATCTGCACAGAATCAGATTATCAGGCATTCCGCACCGCATTTTATCTGCGACTGTATCAGCAGGCGCTGCGTCATAGCTGGCTGCCGCTGCTGCTGACCGCCGCGAGCCCGTTCTATGACCGCTCCCTCGATGCGGACGGCGCCTCGGGTACCGTGCGGAGCGAATATGCATCCATGCGGAGCAGCGTGCGCGGATACTGGAACGAATTTGTGCCGGTACTGCGATTTGACAGCATCTCCGGGCTGACAGACAGTATCCGGTATTATGTGGAAAAGGGACTGCTCTTTTCGGCAAGCGAGCTGTATCTGCCGGTGCGGCTGAAGCCCCGCGGCACCTTTTCGCTCGAAGCCTTTGCAGACGGCATCAGCCACATCGAGCTGCGCATGTTTGACTTAAATCCGCTGGAGCCGCTCGGCATCTGTGAAACGGATCTCGAATTTGCGCATCTGCTGATGCTGTATCTTTCCTCGCTGCCGGCATTTGATTTTACGCCCGAGATGCAGCGGCAGGCGGTGCAGGATCACCAGAATGCCGCGCTGTACGATCCGGAGGGCGTGCAGATCAGCGGGGTGCCGATTCTGGAAAGGGCAGAGCAGATTCTCACGGAAATGCGCAGCTTTTTTGCAGAGAATCCGGCGGCATGCGAAATTCTGGACTATGAACAGGCGAAGCTGCAAAATCGCCTGTGTACGCGCATCAGCAACAATTATTTTGACAGAGGGTGATAACCATGTGCGAGCTACTCGGGTTCTCTGCGAGGAAGCCGACCGATCTCCGCAAACAGCTCCGCAGCTTTTATGCCCACAGCGTGCGGCATCCGCACGGCTGGGGCATGATGCACAGCGGCGGCATTGTCCGCGAGGCGGTCAGGGCAGAGGACAGTGAACTGCTCAGGACATTACTGGATACACTGCCGCCGCAGAGCAAGCTGCTGGGACATATCCGCTATGCGACAGTCGGCTCTGTGCGGCTCGAAAACTGCCACCCCTTTACCGCGCAGGATGATACGGGAAGGGCCTGGACGATGATTCACAACGGCACGATCTATTCCGGGCGGCAGCTCATCGGCAGCGCGCATTTGCAGGCCGGCGACACGGACTCCGAGCGCCTGTTTCTGTATCTGCTGCGCTGCATCAATGCAGCAAAGCCGCAGACCCCGGCCGAGCGCTTTTCTTTGATCGAATCGTTCGTCCGGGAGATCGCACCGCGCAATAAGCTCAATCTGATTATCGACGACGGCGACCTGCTCTATGTCCACAAAAATATGGCAGATACGCTGCAATACCGCAAGCTCGGCACCGGATATCTGTTCGCGACTGCGCCGGTTGACGACGGAGACTGGCACGACCTGCCGCTTGCGCAGGTATTTGCATACCGGGACGGCGCGCGCATATTCAAGGGAGAACCGCACAGCGGCATTTTTGTCCCGACGTTACAGTACATTACCGCAGCAGATGCGATGAATATATAAGGAGATACACGATGGCTTTACTGGAAATTGAAAACCTGACAGCGGGAATTGAAGGAAAGGCGCTGCTCCGCGGCATCAGCCTGACCGTCGGAAGCGGCGAGACGCATGTTCTGATGGGGCCGAACGGCGCGGGAAAATCGACCCTCGGCTACACGGTCATGGGCAGCCCGGAGTATACGGTCACAGGCGGCACGATCCGCTTTGACGGCGAGGACATCACGGAGCTTTCCGCCGATAAGCGCGCAAAGCTCGGAATTTTTCTCTCATTCCAGAGCCCTGTGGAGATTCCCGGCATTTCGCTCTCGGACTTCATGCGCAATGCGATGGAGCAGATCACGGGCGAACGCATGAAGCTCTGGGATTTCAAAAAGAAGCTGAAAGCCGCGATGGAGATTTTGCAGATGGATGCGGCATATGCCGACCGCGACCTCAACGTCGGCTTTTCCGGCGGCGAAAAGAAAAAGGCGGAGATTTTGCAGCTTCTGATGCTGCGCCCGAAGCTCGCGATCCTCGATGAGACGGATTCCGGGCTGGATGTCGATGCCGTGAAAACGGTTTCCGCCGGCATTGACGCCTACCGCAGAGCATGCGGCGGCGCACTGATGATTATTACGCACAACACCAAGATTCTGGAATCGCTGCCGGTTGACCGTGCGCATATCCTCGTGAACGGGCAGCTTGCCGCAGAGGGCGGGCAGGAGCTCGTCGATGCCGTCAACCGCAGCGGATTTGAAGCATTTACGGAGAAATGAACAGCATGAAACAGAAACCGCAGATTACAGATATCAACCGCTCCCGCTATGATTTCCGCTTTGCGGAGGATGCGGGCGACCTGCTCGCGAGCGGAATCACGCCGCAGATCATCCGTGAGATCTCCGAGGAGAAGGGCGATCCGGAATGGATGCGGGAGTTCCGGCTGCATGCGCTGGAAATTTTCGCGCGGACGGAAATGCCGGAATGGGGTCCCCCGATCGACGGGCTGAATCTTGACAATATCGTTGCCTATATCCGCCCGAAATCGCGCATGAACACCGAGTGGGACGATGTGCCCGAGCACATCAAGGAGACCTTTGAGCGGCTCGGCATCCCGCAGGCAGAGCGCGAATCGCTTGCGGGCGTCGGCGCACAGTACGATTCCGAGCTGGTATATCACAATGTCCGGCGCGAGGTCGCGGAGTCCGGCGTCGTCTATACCGACCTCGAATCCGCGATGCACGACCCGCGCTATGCGGAGATGATCCGCTCGCATTTCATGAAGCTCGTCCCCCCGACAGACCACAAGTTTGCAGCGCTGCACGGCGCGGTCTGGTCGGGCGGTTCGTTTGTCTATGTCCCGGCGGGGGTGCATCTGGAAATCCCGCTGCAATCCTATTTCCGCCTGAATGCAAAGGGCGCGGGGCAGTTTGAGCACACGCTGATTATCGTCGAGGACGAGGCCTATCTGCATTTCATCGAGGGCTGCTCGGCGCCGAAATATTACGAGGCGGGGCTGCATGCCGGCTGCGTCGAGCTGTATGTCGGAAAGAACGCAACACTGCGCTATTCGACCATCGAAAACTGGTCGAAGAACATGTATAATCTGAACACGAAGCGCGCGATCGTCGAGGAGGGCGGCCGCATCGAGTGGGTCTCGGGCAGCTTCGGGTCGCATGTCTCCTATCTCTACCCGATGAGCATTCTGAACGGCAGAGGCGCCCATGCGGAATTCACCGGCATCACCTTTGCCGGTGAGGGACAAAATCTCGATACCGGCGCAAAGATCGTGCATCAGGCGCCGGACACCTCCTCGCATATGGACACCAAGTCCATCTCGAAAAGCGGCGGCATCAGCACCTTCCGCAGCGCGGTCACCGTCACGGAAAAGGCGGTCGGCAGCCGCTCGTCGGTGAGCTGCGAATCGCTGATGCTCGATGATATTTCCCGCTCCGATACGATTCCGGTCATGGACATCCGCACCGATCAGGCGGATATCGGACACGAGGCGCGCATCGGCAGAATCAGCAACAAGGCGGTCTTTTATCTGATGTCCCGCGGGCTCGATGAGCAGACCGCGCGGGCGATGATCGTCAGCGGCTTTGCGGATAACGTATCGAAGGAGCTGCCGCTGGAATATGCGGTCGAAATGAACAATCTCATCCGGCTTGAAATGACCGGTGCGACCGGCTGAACGGAGGTGCGAAATGGAACAACTGAAACTGAACAGGCTCCCCGTACCGACCTTCGGCAGACTCGACGTCAACCGGATCAGCGCGGAGCTTGCGCACCCTGAATATGCAGAGCCGGAGATTGCCCTGCCCGGCGGTGTTGCGGCGCAGGAGGTGCCGGCGGAACCGGCAGCGGTCTCTGAGGCTTCGCAGCCCCTTGCGGATTTTCTTGCAGATCAGCAGATTCCGTGCCGTGTCATCAGCGGCTCGGCGGACGAGGCAGTGCGCATCCGCTGCGAAAATAGCGGCGCGGCAAGGCTTCGTATCGAGGTCCCGGCAGGCGGTCATATGACCGTCATCACGCATTTTGCCGCAGAGTACACCGCCATGCTGACGGAAATTCAGGCAGCAGATGACGCGCAGCTCCATCTGATTCAGATTGTCAGCGGCAGACAGACGCTCAATGAGATTTCGGCGGCGCTCGCAGACCGTGCGCAGCTTTCGCTGACACAGATTTACGCGGGCGGCAGCCATATCAGCGGCATTACGGCACAGCTCGACGGCGACAGCGCCGCATTTGACGCGGGGCTCGGCTATCTGCTCGACGGCACCGATCAGCTCGACCTCAGCCTGAATGCCGTGCATCTCGGCAGACAGAGCACCTCGGATATGGAGGTTCGCGGCGTGCTGCGGGACAGCGCACAGAAAACCTTTCGCGGAACCATTGATTTCCGCAGAGGCGCTTCCGGTGCAAAGGGCGCCGAGCGCGAGGATGTGCTGCTGATGAACCCGACTGTCCGGAACAAGACCGTTCCGCTGATTCTGTGTGCCGAGGAGGATGTGGACGGCACGCACGGCGCGTCGATCGGGCGGATCGACGACCGCCATGTGTTCTATTTGCAGTCCCGCGGCATTCCGAAGGAGCGCATCTATGAGATCATGGCGCAGTCGAAGCTGAACAGCATCGTCAGCCGGATCAAAGACAGCGAAACGGAGCAGGAGATCAACCGGCTTCTGCACAAGGAGGATGCGAATGCATAAGCTGCTGAACAAACAGAATTTCCCCGTATTTGCGCAATATCCGGGGCTTGTATATCTGGATAATTCCGCGACGGAGCAAAAGCCGCAGGCCGTGCTCGACGCCGTTTCGCACTATTACTGTGCCGAGAACGCGAACCCCCTGCGCGGGCTCTATGACCTCAGCGTCAAGGCGACGGAGGCCTATGAAAGTGCGCGGGCGGCGGTGCGGGATTTCATCGGCGCAAAGAGTGAGCGGGAGATCATCTTCACGCGCAATGCGAGCGAGAGCCTGAATCTCGTTGCATACAGCTACGGCCGGAAGCATATCCGTTCGGGCGATGCGATTCTCGTCGCGATCTCCGAGCATCACAGCAATCTGCTGCCGTGGCAGATTCTCGCAAAGGAGACCGGAGCCGAGCTGCACTATCTCGAATGCGGCAGGGACGGGCTTTATACGACGGAAGCGCTGGAGGCGGCGCTGACCCCGAATACGAAGCTGTTTGCCGTCGCGCAGATTTCCAATGTGTTCGGCAGCGAGCAGCCGATCCGCGAATTTGCGGAGATCTGCCACCGGAACGGCACGGTCATCGTCTGCGACGGCGCGCAGAGCGTCCCGCATATCCCGGTCTCGGTCAAGGAGCTGGATGTGGATTTCCTCGTGTTTTCGGGGCATAAAATGCTCGCGCCTATGGGCATCGGCGTGCTGTACGGGAAGGAATCGCTGCTGAAGGCGATGCCGCCGTTTCTGTACGGCGGAGAGATGATCGAATATGTCACGCGGGAGTCCGCGACCTTCGCAGAGCTGCCGCATAAATTTGAAGCGGGAACCGTCAATGCCGGCGGCGCCGCCGGGCTGCATGCCGCGATCGACTATATCAGGGAGATCGGGTTTGCCGAGATCCGGCAGGCGGAAACCGCGCTGACAGTCCGTGCATTTGACGCAATGGTGCAGATTCCGGGCGTCCGCATCCTCGGCTCGCAGAATCCGTACGCGCATCACGGAATCCTCAGCTTCACGGTTGACGGCGTACATCCGCACGATATCGCCGCGATCTTTGACGCGGACGGCATTGCGATCCGCGCGGGGCATCACTGTGCGCAGCCGCTGCACCGCTTTCTCGGAATTCCCTCCAGCGCGCGCATGAGCATCGCGTTTTATAACGATGATGCGGATATTGACCGTTTCATCGAAACGCTGAAAACCGTAAGGAGGCGCATGGGTTATGCCGGATAATTTCTATGATGAGGTGCTGCTCGACCACAATCTGCATCCGCAGCATTTGCATGAGCTGCCGTGTGCGACCTGCTCGCATGCGGGGATGAACCCGAGCTGCGGCGACGAGATCACGCTGCACCTGAGCCTGCAAAACGGTGTGATTGAGGATGCCTCGTATACCGGCGTCGGCTGCGCGATCTCGCAGGCATCGGCGGATATCATGCTCGATCTTGTCATCGGCAAAACGGAGGAGGAGGCGCTGCATCTGAAGGCACTGTTCTCCAAAATGATTGCCGGAGAGATCACCGAAGCGGAGCTGGAGGAGCTGGAGGAGGCCGGTGCGCTGCAAAATATTGCAAAAATGCCCGCCCGTGTCAAGTGTGCCATGCTCGGCTGGCGGACACTGGAGCACATGCTCGCGCCGAAGGGATAAGTGGCAGATCGTGCATAAAATCGGAGAATCTTGCGATTTTGTCCGTTCCTTGCCGGGAGAACTGCATTTTATCTACTCTTTCTGCAAATATTGAATTGCTTTTATTGTAAAGAATTGATATGATAAAACCGGGAGTATAGTTCACTCCCGGTTTTACATTTATATAATGGGGGAAAAGAATATGAAACAAAAGAGAGCATTGGCAGCAGCAACGGCGTTGCTCTGCTCATGCAGCATGCTGCGCATGATGCCGCACATGCAGAACAATGCACCGGCAGCCGCAGCATCGACCGTCGCCAATCCGTTCATCTATTCGGATGTTCCGGATGACGACATCATCCGCGTCGGAAATACCTATTACATGGTTCACACCACGATGTTCTTCACACCGGGCGTTCCGATCATGAAATCCACCGACCTGTTCTCGTGGGAAATCTGCGGATATGTCTACGACACCTACGCCGACGGCGCCAAGCAGACCCTCTCAAACGGCGAGCATGACTATGCGCACGGGCAGTGGGCGACCTCGCTGCGGTACCATGACGGCATGTTCTATGTCTTCTTCGGCAGCTACGGCACGGGCAAATCCTACATCTACAAGACCAAAGACATCGAAAGCGGAAACTGGACAAAGACCGAGCTCAACGGCATGTATCACGATGCCTCGATGCTGTTTGACGACGACGGCAGAAAGTATCTGGTATACGGCGCCGGCGGCAATATTTCGATCAAGGAATTCAACGATGATATGACCGGCTTCAAATCCGGCGGACTGGACAAAAAGCTGTTCAGCACCGGCCTGAGCGGTCTTGCCGGCGAGGGCTCGCATGTGCATAAGATCGGCGATTATTACTATGTGTTTGTCATTGCATGGCCGAACGGCGGCAAGCGCGAGGAGCTCTGCTACCGCAGCAAGAGCCTGACCGGCACCTTTGAGGGCAAGGTCGTGCTCGATTCCGGGCTCGGAACCTACGGCAGCGGCGTTGCGCAGGGCGGCATCGTCAATACACCGGACGGCAAGTGGTACGCGCTGCTGTTTCAGGATCACGGCGCAGTCGGCAGAGTGCCGGTGCTGGTGCCGTTCACATGGCAGAACGACTGGCCGGTCATGGGCGAAAACGGCAAGGCGCCGGTCACCCTGACCGTCCCGGACGGCTACAAGGGCACCCCGCTCGCACACGATGACGATTTCAGCTATTCTTCCGACAAGCTCGCGCTCGAATGGCAGTGGAACCACAATCCGGACAACTCGGCATGGTCTGTGACGGAGCGTCCGGGCTATCTCCGGCTGCACAACAAGACCGTAACAAACAAGTTCCTGTTTGCGCGGAATACGCTGACCATGCGCACAGAGGGGCCTGCCTGCTCCTCGGTCATCAAGCTCGATGCCTCCGGTATGAAGGCGGGCGACCGCGCAGGACTTTCGGCATTCCAGTTCAAATACGGCAATGTCGGCGTGTATGTCGGCAATGACGGCAAAAAGCATGTCTACATGGAGCGGAATACGACCACCGGCTCAAAGGTCGAGGATGAGTCTGCGACGATGATCGAGCAGAAGGATCTCTCCGGCGACGAGGTCTATCTGAAGATTGATTTCAATTTCGCGACCGTGGACAGCAGCTATAATGTGTCGAATAACATCGACAAGGCGAATTTCTATTATTCCTACGACGGAAGCAACTGGACAAAGATCGGCGATACGCTGAGCATGAGCTACGATCTGACGCTGTTCACCGGCTACCGCAGCGCAATTTACAGCTACGGCACCTCCTCGGCCGGCGGCTATGCCGATATTGATTTCTACGACTATGAGCGCGCGGACTGGAATGTTCCGACCGTCGTCGAGGTCGATCCCGACGGTTACTGGTTCCACTACACCTTTGAAAAAGGGACAGAGAGCTTCTCCGGCAGAGGCGGCGAGACGCTCGCAGCCTCCGGCGATGAGGCATACGCAGGAAGCCGGTCGCTGGCGGTCACAGACCGCTCGGCAGCATGGAACGGCCCGTCGCATACGCTGAGCGCGGCAGCCTTTGAGCCCGGCAAGGCGTACAGCTTCAGCGTCAATGCAAAGTACACAAGCGGCGCAGCATCCAATGTGTTCCATTTCACGCTTCAGTACACCGGCTCGGACGGCGAGGCGCACTATGACAAGATCGCGACCGAAACTGCCGTAAAGGGCGAGTGGATTCAGCTTGCGAATCCATCCTACACGATCCCGGCGGACGCGGCCGATATGCGCATCTATGTTGAGACCGACGAGGGCAGCGACAGCTTCTACATCGACGAGATGATCGGCGCGCCGGAGGGCACGGCCATCGAGGGCGCAGGCAAGTCCTCCTTCCTGCTCGGCGATGTCAACAGCGACGGCGTCATCAATGCTGTTGATTTCTCGCTGGCAAAGCACGGCATGGAAAAGGGCTTTTCGAGCAGCATGGCGGAGCTCGCGGCGGATGTCAACCGGAACAAGACCGTCAATGCGGACGACCTGAGCTGGTATTATGATTACCTGCTCGGCAAGGTGACTGATTATCCGGAACAGGCAGAGCCGATCTATGTTCCGAGTGATTTTGACTATGACCCGGCCGTCTCCTTCAAGGCAGCGCCGAACGAGTATTTCAACGCCTGCTCACAGGCGGGTCAGGTCATCAAGGAAAACTATACCGGCATCAACGGCGCCAAGAGCATGTATGTCTATCTGCCCTACGGCTACGATGCGAACAAGAAGTACAATATTTTCTATCTCATGCACGGCGGCGGAGAGAATGAGAACACCTGCTTCTTCGCAGACAGCACGCACATCAACAATATGCTCGACCACATGATCATGAACGGCGAGCTGGAGCCGATGATCGTCGTGACCCCGACCTTCAACGGCTGCCCCTCGAATGACGGCAACATGGGCGCCGGCACCGTATGGGATGAGATGCGGCAGAGCATCGTCCCGTATGTGGAGGGCAAGTATCTGACCTACGCAAACAAGGACACCTCGCTTGACAGCCTGAAGGCCTCGCGATTCCACCGTGCATACGGCGGCTTCTCGATGGGCGGCGGCTCGACATGGAATACGCTCATCAACGATCTGGATATCTTCGCATACTTTATGCCGCTTTCCGGTCACTGCTGGGGCGGACAGACCGCGATCGACAATGCGATCGACAAATTCGGCATGACCCCGCGCGATTACTTCGTCTTCGCCTGCACCGGCGCAACGGATATTGCATACAACAACATGAACGGCCTGATCAATCCGCTGAAGAATGACTCCCGTTTCGTGTATACGAGCGACTTCTCACAGGGCAATCTCTACTATCTGGTTCACCCGTCGTGGGGGCATGACTGGCGCAATGTCAGACATTATGTGTACGACGCACTGCCGTATTTCTTCCACGAGAATCAGTAATCACCAAAAAGCCGCGCACCGGAAAATCCATCCGGTGCGCGTATTTTTTTCGGCACAGAATCAGAATCTGTATCACGAATTGTGAAACTTGTGTGAAATATTATATAATCCGCTTGACAAATTACAGAAACGTGATATAATGTTATACAGAGGAACACGAAAAGAGGTGTGCAGTCAATGAACAAATCCGTATACAGCCTTGTGCTGTCCGACGATGTGGTTGAGGCGGTTGACCGCCTTGCCTATACCCGCGGCACCAGCCGCTCGAATCTCATCAATCAGCTTCTTGCGGAGGCAGTCGGGTATGTGACACCGGAGCGGCGCATGGCAGAGATTCTGCAAACGCTCTCCGCGCAGATGACCGGGCTGTACCAGCTTCAGGAGCAGGCGACGGACGGGATTCTGACCATCCGGAGCCCGCTGCGGTACCGGTACAAGCCGACGATCCGCTACCGGGTCGAGCTGTTCCGTCAGCCGGAGCAGGCGCTCGGGACGCTTTACGCATCCTTCCGGACGCAGAGCAAGCCGCTGATCGGCGACGCGACCGCATTCTTTGCGGCATGGACTGCACTGGAGCAGCAGCACGGCCTCTGCAAGCCGGAGGACAGCGAGATCGGGGACGGCTGCTGGACGCGCAGATTCCGGATCAGGGCGAACCAGAGCACCGATTCTCAGGAGATCGGCGCGGCAATCGGGCGGTACATCAAGCGGCTCGATACCGCATTGAAGGCGTATTTCGCCGCCCTGCCCGACCGAAGAAGTGCAGAAAAGGCCATAGAGCCCTTTTTCGCGCCGTCATAGATTCCGGCAGCGTCCGTTTTTCATGAATCCAGTCAAAATGAGGAGGTATCATCATGAATGTGAACCGTATGACACAAAAATCACTGGAAGCGATGCAGAATGCGCAGACACTCTGCACGAGCCATCAGAATAACGCAGTGGAGCCGATCCACATCCTGACCGCGCTGCTCCAGCAGTCAGACGGCCTGATTCCGCAGCTCATTCAGCGCATCGGCGCCGACGCAAAAGCGCTGACAAAGGCAGCAGAGCAGGCAGTCGCCGCGCTGCCGCATGTCACCGGCAGCGGCCGGCAGCCCGGCATGGTCTATGTCTCCAACGACACCGAGCTGCTCTATAACAAAGCTGAGGAAATCGCAAAGCAGATGCAGGACGAGTATATTTCGGTCGAGCACCTGCTGCTCGCGATGTTCAAAATGGAGCGGAACGAGGCGCAGAAGCTGCTTGCGCGGTATCAGATCACCGAAGCCGCCGTGCTGAAGGGACTCAAGGAAATCCGCGGAAATACGCGCATTACCAATGAAACGCCCGAGGCGACCTACGATGTCCTGAAAAAGTACGGGCAGGATCTGACCGAGCGCGCAAAGAAGCACGAACTCGACCCGGTCATCGGCAGAGACGCCGAGATCCGGAATGTCATCCGGATTCTCTCCAGAAAAACCAAGAACAATCCGGTGCTGATCGGCGAGCCGGGCGTCGGCAAGACGGCGATCGCCGAGGGGCTCGCTCAGAGAATCGCGCGCGGCGATGTGCCGGAGAGCCTGCGTGACCGCACGATCTTCTCGCTCGATCTCGGCGCGCTGGTCGCGGGCGCAAAATACCGCGGCGAATTCGAGGAGCGTCTGAAGGCCGTCTTGCAGGAGGTCAAGAAATCCGAGGGCAAAATTCTGCTGTTCATTGACGAGCTGCACACCATTGTCGGCGCGGGCAAAACCGACGGCGCAATGGATGCGGGCAATCTGCTGAAGCCGATGCTCGCACGCGGCGAGCTGCACTGCATCGGTGCGACAACGCTCGACGAATACCGCAAATATATCGAAAAGGATGCCGCACTGGAGCGCCGCTTCCAGCCGGTGCAGGTCGGGGAGCCGACCGTCGAGGATACGATCTCGATTCTCCGCGGCCTGAAGGAGCGCTATGAGGTGTTCCACGGCGTCAAGATTCACGACACCGCGCTGATCGCCGCCGCGACCCTCTCGAACCGCTATATTTCCGACCGGTTCCTGCCGGATAAGGCGATTGATCTGGTCGATGAGGCCTGTGCGATGATCCGGACGGAGATGGACTCCATGCCGACGGAAATGGACGAAATTTCGCGGAAAATCATGCAGCTTGAAATTGAGGAGGCTGCGCTGAAAAAGGAAAACGATGCCGTTTCCGCGGCGCATCTTGATGAGCTGCAAAAGGAGCTTGCCGAGAACCGCGACCGCTTTGCGCAGATGAAGGCGCAGTGGGAGAACGAAAAAGGCGGCATCAGCCGCGTGCAGGAGCTCCGCGCACAGCTCGAACAGCTCAAGGCGGAGATTGATTCCGCAGAGCGTGAATATGACCTGAACAAGGCGGCAGAGCTGAAATACGGAAAGCTGCCGGAGCTGCAAAAGCAGCTTTCAGAGGCAGAGAGCGCCGCACAGACCGCCGCCGATGCAAAGCTGCTGCGCGATGCCGTCACCGAGGAGGAGATCGCGAAGATCGTCGCGCGCTGGACGGGAATCCCGGTCACGAAGCTGATGCAGGGCGACCGCGAAAAGCTGCTGCACCTCGGCGATACGCTCCATAAGCGCGTCATCGGGCAGGACGAGGCCGTGGAGAAGGTCAGCGAAGCGATTCTGCGCTCGCGTGCGGGCATTCAGGACCCGAACCGTCCGATCGGCTCGTTCCTGTTCCTCGGCCCGACGGGCGTCGGCAAGACCGAGCTCGCCAAAACACTCGCAGAAGCGCTCTTTGACGACGAACGCAACCTCATCCGCATCGACATGAGCGAATATATGGAGAAATTCAGCGTCAGCCGGCTGATCGGCGCGCCTCCCGGATATGTCGGCTATGAGGAGGGCGGCCAGCTCACCGAGGCCGTCCGCAGAAAGCCCTACTCGGTCATTCTGCTCGATGAGATCGAGAAGGCGCACCCGGAGGTGTTCAATCTGCTGCTTCAGGTGCTCGATGACGGCAGAATTACCGATTCTCAAGGCAGAACCGTCGATTTCAAGAACACAATCCTGATTCTGACCTCGAACCTCGGCGCCGATGCGCTGCTGGAGGGCATCCAGCCCGACGGCACGATCTCCGATGCCGCAAAGGCCGAGACCGACCGGCTGCTGCATCAGCGGTTCCGCCCGGAATTCCTGAACCGGCTCGATGAGATCATTTGCTATAAGCCGCTGACCAAGACGGAAATCCGCAGCATTGTCGATCTGCTGATCGCCAATCTGCAAAAGCGCGTCGCCGATCAGCAGCTCACGATCACGCTGACTGACGCCGCAAAGGATGCAGTCGTCGAGCAGGGCTATGACCCGAATTTCGGCGCAAGACCGCTCAAGCGGCTGATTCAGCGAAAAATCGAGACATCGCTTGCAAAGCTGCTGCTCGAAAAGCCCGTGCAGCCTGACAGCACCGTTACGGTCGATTATCAGGATAACCGCTTCACTTGCAGCATCAACTGATCCTTATTTGTCCCGCTTACCAACCCTAAGCGGGACTTTTTTTGAAAAAAGTGTAACGCAAATGCCGGTTTTCCTGTCTATTAGATAAAGGCAACACCGCACAGAGCTGGTGGTGCAGATGCGCAGTCAGATCTTTCGTCAGATTGTATGAAAACGACGCCGCTGGGCTGTCGCACGTTTGCTTGCAAACTGCGCAGTTTCGCTTTGCGAAACATGCGCCCAGCAA
>JAFUAD010000047.1 GCA_017460835.1 Oscillospiraceae bacterium
ATTGTTTTTTCCTTTCGTATTGGAGAAAGCAACGGGAATCCCGTACTTTTTCGCGGTTCGGGCAATGGCTTTGCGGTCTTCCTGTGAAAAGCCGTTCTGTGCGACCGACAGGGCTTCGCCGGTATTGCGGGCATTCTCGGCAAGGTCTTTCAGGGATACTTCGCCGGGCTTGATACCGGTCAGATTTGTTGCCGATACATTCGGCGGCTTGGTCTTTTCCGGAGTCTGTGCGCCGCCTTTTGTCGCTTTCATCTGTGCTCTTGCTCTTGCGCGGTCATGCTCCATGCCGAGCAGCTCGCGGAACAGGCGACCGACCGAATCCAGCACCGACTTGAAAGCGGATAGCGCCGCTTCTGCTGCCTTTTCCGATACCTGCATCGAAACGGCAGTCACATCTTCACTCATGTTCAATCTTCATCCCTCCTGTCAAATGGGCATAAAAATAGCCCGGTATTATAATAGTAGATATGAATTGCAAATCATAATACCGGGCTTGAAAAGAAATATTCAGTTGTCAAGGTGCTTTTATCGGCAAAAATCGGAGCTGATTTCTGGAATGTTTTTGTCGATTGCAGGGTACGGTCAGTCATTTTCGGACGGATAGAACAGCTTTTCCGTTTCATCCGCCTCCACAACGGTCAGTACAAGAAGCTGGGGCTCATGCCGGGTATAGGCGATAAGCGGCGCACACTCGTCATCAACCAGCACTCCGCAGACCTGCGGGAGCATATCCTCGGTCAGAATGAACACGGATTCGTCCATCGGTGCGTCCTCATCATAATTGTCGGACTCAAACACGCCGGGAATCTCATACGGGTTGAAGTCCGGGCAGGTGTCGATGAAGCGCTGGAGGCTGTTTGCCTCGACGAAATACTTGCTGTCCTCATCCTTCGCAACCACAAACGGACGGCCGCTGATATATGCCCGCTTGCAGATCTCGTTCATAAAGGGAAGGCTGTAGCCGAGCTTGCTTGCGGCTGCGTACATAGAAAGGAGCGTCAAAGTCATCTGTTTCATAATCTTTCCTCCTGATTGTTTTAGGCATACGGAACGGATGCCTGTTTGTATTATCCTGCGGTCAAGGCAGGCAGCGGATCGTCATATATTGGGTTACATCAGTATCACCTCCAGCGACAGGGCAAAGAAAAAGCCCGGTTTTTCATGATCGAAAAATCGGGCATACGGATACTATTCAATTGTTAGTTGAGCTGTCCTCAATGATTCCCTTATGCAAATTCCTGTGTGGTTTGAGGGCTAGTGTATGCTGGTTGTGGGAACTGTTTTGCGGGAACTTGCGTGGGAACTTGGGCTGAAAATGGGCTCAAAATTGTGATTTTTGGTTCAAATTACAGAATCATGATTCATGCGAGATACGCTGAAAATAACGCAACAACTTGAAATTCTCCTAGATAGGTCGCTTTGAGAAATCATTGCTAAGCGGGCACTGCCCGCCTCCTCCTTCTTCTTCAAAATGGGAACATGGTTTGTTTGATATTGCCGCAAGATAATTTTATCAAGCGTTTCGGATTGTCTGCACCCGCTGTCTTTGGATGAGGTGATCCCCGCCTGTTGGCCATTGGGCTTTGCATATGCGGATTATTGGGAGCGTGAACCGCAAATGCAGCACACTCCTGTGCTGCGTCCTGATTGAGATTTGGAGCACAGGAAAAGAAACCCGCGAAGCAAATCGCCAGCGCGGGCTCCGCGCCCGCCGACCGGATTATATTTTGCTCAGCTGCCATCTCACCCATGCGCTCTCCAGAACATCGTAGATATACTGATTCGGCGAGCCCTCGCTGAAATAAATGCGGTTGTCGCCGCCGAGCATCTCCACCGCAAATGCTCCGACTGCTCTGGATCGCGACTGTCCTGCGTAGCAGTGAACCAGCAGCGTGTCAACGGATGCCGTATGCCTGTCGATGAAGCGGATGATCTCATCTGCCATCTCATCATCAAACAGAACAGCGCCCTCCACCTCCGTGACGATATCATCGAACAGCAGGGTCAGAACGCCCTTGCAAAACTGATTCTCGGTGAACTGCACACCAAACCCGCCTGTGTGGCTGTCCTGAATCGAGATCACCGCATAGGTATCGGTCAATGCGCCCTGCTCCGCGGCCTCGGCAGCCATGCCGAAGGGGTAGTAATGCTCCATCACATAGCCGAATGCACCGTGGACAGATTTGACGAGTACACGTTTCATTCCAGATCACCCTCCCGGATATTTCTTAGAAATCCTCCTCCTCCTTCTTCTTCATCATTGTGAAGAAGAAGGAGGAGCCCCCGGCCGGCAGTGCCGGCTGCCGTTTTGGCTTCGGCGCGGAGCCCCCGCTGGCAATTCGCTTCGCACCATAATAAGATAAGCCGGATGTTTTATCTCAGCCGAATATTTTGGCACGCTTGGGCGTGCACGCGGCGGGCAGTGCCCGCTGCCGATTCGCTTCGCACCATAATGAGCGGAGGCGTGTGTTTTTTCTCAGCCGAATATTTTGGCACGCTTGGGCGTGCAGCCGCGGGATTACCCGTATGTGAATCGTGGGAGCATAAACCTAAAGAGCAGCACACTCCTGTGCTGCGTCCTGATTGAGATTAGGAGCGCAGGAAAAGAAACCCGCGAAGCCAAATCGCCAGCGGGGGCTCCCCGCCGCGCCGCAAGGTTAGTCGAAGTATCCGACATATGCGATCTGATACGGGCTTTTCGGGAACAGCTCGCGGTAATAATCCACAAAATAATCATCGGTCATCGCCGCAATAAAATCAACCGTCAGATCATGCGGGTCGGTCTCCTCATAGGGCAGCGCCGCGGGATACCATTTCTGCTTCTCCAGCACCGTCCGGATGTGATGCCGGTAGAGGCAGGAGCTCCGGTTGTGTTCCGCGGCATCGCGGTAAATCTGCGCATACATCTGCTCCATCATCGGCACCACGCTGTCGCGCACCTGCTTCTGCACCTGCTCCTGAAAATAGATTTTTTCGTAGTTTTCGCGCTTGAGCTGCGTGAGCGCCTGAAAATGCGTTTCATCCATTTTCAGATACGGATGCCCGTAGCTGTGCTGAATCAGATTGACCTCGAAATTGTTGATCATCTCGGCATTGGTCTTGCCGACGGCAGTCGTCGCGAAATCGTCCTCCGACGCGATGAGATGTGCGCGGACGGCATCCTGCCGGTCCTTGCCGAGGTACGCGAGCATGTCGCAGATGCGCACAAGGCAGCCCTCGAGCGTGCCGGGAATCAGCTTGCGGTCGCCGTCCTCGTCGCGGATGCTCTCCTCCATGCGGCGGTCAAAATCCGCAAAATCGGTCAGCGGCTTCGGGTAATATTCCGCCATCGGCAGCTCGCCGTTGTGGCAGACAATGCCGTCGAGCGTTTGCAGGGAGATGTTGTAGGGGATGATCGTATCGAGCACGCGGACACTGTGGAGATTGTGCCGGAAGCAGCGCCCGGTGTTTGCGTGATAGAGCCCGTGCAGGGCATGCTCCCCGGCATGGCCGAAGGGCGTGTGCCCCATGTCGTGTCCGATCGCAATGGCTTCGATCAGGTCGGCATTCAGCCCGAGCACGGAGCCGATGTTGCGGGCAATCCGCGAGACGAGCTGCACATGCAGGGCGCGGCGGGAGAGGTCGTCGTTCCGGAAGAAGGAAAACACCTGCGTTTTGTCGGCGTAGCGGTTATAGAATGCGCTGTTGAGAATCTTGTCCGCATCCTTCGAGAACGGCTGCCGGTAGATTTTCGGCACATCGGACGGGCGGTCGAGCCGGCGGATGACGTCGGAATTTTTGCATGCATAGGGCGAGACCCAGCCCTGCTCCTGATTGTGCAGAATCTCCTGCTCCAGCTCCCGCGGCAGATCTTCGTATTTCGGCATAATTACCCCCTGTTCTGCGGTCGTTTTTCGATGAGTGCCGCCTGTGAGGCGGGCAGTATTTCGGTCAGACACTTATAAAATGCGCTGCTGATCTCCACGCCCTGTATGCTGCGCGGGATCAGATACCTCCGGCTCTGCGTCAGGAAGATGCAGAAGGGCGTCTCGCCGGGGAAGCGGCTGCACAGCGCCGTGATCCTCCGGATCGTTTCCGTATCATGGTCCGGGATTTTGCAGCAGAGCTGCAAGGATGCCGCGTAATCGGCAAAAATGCTTTCGCTTAAAATTTCGTCGCAGAAGATCTTGGTCTCGCGCTCATTCCGGGAGACCCTGCCCTTGATCCAGATGACCTGATCGGGCAGCAGCAGCTTCTGCACACGCGGAAACAGCGAGGGGAACACCGGCGTTTCGAGCGAGCCGGAGAAATCCTCGACGGTCAGATAGCACATTTTATCGCCCTTTTTGGTGGTATAGGGGCGCGCCTCGGTGACCATGCACAGCAGCATGACCGGCGCACCGTCCTTTTTCTGCGGGATATCGGCGAGCTCGGGGCTGTGCATCAGCGCCAGAGCAGCGCGCCAGCGTGCGAGCGGATGCCCCGAAAGGAACAGCCCGGTGACCTCCTTCTCCATTTGCAGCAGAATCTGCTCGGGGAATTCCGGCAGGGCAGGGGGCTGCATCTCCGCCGCCTCCTCCTGCTCTGTCCCGCCGAAGAGCGAGAGCTGCCCGCTGATGAAGCTGCGCTGGCGGTTGCCGGCGGCGTGCAGGAGCTGCTCATAGGAATCGAGCATCTGGTGCCGGTTCCAGCCGAGCCCGTCGAAGGCGCCTGCGGAGATCAGGCTCTCGACGCAGCGCTTGTTGATCTCATTGCCGGCGCAGCGCTCGCAGAAATCCTGAAGAGAGCGGAATGCACCGTTTTCGTTCCGCTCCGTGATGATCGTATGAATCGCGCCGGAGCCCATGCCCTTGATCGCGAGCAGCCCGAAGCGGATGCCCTCGCCCGCGGCGGTAAAGCCCGCACCGCTGCTGTTGACCGAGGGCGGCAGCACGCGGATGCCGCCTGCCTCTGCAAGCATGATATATTCGAGCAGCTTTGCCGTATAGCCCATGACCGAGGACATCAGCGCGGCGTAGTATTCATGCGGGTATCTGCATTTGAGATAGGCGGTTTCATATGCCAGACGCGCATAGGCGGCGGCATGGGATTTGTTGAAGGCATAGCTCGCGAACGCGGTCATGCGGTCAAAGATCGCATTCGCGGTCTCCTCCGGTACGCCGTTTGCGACCGCACCCGGGCAGGTCTCGTTCCCGTAGAGGAATACCGCGCGCTCCTGCTCCATGACATCGTGCTTTTTCTTCGCCATTGCCCGGCGCACGAGATCGGCTCTGCCGTAGGAATAGCCCGCGAGCGCCCGGCAGATCTCCATGACCTGCTCCTGATAGACGATGACACCGAAGGTCTCGCGCAGAATCGGCTCAAGCAGCGGATGGTCATAATGCACCTTGCCGGGGTCTGCCCGCGCCGCGAGATACTGCGGGATCGACTCCATCGGGCCGGGACGGTAGAGCGAGATCACTGCGGTGAGATCGGGAATGCAGGAGGGCTTCATCTTCCGGAGCACCCTGCGCAGCCCGTCCGATTCCATCTGGAAGACACCGATGCTGTCGCCGTTTCCGAGCATCCGGAATACGGCCGCGTCATCCTCCGGAATCGTCTCCATGCGGAACTCCGGCTGCCGCTTCTGAATGCTGCGCTCAGTCTCGCGGATGACCGTGAGATTGCGCAGACCGAGAAAGTCCATTTTCAGCAGGCCGAGCTGTTCGAGCACGGTCATCGTGAACTGTGTGACCACACCGTCCTCGTTCTTTTGCAGCGGAACCTGCTCTGCGACCGGTACGGCGGAGATCACCACGCCCGCGGCATGGGTCGAGGCGTGGCGCGGCATGCCCTCAAGCTGCATCGCAAGCCGCAGCAGCCGCTGTACCTGCAAATTCTCGTCGCGCAGTGTGCGGAGCTCCTGAGACTGCTCCAGCGCACCCTTCAGGGTGATGCGGAAATCCTGCGGGATCAGCTTCGCGACGGTATCGCAGAGCGCATAGGGCAGATCCATCGCCCGGCCGGTGTCGCGGATCGCCGCGCGTGCCTTCAGCGTATCAAATGCGATGATCTGCGCGACATGATCGGCACCGTAGCGCCGGGTCACATAGTCGATCACGCGCTGCCTGCCCTCAATGCAGAAATCAATATCAAAATCCGGCATGCTGACGCGCTCCGGATTCAGAAAACGCTCAAACAGCAGCCCGTTTTTCAGCGGGTCGATGTTCGTGATGCCGATGCAGTAGGCACAAAGGCTGCCCGCGCCGGAGCCTCTGCCGGGCCCGACCGGAATATCATGCGACTTTGCGTAATGCACAAAATCCCAGACGATCAGGAAATAATCCACATAGCCCATGCGGATGATGACGTCGGTTTCGTATTGCAGGCGCGCGGCGGCCTCCTCCGGCGGATTCCCGCCGTACCGCGCCCGGAGCCCCTCCGCGCAGAGCTGCCGGAAGTACGCGACCGTATCGGTGACGCCCTCGGCGCGGTACTTCGGAAGCTGAATCACCCCGAACTGAAACTCCACATTGCAGCGCGCCGCGATCTCCGCGGTATTGCGCAGCGCCTCCGGGCAATCCGCAAAGAGCTTGTTCATTTCCGCCGTCGATTTGAGATAATACTCCTCGCCCTCCAGCGCCATAGACGAGGGCGCAGAGAGCGAGGTGCCGGTCTGAATGCACACGAGCAGCCGCTGGAGCTGTGCATCCTCGCGGCGCAGATAGTGCGCGTCATTGGTCGCGGCGAGCGGGATGCCGGTCTCTGCGGCAATGCGCTTCAGCCCGTTCATCAGCCGGAGATCCTCGTCGGTCAGGTGATTCTGAATCTCAAGATAATAATGCCCCTCGCCGAACAGCGCAAAATCGCGCAGCGCAGCACGCTTAGCCGCGTCATATTTGTCCTCGCGCAGCAGCCGCGCAACCTCTCCGTTCATGCAGCCGGAAAGCGCGATCAGCCCCTCGTGATACTGCGTGAGGAGCTGACGGTCTGCGCGCGGGCGGTTATAAAAGCCCTCGATGCTCGCCTTCGAGACGATTTGCAGAAGATTCTGATAGCCCCGGTTGTTCTCGCAGAGCAGCGTGAAATGATAGGGCTTGCGGTCGTCGGGCGTCTCCTTGTCAAAGCGCGTGCGCGGCGCGACGTAAATCTCGCAGCCGATGACCGGATGAATGCCGGCATCCTTCGCCGCTTTGTAAAAATTCACCGCGCCGTACATGACACCGTGGTCGGTCATCGCAACGGCCGTCTGCCCGTTCTCCTGAACCCGCGCCATGAGCCGGTCGATGCAGCAGGCGCCGTCCAGCAGAGAATATTCAGTATGAACATGCAGATGCACAAACGGCTCCATAGGCTGTTTCCCCTTTTTCTGAAATTACACGGTTTTTGCAAAAATCCGGTTTGCGGCGCCCGGCAGCTCTCTGAGGGAACAGATCGCAGCGGCGCAGTCCCGAACGGCTCCGAAGCCGTATGCTGCATGGACAAACGGAACACCGGCCTCCGCCGCGGCATCGGCATCGCCCTGCGTATCGCCGACATAGATGCAGTCGGTGATGCCCTGCCGCTCCATGACCAGCCGGATATTCCGCCCCTTTGAGAGACCGGTTTTCCCGGCGCTTTCAAAATCGCAGAACAGCTCAGCAAAGCCGCACTGATTAAGGTAAATCTCGATATACCCCTCCTGACAGTTGCTGACGATGCCGAGCGCATACTCCTTTGCAAGCGCGCGCAGCACCTCATAGGAATCCGGCATCAGCGGGGCAGGGTGGGCGGTCAGATATTCCTGCTCGGTGTCCTCGCACAGCTTCATCAGCCTGCGCTGCTCCTCCTGCGGGAGTGCGGGCAGCATCATCGCAGCAATGACATCCATTGTCTTGCCCATGAAGCGGTGCATATCGTCGGTTGTGATCTGTTCGGGGCGGCCGGCCTTCTCGCGCAGGCAGGTGTTCCAAGCCTCTGTCACCTCCGCGGACGAATCCCAGAGCGTGCCGTCCAGATCAAATAAAATGCCTTTTTTCATTATATTATGTTCCTTCCTGTGCAGGATGCTTCCGCCGCGTTCCTCCGCCGGCTCCGGCAGCGCAGGACTGCTCATGCCTGAAGCTCCCGGATCTTATCGCGCAGATATGCGGCATGCTCGAATTCCAGCAGGCGGGCGGCCTCCTTCATCTGTGCGGTCAGCTCCTTGATGAGCGCCTCACGTTCCTGCCGGTTCATCTGTTTATGCACCTTCTTCTCGGTCTTTTCCTTCGTCGAGATTTCGAGCACCTCGCGCACATCCTTGATGATCGTCTGCGGGATGATGCCGTGCGCCTCATTGAATGCGATCTGCAAATCGCGGCGGCGCTCGGTCTCGCGCAGGGCGCGCTCCATGCTGCCGGTGACCTCGTCCGCATAGAGAATGACCTCGCCGTGCGCATTGCGCGCCGCTCTGCCGATGGTCTGGATCAGCGAGGTTTCCGAGCGCAGGAAGCCCTCCTTGTCCGCATCGAGGATCGCGACCAGCGAGACCTCCGGCAGATCAAGTCCTTCGCGCAGCAGGTTGATGCCGACCAGCACATCGAATTCGCCGAGGCGCAGGTCGCGGATGATCTCCATGCGCTCGACCGTGTCCACATCGTGATGCAGATACCGCACGCGCACATTCATATTGGAAAGAAATGCGGTCAGATCCTCCGCCATTTTCTTGGTCAGCGTCGTGATCAGCACGCGCTCATTGCGGTCTACGCGCTTGTTGATCTCCGAGAGCAGATCCTCGATCTGTCCGGTCACGGGCTTCACCGTCACCTGCGGATCGACCAGTCCCGTCGGGCGGATGACCTGCTCGACGACCTGTCCGGCAAATTCCTTTTCGAGCTTGCCGGGCGTCGCGCTGACATACAGCGCCTCGTGGATTTTCTCTTTGAATTCGTCGAATTTCAGCGGGCGGTTATCAAATGCGCTGGGCAGGCGGAAGCCGTATTCGACGAGCGTTTCCTTTCTCGCGCGGTCTCCCGCGTACATCGCCCCGACCTGCGGCAGCGTCACATGGGATTCATCGACGATCAGCAGAAAATCCTCCGGAAAATGGTCGAGCAGCGTATAGGGGCGCGAGCCCGGTGCTCTGCGCGCCAATACCCGCGAATAGTTCTCGATGCCGCTGCACATGCCGATTTCCCGCAGCATTTCGATATCATAGCGGGTGCGCTGTGCGATGCGCTCCGCCTCCAGCGGGCGGTTATGCGCCTGAAAGAACGCGACGCGTTCCTGGAGTTCGTCCTCCAGATCGGCAATCGCCTCCTCCAGCAGATCGCCGGAGACGACATAATGGCTCGCCGGGAAAATGACCGCATGCCGGAGCACGGAGATCGTCTCGCCGGAAAGCAGTGAGATTTCGGTGATCCGGTCGATCTCATCCCCGAAAAATTCCACACGGACGGCATTCTCCGCCGTATTGACCGGGCAGATATCGACAATATCGCCGTGAACACGGAATTTTCCGCGTTCGAGTGCAATGTCGTTGCGCTGATACTGAATGCGCACGAGCTCGCTGATGAGCTCCTCGCGGGACATTTCCGTGCCCGGGCGCATCGAGACCGACATGCCGCGGTACTCCTCCGGCGAGCCGAGCGAATAGATGCACGAGACCGACGAGACGATGATGACATCCCGCCGCTCTGCCAGCGCCATCGTCGCAGAGTGCCGCAGGCGGTCGATTTCGTCATTGATCGCGGAGTCCTTTTCAATATAGCTGTCGGTGCTGGGGATATAGGCCTCCGGCTGGTAGTAATCGTAATAGGACACAAAGTATTCCACGGCGTTCTCCGGGAAGAATTCCTTGAATTCCGAGCAGAGCTGCGCCGCGAGAATTTTATTATGCGCCAGAACAAGCGTCGGCTTGTTGCGTGCGGCGATGAGGTTTGCCATCGTGAAGGTCTTGCCGGAGCCGGTAACGCCGAGCAGTACCTGCTGCCGGATGCCGGCCTCATAGCCCTCCGTGAGCTGCCGGATCGCCTTCGGCTGATCGCCCGCCGCAGCATACGGTGCATGGAGACGAAACGGGATCTGTTCCATTGCAGTTTCTCCTTTATTCGGCGGGGCGGCTCAGGATATCCCCAGAAACGCGCCGCATTGCCGCAGCGAGCAGTAGCCGCTTTCGCCGACGATGATATGATCCATCAGCGAGATATCATTTTTCTTCAGCGCCGCCGCAAGAATCCGCGTCGTGCTGATATCCACATCCGAGGGCTTTGCCGTGCCGTTGGGGTGGTTGTGCGCAAGAATCAGCAGATTGCTCTCTCCCGCGATCGCGGCCTCCGTGATTCTGCGCACAGAAAGTGAAGCGGCGGAGGGGTGACCCTCCGCGAGCAGAATGCATTTTTTCATCATCAGGCTGTCATCCAGCAGCGCAAGGCGGATTCTCTCCCGCTTTTCATACCGGTACAGCTTCAGGAAGAATTCGCCCGCCCTTTGCCCCGAATCCATCAGGAAATCCTTATGCATTTCCGTGATCTCAAAGCAGTACAGATCGCGCAGAAACGGCAGCATCACCGCCGCATTGTCGGTCATCCCCGGAACGCTCCGGAGCGCGGCGGGGTCTGCCGCAAAGACCGCATCCAGTGTGCCGAATTTCTCCAGCAGCGCGTGCGCGATCGGGTTTGTATTCTTCCGCGGAATCGCATAATACAGCAACATTTCCAGAATTTCATGCGGCTGAAAGCCGGTCAGCCCGGTGTGCAGATAACGCTCCCGCATCCGCTTCCGGTGGCCTTCGTGCGTTGCCGGCTTTTTCATGCTGCGCCTTCCGCTTTCCGGAGCAGCGTGCCGTATTCCGCGAGAATCGCCCTTGCCGCGGCAGCACAGCCCTCGTCATCCGGGTGTCCGCCGTACAGGGCATGCTGCGGGTTCGCCGGGTCCTCCAGAATCCCCGCAAAATCAAAAAACCGCACGCCGCATTCCTGCGCCGACCCCGGCACCATCGTATTCAGCTCGGTGCGGAAGCCCTCCTGCAATTCCGCAAAATCAAACGGCGGGGCATTGAACAAAATGACCTCGCAGCCCGCATCCTTCAGAACCCCGGCAATGTCCTTCAGCCAGATGTCAATTGCAGAGGCGGCATTCGGTGCGCCGACGCCGTACTGCCCGGAAACCATGTCGTTCGTGCCGAATGCGACAAACACCACATCCGCGTGGGTCGCGCGCTGAAGCCAGTCGCCGTTCTGCATGCAGTCGCTTGCGCGTGCGTATCCGAGCCCCAGATTCCAGACGCTCGCGGTATCGGAGATTTCCTTTGCAATATCCGCGACCCAGAATGCATTGCCGTACTGCGATGTGCCGCAGCCCTGCGTGATCGAATCGCCGATGAATGCGACTTTCCGTTCCACCGCCCGGTCACAGCCGATCAGCTGCGGGAGCGGAATCTGCCCGGTATAGATATAATTCCCGTTGTTGTCGTAATAAACCGGCGCAAGACCGGACATTTCATTTGCCGGAATCGTCTCGCCGGTGACGGTCCAAGTCCAGACCAGATAATTCCCCTCCGGCACATTGAACTGCACCGGGTCGCTCCAGAAGGTCTCCTCCGGCGTGACCGTCCGCTGCGCAGCGCCCTCGAAGGTCACGGGGGTCTCCTGCTGCACCTCGCCCTCCGGCTCAGCGGCGTATCCGATAAAAGCGCTGTTGATCTGATAGGCGCTGCCGGCCTGTCCGACATGCGCATCCTTGCCGTTTCCCCATGTCGAATCCACCGCATTGGAGAAATAGAAGCAGTATTCAAACTCTCCCGCCGCCTCGACCGGCAGATAGGCGCGGTAAGACATCCCCTCCGGCGCATGGACAACCTGATTGCAGCCGGTGGAGATGAAGGTGTTGGAAACGTACTTGTCAAACAGAGATGTCTCAGCAGTCACGGTCTCCGGCGCAGAGCTGCCCTCTGTGTGCTCCGCCGGGGACTGCGAAGCCGTGCCGCCGCAGCCGCTCAGGCTGCACAGCATCAGCGCCGCCGTCAGAAATATGCGCGTTTTCATCCTTCTGAACCTCCTCTTTCGCCATTTGGCGATACACTACTATCATACCATGTTTTCCCCGCTTTGTCAATCCGTGATTCTGCCCGGAAATGCCTGCGGAGAGCCGCAGCGAAAATTTTTTCAAAAAGGTCTTGATTTTTTTCCCTGAATGTGGTATACTGATAAGGCTGACGGAAAATTGGTATGGATTTCGGTCATTACGGAGATGTATCGAAGTGGTCATAACGAGAACGACTCGAAATCGTTTGAGCGGTAAAACGCTCCGTGGGTTCGAATCCCACCATCTCCGCCATTTCGGGGCATTAGCGCAGCTGGGAGCGCACCACACTGGCAGTGTGGGGGTCACGGGTTCGAATCCCGTATGCTCCATACCACAAAATCAACGCAAATACGCTGTTTTCTGAAATTGAGGGAAGCAGCGTATTTCGTTTGTATATCGGTTTAGGGCTCTATGAGGGCTCTACGGTTAAATTTTTTGAGGGGTTCGCCGTCTTTGGTGCACCCCTCTTTTTGCTTTTATTCAGCCTTTCGGCGATCGTCTGCGGATGTTTCGTCAGGCTGCTTGTGCTGCGTGATGAGCATGGACTGTAATGCGCTTGCCGCCTGCTCGTCAGCCTCTTGGATGCTATGCAGATAAATCTGCGTCGTTTTCAGAGAGCCGTGACCGAGCCGCTCCTGCACCTGACGGACATTCACGCCGGAATACAGCAACAGCGTCGCCGACGTGTGGCGCAGGCTGTGAAATTTGTGGTGCGGGAGGTCATGCCGGGCAAGGAATTTTGCAAACTGCTTGCTCGGTGTCTGGGGGTGCATGATCGAGCCGTCCCATTGCGTAAAGAGCCAATCGTCGCCGTTCCATGCTGTACCGAGCTGCTCCCGCTGTGCTTTTCGTTCCTCTTGGAGCAGCTTTATCAGGTCAATGACTTCTGGATAGATCGTGACAGTGCGAATGTCGTTGTCCTTCGGTGCTTTCAGTCCAATCGGCTTTCCGGCGACTTTGTATGCGGCACACTGAAACGTGATGCGGCGGCGCTCATAGTCAATATCGCTGAATTTCAGCGCAACGATCTCGCCGAGCCGAGCGCCTGATGCAATCGCAATCTGTATCAGCGTTTGGAATTCCAGCGGTTCTGAAAGCAGACAGGTCAGCATTTCGGCGGCGGCTTGTTTAGTAAAAATTTCAACTTTTTGTGTGATGACCTTCGGCATTGTCAGGCATTTCGCGTCGGCGGGGTTGCTCTTGATGATTTGGAGCTTGACCGCTTGCCGGAGAATCGACTGTAAGCACGCGAGTTTGCGCTTGACAGTCGCTGCGGAAATCGGCGTGCCGTCCCTCTTTTTTTCGCTTTCGACATGATTCACGAATTGCTGAACGTGGGCGGGCTTTAATTCAGAAAGCCGGATGTGACCGAGCAGCGGAACAATCAGGTCACGAATCAAAGTTGTATAGTATTCAAATGTGCGCGGTGCGAGGTGATTTTCTTGTATCTGTAGATATTGCGTGCAGAATTCCGAAAGTTTGGGATCTCCGGCAGCGGAAACGTCGCCGTTTTTGCACTTGTTCTCGAAATCCGCTGCGACGCGCTGCACTTCACGCTGAATGCGCTTCTCCGTCCAGCCCTCCGGTACTTTCCATGTCATTTGATAGAGTTTCAGCTTCTCGCCGGTTTCCGCATATCCGCGAAAGACCTTGATCCGGTAGCTGATAACCGCGCCGGCCTTATTCTTTCTCGCCTCAATATGTGCCATAAGTTAGCCCTCCTTAATCATCTTTTCCGCTATCCATCCCAGAATTGTACGGCGGATGTTATGTTTCAGATCTTCAATTTCATCTTTAGTGAAACTAGCACCGAATCGCCCGGAGCACAGCACGGTCTTTATTTCTTCCTCTGAAATAGCGTCAAGATCAGCCAATGATACCGCGTCAGGGTCAGGGCATCGCAGAGCGTTGACGCTAGGTTTTGCCGTGAAACAACTTACATCAAATTGCCCAAACAATGAAATTTGCATCGCGGCGGTATTTTCGCTCGCCTCACTAAAAGCATTAATTTCTGTACTGATTCTGGAGGTTTTGCGTTGGCGTGTATACCCGTCAAGGGTCTTTTCGTCGGTTTTACCTTGCCAATACTCCGGGATTGTTCCCTCTCCCGTTAAAGTCTCCCATATGCCGACCAGCTTTTCTGCGAGGTCATCAGGCAGATTGCACGAGCATTTCGGGCTGCAATATCTTTTAACTGTGCTGTCGGATACTCCGAGACGGTCTGCAAAGTCTAAAGCCGGAGCGTTACCTTTATTGTGCTTTGTTTTGTGGTCTTGAATCCATTGATTCTTAATCTCTCGGAGACGAATCGCCGCTTTTTGGCGCTGTGCCTGCGCCTCAGGCGAACGGTCGTTTGGCTTTCTTCCGGCATTGCTCATTTTATCAGCCCCCATTTTCTGCGCCTTGATTATTTCCGGCGCTTGTAGTATGATGATGATATAAAGAACCGGCGCCCATTAAATGAGCTGTTCTTTATATGATGATTATAGCACATCGAAGCAGAAAAGTCAAGGACTTTTCACAAAGGAGGGATTGAAAGTGAAAGCGAATTGTGCAGTCAGGGAAAGAGCAAAGGCGCGGGGCGTTTATCTATGGGAGATTGCGCAGGCGCTCGGTAAATCAGAGCCGACCGTTATTCGGATGCTTAGAATCGAACTGTCGGAGGAACGTCAAACTGAGCTGCTACAGATCATCGACCAAATTGCAGAAAGGAGGAATCCCGCATGACTGAACAGAAACGGATCCCGCGTATGTGCGGAATCGACCAAATCGCCGAGATGTTCGGCATCTCAAGGTATTATGCCCGACAGCTTGCATTGAGCGGCAAAGTCGCTGCGGTTCGCGTCGGTCGCGGAAAAATCCTTGTGAACGCTGACTCCGTCGCCGCCTTTTTCGACGATGCGCGCATCGGCTCAGAATCGCAGGAGAGCCCGCGTATTATCCCGATTCCCCGCGCGCTGTAAAGGAGCGGCCATATGCAAAACGTGACATTTTCGCTCATGCTGGACAGCGTACAACACACAGAAAAGCCGTCCGACGTCGTGCGAATCAGAACCAGGTTACACAGCGCACAGCCGGTCACACTCACGCTCGACAGTCTCCGAAAAGCAATCGAGCAGGGGCAGACGTTTTGCCCGGGCGTGACCGTCGGGCACAGCGATAACGCGCACTGGCAGCGTCAGCAGGTTTTTGCCCTCGACGCTGACAATCAAAGCGGCGTCGGGGCAAATAAGCGGGCGCTCAATACCGACGAGGGCTATTTATCGCCGGAGGATGCGCTGCGAATTTTTGAGGAATACGGGGCGCAGCCCGCGCTTGCCTACTACTCATTCAGCGACGGGCACAACGCGCCGGAGCCGTGGGCGCGTTACCGTCTTGTGTTCGTTCTTGACCGGGAGATTACCGACAGACACGAGCAGGAGCAGCTCGCCGCGTGGCTCGTCGGGCTATTCGGTGCTGCGGCAGATACCTGCTGCAAAGAGCCCGCCCGCCTGTTCTACGGAGGACGGCGAGGCTGCGTGTTTCGATGTGAGCCGGTTGTCTGTGATACGGACGCGCTCTTGCGTCTGGCAGAACAGGCAGACATTGAACGGCAGATTGCGGAGATTGAGGCGGAGACAGAACGCAAGGCAAGCAGCGAAAGGCGTGCACCCCTGCCCGGATATGACCCGCGCGAATATGACGCGGACCCGGAGCAGCTACTTGCCATGATTGACCCGAACAGATTGTCCTATCCCGCGTGGCGTGGTGTTTGCTCTGCATTCAAGGCAGGCGGCGGCTCTCGGGATTCGTGGCTTGATTGGTACAGCAGGTACGACAGCGATGACCCCGAAGAGGACG
Source organism: Oscillospiraceae bacterium (assembly GCA_017460835.1). Taxonomy (GTDB): domain Bacteria; phylum Bacillota; class Clostridia; order Oscillospirales; family Ruminococcaceae; genus Firm-04. The sequence goes on from JAFUAD010000047.1 coordinate 15,844, forward strand.
TCGAGCTGTTCGATGGAATCAATCGCGGGAGCGACCACCCGACGAGCAGCGGCACGCTGAAATACTATGCACGGGAGCACAGCCCGGAGGAATATCGGCAGTATATGGATGCGCTCATCCGTCAGGATACCGCTGCGCCGCAGCCACTTGCTGCCGCGCCCTTTCTTCAAAATTTCGGGGCAGATTCAGCACTCAATCAGGCGGTGTGTTTTTTTAACACGCTTTCTTTTTCATTGCATGAGACAAACACAGGTCATCGCGTGAAAACGGCAATGCTTGCAGCCTGTTTTGAGACGTGTCGAGCCGAAACCGGACGCTTCCGAAAAGTCGCTTACACGTTGCTGCGGGAATGGAACGTCGGTGCATTTTATCAACAAGTCATAGTACTGGTATTATTTTTTCGGCTGCTGCTTTCGCACGGCTGCTGTCGGGATAGAAAACTGCTCCGGGCAGCGCAGGGAGATGTTGTAATATGCAAATGATGCTTTCAGCACGACATAGCCCTGCGCTTTGAGTTCGTCAGTGAGTTCTTCTCCTGCCAGTACGTCAACTGGAACATCCTCTCCTGTGCTTGGGTCTGTGATGAATTTTGCAACACCGAGCGGCTCAGAGGTTTCATAGGTCTTTTTCACCTTGGACTGCTGAATCTTGTCCTGCAAGGCTGCCAGCGCCGCCTCGCCCTCCGGCGTCCATGTCTTATGGACGATGTTGCGCTCGGCATTGCGGGAGGATAAATATCCCTTGCGCCCGAACAGGTCATCTGCCGCATCTCGCATATTTTTCAGCAGATAGAAAATTGAATTGCGGAGATGGTCTTTGTCCTTGATATGTGTCATATCGACCGAGCCGTGTTTCCAGATTGCGGCAATTTCTTTGCGGGTTGTCGTCTGACCGAAATTGCAGATCATATGATAATGCCAGTTGCCCCTACTCTGCCGGGCAAATGTCGCCACATAGCAAAAGTCGTCATACAGAAAGTTGACACGTTTAATGAAATTCTTGAACAGCGCGTGCGTGGCATTCAGGTCTTTGAGGTCTTTGTCGGGGCATCGCTTCGGCGCAAATGTCAGCGTGACAAAAGCGCAGCTGCCCGCCTCAAAGCTGTTGTAGCACATATCCTTGACATTTTCCTTTCGCTTGTGATTACGGCGCTTATAGTTCATCGCAAGATGCTTGCCTGCGCCGCGGGGCGGATGACCGGCATTGTCTGTGCGTCTTGGAAATGTCATGTTGGAGCAGTCTACAATCTGGAATCTGTTTCTTGAAATATTTAATTTTAGTCCGCTGATATACGCGGCTCTGTTTTTGGAAATGCTCATAGCGTCCTCCTGTAGCTTGTAATATTATAAGTGCGTTTCGGGCGAAAAAACTGGAGAATAAAAATTCCAGAATGATAAAAAAATAAGAGGTACAATATGTACCTCACGACCACGTCAGAAAACAGGTGTCGAACAGAAAAAAACAATGTCTCCGTCCATTTTCAAAAAAAATTGAACACTCCCCAACGTCATGGAGAGTGTTCAAGAAAAAGTGCGATAATTAAATCAGATTATAAAATGCAAAATTTCCGTTATCTATGTAACTGAACTCGGCTGCTCGAATGGGCTGATTGTCGGTGTAATAAACTGTCCAGTCATTGGACACGGTTACGTCCAATGTTGAGGTGTCCATTGTTGAGGTGTCCAATGTTGAGGTGTCTAATGCTACGACAAGTATCTTCAAGGCGTAGCAGCGGTAGCAGAACAGGCGTACCCGCGAAAGCCGGATGATTATATCGGCGATGACGGCATTCTGTTTTGCGGTGTGTGCCATACGCCGAAACAATGTCGGATTCAGATTTTCGGGAAGACTGAAATTGTATATTGTCTATGTCAATGCGGAAAAGAACTGCAAGAGAACGAAAGACAGCAGCGGCAGCTTGACGAAATTGAACAGCGCAGAAAAATCTGCTTTCCAGATGTGAAATTCCGCTCGGCGACATTTACAACGGACGACGGAAAAAACGCAGAACTGTCACGGCTTTGCCGGAGGTATGCAGAAACATTCACGCAAGATTCTAAATGGCTTTTTCTTCACGGCGACTGCGGAACAGGCAAAACATTCGGGGCGGCTGCAATTGCAAATTTCTTGATTGACAAGGGCTTGACAGCGCGGTTCACGACTGTTTCAGAGGTAGAACGGCTATTGTGGAACAATCCCGACAAAACCGGCGTGTATGATGCTCTCTTGCGCTGTAACCTGCTGATTCTCGACGATTTCGGCAGCGAGCGTAAAAGCGAATTCATGGACGAAATCAAATTCAGCATAATCGACGGCAGACTGCGCGCCGGTCGCCCGTGTATCATTACAACGAATTTACCGATTTCGTTTTTTTCATCACCGACCATAACACAGCGACGGCTGGCAAGCCGATTGTTTGAGGTTGTGATTCCTTACGCGGTGCACGGTGAAGATCGCCGCTTTTCGCGACTGAAAGAAACCGGGCGTACGGCACTCGATGCACTGATTAACGGTTGAAAGCATGATATTCGCTGTTGCAAGTCAGACGCTGCAGTGATTTCAGCGGTTCAATAATATATTGTTTGAAAGGGGAAATGCGCAAATGAGCATTACAACACGCACACAGACACTTGCAGGACGGCTTGCCGATATCGCGGCAGCAATCCAGAAGGACACGGAGAAGCAGCTTGAAACGCTGCGGAATGATGACAACTTGAAAGCAGAAGTCAAGCGCAACAAAGAAGCGGAAATCCGGCTCGACGCAAAAACGCGATACAATGAACTACGGCGTGCATACGGAAAAGAAATTGACAATCTGATTTCGGATTTTCGCAAGATTGGCGATAGAATCGTGCCGACTGCAACAACATCATCGGAACTTGCGGCAATGATTCAGATGCTACAACTTGCGCCGCAAGTAAACGCGCTGATGCTTGATTCAGTTGTACCGAAAGCGAACGACTTTCTTTCTCAGCAAATCATCACGCAAATCGCCAACAAAAACGGTATTTCGCTAAATCCTGCGGACTTTCCGAAAGTTCCGGATCAGCTTACGAAGGAATCTATCAACGGTCGCGCCGATTCGCTGCGCGATACAATCCGGACGTTTTTCGATGCTCACGCCGAGTTTGTATCGGAACATGATGACATGGGAACGCTTGCCGGGTCGGTCGGTCGTGATATAAGTTGGTTACTGGTACAGATACAAAAGTCGCTGAATCGTTAAGTGAAGCGGTACAAGCGGTATCGGATGCTGAAAGAATGGGTTACACTGATATATCTGGGCACTGGGGACTTCCTGAGCAAAGAGAAATCGGATATGGTACCGGCGGCACACTCAATATCCCAACACAATATCAGAAACAGATAGGCTATGGAACAGGCGGAGAACTGAATATTCCGATTTTCGGCAATGGTGGCATAGTTCGCAAGCCTACTATCGCGCTGATTGGTGAGAGTGGCGCGGAAGCGGTTGTCCCTTTAGAGCGCGATTCTGCTATTGGCCGGAGTTTCGGCGGCGAAACGGTCAATAATATTGAAATCAGGGTTGATTCGGTAACCATGAACGGTATAGACGACGCCGCAAGCGTCACGGATAATATTATTGAGATTATTGACGCAAGGCTGCGGCAGTATCAGGTGAGGCAGATGCGCGGAATAGGCGGAACAGCATGGACATAATCGAAAAGGTATATGGGGAAATCCTGCAATCAATGAAAACTCGATCGGATGAACACGGAATGATTAACCCGATGCGCACGGTGCGCGGGTATGTGGTGGATTTTCTAAATCTATACCATGCAGCATTCATGCGGCTGACAGATGACGAAAAGCGCGAGCTGATAGCACAGGAAAAGCGAATGAGGATATTTCAGCCGGATGAATCTTTTATGATGTTCATAGGGATGATATCAGGGCTTGACAATGAGCAGGAATAGCGATTTACTGAATCCAGACCGGGAAAGCAGAAAACCGCGTGCATCTCAGGTGCAGGCGATTTTCTGCTTCCTATTCTTTCATAGCTATGAGCGATTGAATATTATCAAAAAGCACTTGACAAAATATATCTTTTACGATATAATATAAATAAAGAAAGGATGTGATAGCTTGCACGAGATCATTTTCTATACAGATGCCTCCGGAAAATCTCCCGTTCTGGATTATTTGAAACAGCTTGCGCAGACTAATGGCAAGGATGCGAGAATCCGGCTGAAAAAAGCGCAGAACTATATCAATATCTTGAAAGAATACGGCATAACAGCCGGAGAGCCTTATATGAAACATCTTGACGGCGATATATGGGAGATCAGGCCGGCAAGTGATCGCATTCTATTTGCCGGAGTAGTCGGCGGAAGGTTCGTGCTTCTGCATCAATTCATGAAGAAAACACAGAAGACGCCCAAAAGGGAAATTGAACAGGCAAAACGTGAATTATCTGATTATATCGAAAGGAGTGGGAACGATGAGCGTTAAGATGAAGGACGGCATTGTTTGCCCGACATGGGATGATGTTGAAAACGAGCTGTTTACTCCGGAGGAAATTGCTGAAAGCAATCTGAGAGTGGCATTGATCGGCGAGATCATCAAAGCAAGAAAAGAGGAAGGCATCACGCAGCAGGAACTTGAAAAGCGTACCGGCTTAACACAGGCCGTCATTTCCCGCATGGAAACAGGGAACACTCATACACAGCTTGACACCGTGCTGAAAGTCCTTGCGGCGATGGGAAAGACCCTTGCAATTGTTCCAATCAATGATGAAGTGCGTCGTGAAGCTCCGACAGCAAAAGAAATGCGCACATGAAAATTAGTATCTCGGAAGTATCGTAAATACGATGCTTCCGGGATTTTCTTTTTGCCCGGAATCCGGCTTGTCCTTTATTTGTCCCTTACGCGATCTGTTCGCCTTCGAGAAATTCAGTGCATGCATATTGCATCACAGGCGCGAATCTGCGCTTTCTGAAACGCATGGCAGCAGAAAGTCATTGCCTTTTGAATAAATGAACCGGCCATTGAACGGGAAACCGAATTGACAAGCCCCTTCTGATACAGTATAATGAAAAAAGCCGGCAGAATATCTGCGTGAAATCTGAGATTTCGATTTGATGCTGATCTGGATGTGTCAGCTCTGAAAAAAACATAAATCGCCTGTCCAAAATCAGCCGGTTCCTTCGTAATAATTATAATGAGCATCGAAAACTTTGCCGCAGGGAAGGAGGGGACGGACATGCCGCTGCTGAAAAGCTATGAGGATGAGGAGGCGTTTGAGCGCCTTTATCGCCAGTATGTCAGGCTGATGCTGCAAACGGCGTACCAGATTCTGCATAATAAGCAGGACGCAGAGGATGCCGTCCAGACCGCCTTTCTGCGCATCGCGACACATTTTTCGGGCGTCGAAAAAAATATTTGTCCAAAAACCGCCAATCAGTTCGTAATCATAGTCAGAAACATCGCAATTGATATCTACCGGAAGAAAAAGCGCGAGGTGTCCGCGCCGCTTCTGGAGGAAACCGTCTCGGAGGATTTTCACGCCAATACGCTCGATGAAGCGATGCAGGCGCTGCCGCAGAGCATGCGCGATATCCTGTATCTGCATCATATTTACGGGCTGTCGGTCAAAGAGATCGCAAAGCTGCTCGGGCTGAAAACTGATGCGGTCTATAAGCGCCTGCAGCGTGCGGCTGCGCGGCTCAGACAAATCATGGAGGAGGGGTGAGCATGCAGTTTGATAAGGACTATTTCGATGCGCTGAACCGCACATTTGATGCGGAATGCGGGAGACTCGATGCAGCAGAGCTCCCGGAGATCACGCCCTCGGAGCAATTCACGGAGAGCATGGAGCAGATGATTCACCGCCGGCGCAAGCCGTATTTCAGGTGGATCGCGACCGGCGCGCGGCGTGCTGCCTGCATTGCCGCCGCGGTGCTGGTGCTCGGCACGGTCAGTGTCACGCAGGTCGGCGCATTCCGCCGCCCGCTGCACCGTTTCTTTGTCAATACGTTCAGCAAAACGATCTCCGCCGAGGAATCCCCGGATGCGCGCGGGGTCATCGACCGCTACTACGAGATCACCGCATTCCCGGAGGGCTTTGTGCCGGAGCTGCAAAGCAGCACGCTCTATCTGGAATCCACATTCTTCCACTACATTAACCGGGACAATCCGCAGGAATCGCTGCTGTTCGGGCAATGTCTGCTGAAGGACTACAAGGATGTGGAATACACCGGCGAGCCGGAGCATTTTACCGATGCCGACGGAACGGAGTATCTGCTGCTGCACACCGCAAACGGCGTGACGGCGGTCTGGAACAACGGCGAATATGCGTTTTTCCTGATCTCTGAGCGCGAAAAGGAGGATGTGCTGACCGTCTGCCGCTCGCTTAAGATCAAAAAATTTTCGTGAGCCTGTCCAAATTTCCATATCGGATTCGTAACAGTGTATGGAAGCAAAATTCCGTACACTGTTTTTTTCGGAGGAGCATAAATGAAACGGGAAATTTGCCTGATCGGTCTCTGTATGCTGCTGACAGGCTGCGGCGCACAAGCAAATTCTAATCAAGCAGATTCCGATGCCGATCAAACTGCCAATCTTCGGACAGTATTAGAGAATGCATCGGTTGATTTTGCAAAGATCAAGTCGGAATCGCCGTATGAGAATCTGCATTTTGACAATGCGGTGCTGAAAATTCCGACGGCGGCGGGCGATTTGTATGCGCTGCACATCACCCGTTCCAAGATGCCGCAGGACAAGGCGCTTGACCTGTTCCTCGATACACTCTCGCAGACTTTTTCTCCGGAGGCTGCCGCAGACAAGGACAATCTCTTTTTTGGCTCGCAGGCTGTGCCCCCGACACCCAACGGGTTCACGCTTGCTTATCCGCAGATATATCGCAGCAATTATGAGGATAAAATCCGCAGCAATGCGCTGGATTGCGATTTGTTTCTGTATCAGACCGATACTGACGGCGCGCATGACAGCGACTGTTATTTCATGCTTGGCACTGAGGGCGGGATGAAGATGAACCGCGGTACCTGCACCCGTTCCGTGGAGAAAAAACGTGCGCTTGCAGGGTGGATGCCGCGGGATAATTTTGAGGTATCCGCTTGGTACACACCGGATTCTGCGGACAGCTTTCCGCTCGCGGACGGTTCGTGCCGGGTCTGCGATGCGGCGCAATATTGTCAGCAGTATCTCTCGTCCGATGTATTTCCGGCACAAATGCGCGGAACCAAATGGCAGACAAAATCGGTCGGCATCATGCAGACAGATCCGGCACATTCTGCCTTTTATCTGACGCTGACGCGGGAATACGGCGGAATCCCGTTTGATTCGCTGCATACAGAAGGGACGTTCAGTGATTTTTCAAACGGCAACGATTATCTGTTTGACGGCAGCGAGGCAATGATGACTGCATCCAACGAAATAGAGTATTACTTTCTCATGAACGGTGCGGATTCAGTCATTCCGGCAGAACAGCCGGCAAAAAAAGTGCTGTCGCTGCAATCAGCAGCAAAGGCAGTCAGCGAAACAATGACAACGGCGTTTGCATTTGATGTGCATGAGATTTCGCTTGTGTACTGCAACAGGGTCATCTCCGACACGGAATCGGAGGTGCGGGCGCACTGGTGCTTTGTGTGTTACAATCCAAATGACGAGAGAACCTATCGGGTCTACGCGGACGCAGAAACGGGGGAGAGCTTTTATTATGCGTATTAAGATATTTGCAGCCGCGGCGGCTGTCATGCTGCTGACGGGCTGCGCGGAGCAGTCCAAACCGGAGAGCAGCGCCGTGTCAAACGGGCAGGATGCCCCGCAGCTTGCGGTGTATTCCGGCGATCTCAATGAACTGAAGGACATGCTCAATGCCTGTCAGAATTTTCAGTGCGGCGATGATCTGACGGCCGCCGTTCCGGAAACCGCCGAGCTGTATGAATTTACCGTGCGGGAGCATCCCGAAACGGATTATGAGGCGTTTGAAGCGGGATTTGCCGCATTGTTCTCGTATCTTCTGCCCGATGAGCAGCTCGACCGCGCACATCTCTACTATTCCGGCAGCTACGGGCAGACCGAAGGGTACGACCGCTACCGGCTTGTTGACGATTATCTTTCAGCGCTGCGCAGCGGCGAGGAGGATTTTTGCTACGGTTTGCGGTATTATGGTGATGCCGCAAAGGTATATCTCGCAATCGGCGCGGCACTCGATCACGGCGATGCGCTCATCAATCGCGGCGTGACGCAACGGTTGACCGGCAACACCGCAAAGGCGGACAATTTCTATCCGCAGGACGAGTACACATATCTGAAAACCGTATCGCCGGACAGCACCGAGAACGTGAAGCTGCTGAACGGTGAAATAACGGTTCAGGATGCTGTCGCGGCATTTTCGGCATATATCGACCGGATGCCCTACCCAAAGGAGCAGAATGTGCGGACGGCGGTGCATGCAGTGGAGATCTATCAGGTCACGGAGGACTGCTGCGGGCTGCTGCTCCTGACAACGCCGGAATACCGCGGTGTGCCGATTGATTACTGGAGCTACGGCTCGTATCGCGGGGTCATTCAGTATAACTTCCCGTTCTCCTATTGGTCATGGATGATCGAGACGGACAGGCCGGATGAGATGATGGCGTGTTTTCGGTACCGGAACATGGAAAATGTACGCAGCATCGGGAAAATCGCAGATATACAGACGGCAGTGAAGGCAGTCAGCGGAAATTTGTCCGCTGCGGTCAGATTTGAGGTGCAGCGCGTAGAGCTGGCCTATCAGCAGCGCTATATTCCCGATGCAAACGGCTTTGTCGATCTCAAAAACGGGCAGCCCTGCACCGCGCGCCCGGTCTGGAAATTCACGCTGAAAAATCCCAATGATACGATGATATACGTCTGCTGGCTCGATGCGGAAACGGCATCGGATTTCGCATACATCTGTTACAATGAGGACGAATCATGAAGCTGCTGCGGTCAATCGGAGTGAATCTCCGGCGGGCAGTGTGCAGCGCGGGATTCCTGTGCTGCGTGCTCGCGGTATTTGTTATGTGCTTTGCGAATGTCATCGGCACCGACCCGACGACCCTTGACCGGCTGACGATTCCGGCGGCGCTGATGCGCCCGGAGCTGATCCGGCAGGATGTGCATTATTGTGCGTTTCAGGTGTTCACGGCGGGGAGCCCCGTGTGGGTGACGATGTTCACGCCGGTGCTGGCGGCGTTTGCCTATGTGCCGCTGCTTTGCGATGAACGGCGCTCGCAGCTCGGCCGCCTGCTGATCGCGCGGCAGGGAAAGCTGCGCTATGCGCTCAGCCATGTGTGCGGCGCGGCGCTGACCGGCGGGCTGACAATGCTCTGCGGGTTTGCGCTGTTCGGGATTGCGGCTGCGGTGCTGTTTCCGTCGCTGCAAAGCTACGATTCTGCGTCGGTTTCCGCATTTTTGGAGGAGCAGGGCTGGCGGTATCCGCAGGGCATCGCCGCAGGAATCCGTGCGGGGCATTTTGCGCCGGCAATTCTGCTCAAATGCGCGGAAATGTTCCTGTACGGCGTTATTTCCGCGCTGCCTGCGCTTCTTTGCGCAGCATTCACGCTGAACAAATACACCGTGCTGTGCCTGCCGTTTTTCGCAGCATATTCGTGGACGCAGCTCAATGCGCGGCTGACTGCGAAAATCGCATTTTCCGGCGGAGAATATCCCAAATTCGGGCAATTTCTTTCCCGCAGCACGCCGAATGCCCTGCTGACAGCGCTGGAGCGCGACACCGCGCAGATTCTGCTGCTGCACGGGGGCTTTGCGCTGCTGCTGATTCTGATTTTCACTGTTCTCATGCAAAGGAGGCGGGACTGTGGCGCATAGAAATCTGCAAAAGACATGGGCAGTCGCCGTGACCGAATGGCGGAAATGGCTGCGGAATCCGCGCATGATGATCGCGCTGATGCTGGTGATCGTTGCGCGGACGCTCGCCGTCGAGCCGCTCAAGGAGCGCACCGCCGAGAGCGGCCTGCCGATGAACCTCTTTGAGCCGATGATCGCGGTCGGCAACTCCGGCATGCTGGTGATGCTGCTGCCGGCGGTGTTTCTCATTCTCATGAGCGACTTCCCGGTGCTGGAATCGAACTCGCTGCTGTATCTCTCGCGAACCGGCAAGCGCGCATGGTTCCGGGGGCAGATTTTGTTCGCTGTCATGAGCATTTTCACATATCTGGGCGGCATTTTCCTGCTTGTGACGCTCTCTGCGCTCGGCAGCACGGAGCCCGGCTTCTCATGGAGCGAAGCCACCCGCACCTTTGTCGCCCGCAATCCCGCGCGCGCCGACAGCTTTCTGGCGGAGCTGCTGCCCTCGAATCTGTATAATCAGCTCACGCTGACGCAGGCGATCTGCTATACCTTTTCGCTGCTGGCGCTGTATCTGTTTTTGCTGTGCATGATTCTGCTGCTGTTCACGATGCTGAAGCGGCGGGCGATCGGCGTGTTTGCGGCATATGCGGTGCTGCTCTGCGGCGTCATCACCTGCGCGGTGCGCCTGAAAAGCATGTGGATGTTCCCGATGGCAAACTCGATCATCTGGCTGCATTATACGGAGATTCTGCGAAAGCCGGTGTACCCGATTCTGAATTCATACCTGTATCTCGGCACGCTGATTTTCGCGCTGCTGATGACAAACCGTGTGATGCTGCGCAGAATGGAATTTGAACAAACGGAGGTGCTGACATGATTTCGGTACATGCGCTTTCCCTGACAATCGGCAGAACAGAAATCCTCAGAAATATCGAAATCTCATTTGATGCCGGGAAAATTCACGGGCTGATCGGCAGAAACGGCAGCGGCAAGACCATGCTGATGAAATGCATCTGCGGGTTTGTGAGACCGACCGCCGGAACAGTCACGGTCGCCGGGAAGCAGATCGGCAGGGACTGCGATTTCCCGGACAGTATGGGGATTATCATAGAAACGCCGGGCTTTATTCCGTATTATTCGGGCTACCGGAATCTCAGGCTGCTCGCCGGTCTGAACAGGAAAATCGGGAGGGAAGAAATCCGCAAAACGATGCAGACCGTCGGGCTCGACCCCGATCTCAAACGCCATGTGCGGAAATATTCGCTCGGCATGCGGCAGAGACTGGGGCTTGCGCAGGCGATCATGGAGAACCCCGATCTGCTGATCCTCGACGAGCCGATGAACGGGCTTGACAAGGAGGGCGTTTCGGATATGCGCCGATACCTGCTCGACCTCAGATCGCAGGGCAAAACCATCCTGATCGCCTCGCATTCCGCGGAGGATATCGCCGTGCTCTTCGATACCGTCTGCGAGATGGACAAGGGCGTGCTGACACAGCAGGCATAGGCAAAGCGCAATTATGAATCGTGACTGCGTATGCGCCGGACAGAATCAAAGGCCGGCGCTGTGCGGTACCGGGGCGCTGCGCCTTTGACACGGCGGGTGAAATATCGTATAATAAAAAAATCAGATGATGCCCTAACCGAGCGCGGTTTTCTGCACTATATTGACAGAAGCTTCTGAAACTCAAAGGAAAGGAGAGCCGAGCATGAACCTTGACGAACGGCGCGCGAGGATTGCGGAGATGTCAAAGGCGGTCTTTCAGTACTGCCTGTCCCGCACGCGCTCCTATCAGGAATCGGAGGATCTTTCGCAGGAAATTCTGCTGACGCTCTGCGAAAGCATCGGGAATCTGCGCGATGAAAAGGCATTTTACGCATTTGTCTGGCGGACTGCGGACAACATTCTGAAGGGCTGGTACCGGAGCCGCCGCGAAACCCTGGAGCTGGACGAGACCCTTGCCGATCACACATGGGAGCATCTGGAGGAGCAGGCGCAGGAGCACGAGCAGCTTTTGCTCATTACGCGGGAGCTGGCGCATCTGAATTCCAGCTACCGCCGCGTTACGGTCGCATACTACATCGACGGATGCCCGGTCAAAGAGATTGCGGCTCGCTTTTCGCTCACGCAAAGCATGGTGAAATACCTGCTGTTCCAATCGAGAAAACGAATCAGGGAGGGCATTGCAATGGAACGGAATTTCGGAGAATACAGCTATAACCCGGTGCATCTGGAGTGGCGGTGGATGTGTCCGCCGGTGCGCGATTACGGCGGCCTGCTGCCGCTGAGCAGCATTCAGCAGAATCTTCTGATGGCGTGCTGTTATTCAAAGCAGAACGAGGAGCAGCTCAGCATGCTGCTGGGCGTGCCGACGGCCTATCTGGAGGATGAGCTCCGGAAGCTGACGGAATATGAGCTGATGACCGAGCAGGGCGGCTTTTATCTGACCAACGCGCAGGTGCAGACGAAGCGTGCGGCGGCCGAGCGCTTCCGGGCAAAGGAAGCGGCGCTCAGGGGGGCGGCAGCGAGGATTCAGCGCTTCCTTGCGGAGAATGAGGAGGCGCTGCGTGCGATCGGCTTTTACGGCTGCGATATGCCCGTCAATTCGCTCAAATGGATGGTGCTGGAGGTGCTGCTCCGGATGGTGTACGCGGATGATCTGGACGATGCGCTTTCGGCAAATTTCCCTGACGGCAAAGCCTGCTCCTTTGCGCGGGTCTCGCTCATCGAGCAGGAGGAGGCGCCGAAGGGCGACAACTACGACCCGCTCTGGGGCTTCCGCAGCACCGAATACGGGTATATCCTATTTCACTGGGTACGGTTCAATTCGCCGGTGTTTCATCGGCTTTCCGATGTGCAGGCGAGCGTCCTGACGATGCTCCCTGCAAGGCAGCCGGAAACCGAACATGAAAAAATGATCTGCACGGAGCTGATCGAGCTTGACTGTGCATTCCGCGAAGGAAATGAGATCAGGCCGAATTACCCCTGCTTTACAAAGGAGCAGAAGGAGGCATTCCTCGGGCTGCTGAGTCCGGTCGCGCAGGAGCTGCTCAGCGGCGCGCTCGGCCGCACGGAGCTGACCCGGCAGATCACCGAGGAGCACCTGCCGGAGCGCTTCCGCCCCTATGTGAAGGACATGATCATCACGCAGATGTTCGAGGAGGTCAGCGACATCACCCGCCTGCTCGCGGAGTCGGACTGGCTGGTGCCGTGGAGCGGCATGAACCCGACCAACCTCATTTTCCTAGATTGATAAACGGCTGCGGTGCATTTCGGGATTCCGGATGCGCCGCAGCTTTGCGTACCGGGTCAAAAATAGCACAAAAAGCAATATTTTCAGCAGGAATTTACATTGTATTTTTTTCCGGCATCATGTATAATGTATCATAGCGGACAATATCCGGCAACAAAATCACACAGAGCATAGGCTTAGGGGGATTTCTATGAAACACTTGCAATTATGGAAAAAAAGGCTGCTCAGCGGACTGACCTCCGCGGTGCTTTCGCTTTCCGCGCTCTCCGGCATTGCCGCGCCGACAGCCTCGGCGGCACAGGCAAACTGGAAATTTGACTTCGGCGGGGGCGGCACGGCGAGCGGCTATACGGGCGTCTCGGCGGGGACAGGATACAGCAGCTCGCTGACCTACGGCTTCACCGGCAGCGTCGCGGACGTCGCAGCGGGCGGCTCCGGCGCACTCAGCGATGCGGTCAAATTTACCGGCGGTGAATTCCGCGTCGATCTGCCGACCGGCCTCTATCAGATCACGGTCACGACCGGCAACAGCCCGCGCACCTCCATCATGATCGAGGGCATGTACCAGATGATCAACCTCACCGGCAACAACGCCGTTGAGAGCATTCAGGTTCCGGTGACGGACGGCATGCTCAATATCTCCGCAGTCGCCGGCATGGCGGGCAAGGAGTATTCGATCTCCGCACTGGAGATCACGCAGCTCAACACGACCGGCACCATGCGCCCGACGATCTGGCTCTGCGGCGACTCGACCGTCTGCAACTATTACAATACCGCGGATACTGCACAGCACGGCTGGGGACAGTTCCTCAAAAACTACGTCAATACGAATGTTTTTGAGATCCGCAATCAGGCCTCCAGCGGCCAGTATGCAAAGGGCTTCTATGACGGCGGCCAGTTCACGCCGATCAAGACCTACGGCAAGCCCGGCGATTACTATATCATCTCCATCGGCATCAATGACACGAATTATTCCAGTGCCGAGGAGTATTATCAGGTTGTGACCACGATGGTCAAGGAGGCAAAGGCCAAGGGCATGGAGGTCATCCTGGTCAAGCAGCAGGGCAGACACGGCGATTTCAGCCGCAGCCCGGTGCTTCCGGGAAGATGGTTCGGCGGGCAGCTTGATACCATCGGCGCAGAGCAGAATGTCCGCGTCATCGACCTCTTTACCGCATGGCAGGATTTCGGCTTCAGCATCGGCGGCTATGATGCCATGACCGAATATTATGCCTCTGGCGATGACCTGCACCAGAGCGTACTCGGCGCACAGAAGAATGCGGAGCTCGTGCAGGGGCTCATGAAGCTCGGCGATACCGAAATGGACACCGAGGCTTACTACACCTTCAAAAATACCAACAGCGGCATGGTCATGGATATCAAGGACGGCACGATGGCAGAGGGCACGAACGTGCAGCAGTGGGGCTCCAACGGCCTGAGCTGCCAGAAGTGGAAGCTGACGCCGTTCGCAAACGGCACGACCTATTATTATGTCCGCTCCGCAGCCGATCCGAATTATGTGCTCAAGGCAATGACCGGCTCCGACGGCGGCAATATCGAAATTGTCCCGTATGCAAACAATGACAGCATGATGCTGTTCCAGTTCACGAAGATCAGCGACGGCTCCTATTACATCTCCACGCGCTCCTCGAAGGATGCGTGCTTTGTCGAGATCGACGGCGCGAGCAATGCAAGCGGCGCGAATGTGCAGCAGTGGGGCTTTACCTATAATGCATGCCAGAACTGGCAGGCGATCAAGGTCGATGCGCCGGAGACCGTCGAGCCCGATGACCCGCCGGTTGACGACCCGCCTGTCGATAATACCAAATACATGCTCGGCGACCTGAACGGCGACGAAAAGGTCAATTCCGCAGACCTGACGCTTCTGAAGCGCCTGCTTGCCGATGCTGGCAAATTCTCCGATGCGCAGAAAAAAGCCGCCGATGTCAACGGCGACAGCCTGATTGATGCAGCAGATGTGCGGCTCCACCGCGCGTTCCTGCTCGGCGAGGATGTGAGCTTCTCCGAGCCTGTCACCGTGTATTATTACGCGATCGACCAGACATGGGATCAGGGCGTCATCGAGGCCACGAACGAGGGCTTTACCAATCCCGGCGGCTATATCAATCTCGACAACAACGATACCAGCAATATCACCTTTACGGTCGATGTTCCGGCGGCATACAACTATATGGTTCACATTCGCTATGCAAACGGCACGACCGATGACCGGCAGATGAAGGTCTATGTCAACGGCAATACGCAGGAATTCTGGCTCCAGCCCTTCCCCGGCACCGGCTCCTGGACAACATGGACGGAAATTGAAATCGTGCTGCCGCTTCAGGCGGGGCGCAATACGATCCAGTTCTATTCGGCGCTCGCAGGAAAGGGCGGCCCGAATCTCGATTACATCAGACTGGTTCCGACGGATGAGCCCTATGCGGAAACCTATGACCCGGACTCCTATCAGCAGCAGCTCAATGACAGCAAGCCGACGCTCTTTATCCTCGGCGATTCGACGGTGCAGTCTTACCGCGCAAGCTATGCGCCGCAGCAGGGCTGGGGCTATTATATGGCAGATTACTTCACCGACGATGTGACGGTTGACAACCGCTCCATGGCGGGCAGAAGTACGAAGAAGGCATATGACGAGGGCAGATGGCAGGGGATTTCCGACAGCATGAAGGCCGGCGATTTTGTCATGATCATGTTTGCGATCAACGACGCCGGTGCCTCCAATGCAGAGCGCTACGCGCCGATCTGCGGCAATGTGGATAATCCGACCGAGGGCTCCTATGAGTGGTATATGACGTATTTCATCAAGGATGCGCTCGCGAAGGGCGGCACGCCGATTCTCGTGACGACCGTCATCGGCATGGGCGCATGGAACAGCAGCTCCGGAAAGTTTGTGAACAGCTACACGACCTACTGCGATGCCTGCAAAAAGCTCGCGTCCAAGTACAGCATCCCGCTGATCGACCTGAATACGATCATGGTCAACCACTATAATTCTGTGGGCTATGACACAGCGAAATCCTATCATCTGATCGGCGCTGTGGAGGGCTCGACGGACGGCACGCATTTCTGCGAAAAGGGCGCGAATATCGTCGCAGGGCTCGTCGCAAATGCGGTGAAATCGCAGAAGATCACAGGACTGTATCAGTATGTGAAATAAGCGCAGTTACGCGATAAACCGAATAAAAAAGCAGCGCCTCCCGATCTGCACGGGAGGCGCTTAGTCTATCGAAAAAGGTATCGCATGTTTCATTTCGTGAAATTGCGCAGTTTGCTTTGCAAATATGCGCTTCGCGATGGATTTGAATGGGCGCTTGCACGCTTCTTATGGGTTTGCTCCGCAAACTGTTGGAATCCCGTTATAATTGTAATATTAGATAGTGCGTATTTTTTATATTTATTATTATAATGGGATTCTTAAGGGACAATGTCCCTTAAGCGGGGTTTGGGGCAGGGCCCCATTACAAATCCATCGGAGATACATTTTTTATGCCTTGAAGATAAAGCGGATGAAGTTGTAGAGATGTGCATGGATGCAGTTGTCGCCGTGATAGCCGCCGTTGACATAGTGCCAGACATGCGGGCAGGAGGCGCCGGCCGCATCGTTGTGATAGCCGGAGGGGATCGTGCCGACGGTCTGGTCATTGCTGCCGGCTGTCATGAAGATCAGCGAGGGCGCTTCTGCTTCGCTCGCCCACTTGAAGGTCGGGGTCGCGCCCGGTGCTGCGCAGATCGAGCCGACATAGCCGAACAGGTCTGCGTGCTTTGTGCCGATGTTCAGCGACTCTCTGCCGCCCATCGAGAAGCCGGTGATCGCGGTGTTTGCTCTGCCGGTCGCTACGCTGTATGTGCTCTCGATATGCGGCATCAGGCACTGGAACAGGTCAAACTCAAAATCGTCATACGCCTTGTTGTTCTCGTCGTTCATGCCGGTGCATTCATTGAGCCGCTGGCTGGTGAAGACATACGGGAACACCACGATCATTTCCTTTGCGTCGCCGGATGCGATCGCATTGCCGATGAGCTTCTGGGTATACATCGGGTTGTTGCCGTTGAGGATCATGCGGTCCTCTTTTTCGTAGTAGCCGTGCATGACATACAGAACCGGATATTTCTTGCCCGAATCGTAATTTGCCGGGAGGAGAATGTAATAGGGCTTTTCCTTGTTTGCAACAGTGGAATAGTAGGTCTTGCGCTGAAGCGTGCCGTAATTGACGCCGTTCTTTTCGACACGCTCGCTCTGCGGGTCATATTCGACGACCTGCGATTCGACGAGCGGGGTATAAACGGACATCGGGCGCATGGCGGTCTGGGTCTCCGGCGGCGCGATGTACTCCGGGAACGCGTCAGTCTGCGCGGTGAGATACTGCACATACCATGCAAAGTCGTCGTGATCGACATTGCCGCTCTGATCGACGTCTGCTGCCTTTTGCTGCGCGGCACTTGCAAAGCCCTTGAGGACGCCGCGCTTTGCCATTGCAAGGTCGGTTGCGGTGATCTTATCGTCGCAGTCGAGGTCGCCGAGCTTATAGGTAATCGGGATCACACCCTGCGGGCCGTCGATCTCCGTGCCGGCGGGCGCGCCGATGACCTCATCGACGAGGAAGCTGCCGGTTGCGGATTCTGCCTCAATATAGAAGCTGATGTCGGTTGCGCCTGCCGGAATGGTGAATTCCGGATTGTAGAGCTGCACCCATCCGCCGTCCGAGGTAGCGGTGGCAATCTGCGGCCAGTATGTTTCGCCGCTGCTGTCCTTGTATTCCAGGGTCAGGTGGAAGGTTTCCGTGCCGGAGGCGGGCTTCACGATCGCGCTGAATGCGTAGGTTTCGCCTGCCTTGAGCTTGGAGGGCATGGTGTGGGTCGCGCCGTTCCATGAGGATTCACGGCCGGTGCAGGAGAGCGACTTGCTGCCCTCGTAGGCATCGTTTGCGGAAGCAACGGAGGCGCTGCCTCTGCCGGTAAAGCCCTCGGTGCCGTTCTCAAAGGTATAGTGGAACAGGTAGCCGTTGGGATCGGGCTGTGCCTCGCCCGTGCTGATGACGAAGGTCGTCACGGACTGTGCCGGGAGTGTTGCGCTGAAGCCCGTGTCGCTGTAGCTCGGTGCGGAGGTCGCACGGAAATTCTCATTGGAGGTGGTGTGATATGCTTCGATATCGAAAATCTTTTCGCCGCTGCTGATGCTGAAATCCTGTGTCTTTGCGCTCGGGGTCGGATTGATCGCAACGACTGTGATCTTGTCGTCCTGCTTATAGGCGGAAACCATCGTCTGGAGCGAGCTCCAGTTGCCGCTCTGCGAATTCATCGCAGTGTAGCTCTTGCCCTCCGGGAATTCGGTCGCAGCGATGCGGACCGCGCCCGGGCGTACCCACTTGGAGTACTGTGCCATCATCGCGCCGCGCTTTGTGACTGCGCCGTCGTCCTGGCCGATCAGGCTGTAGCTGCGGCGGATATACCACCACACATAAGCGCTCATGTTGCCGACCACGAGGCCGTTGTGGATGTTTTCCGCAACACAGAGTGCTTCCGGGAAATTATTTGCAGAATTTGCGCTCGAATTCGGGACATAAACCTCGGTCATCCAGATTTCCTTGTCGGAATTCTTGACCGTTGCGTAGTTCATGGAATCGCGCTGCGTGCCGTAGAAATGCGTACCGAACAGGTCGCAGTTTGCCTTCGCCGCCGCATTCTCCAGAATCTTCTTATAGTACATCTTGCCGTGTCCGGAGCCCTCATAGCCGTACTGGAAGCTCTCCGGGGACATCAGCTTTGCGTTGGTGCCGGCCTTGACCGCCTGCCCGTAATTTGCGATGAAGCTGGTTGTCCGGTCGGGAGACCAGTACGTCCACTCATTCGAGTAGTCCGGCTCATTCTGCACGGAAACCGAGTACAGATTGACGCCCTGTCCCTCGACATACTTGACAAAATTGTTCAGGTGCTGCGCATAGGACGCCTCCGCGCCGTTGTTCAGCACATATTTTCCGCTTGTCGTGCCGCCGCCGCCGTTGGAACGCATCGAGGCCGGCGGGTTCCACGGTGTCGCAAAGACCGTCGCGCCGAGCGCCTGTGCGCCCTTTGCCGCGGGAATACATTTGCTCCACTGGTTGCTGTCATCATTGACAAAGATTCGCAGAATCGTCAGGCCGAGCTCATTTGCGCCGTTGCCGAATGCGGTCTGGAGATTGGCGCTTGTCAGATCGTAGCCCTGCCACTCCGGGTGGTTCATGCCGCCGAAGCCGCGGATGGTCTGATAGGTCGTGCCGGTGTCGATGATACAGGTCCCTGCCGCAGATGCCGTCTCCGCAGCGGGAATCATCGGGACGCCGGTCAGGAGCAGCGCACCGGTGAGCACACCGCTGCACAGCTTTTTCAGAATTCGTTTCATGAAGAGTCCCCCACAATCACAAATATTATAATAGTATCAGGTTTTCGGACTGATCCGGAAGCGGGCACCTGCTTCGCACGGAAGGGAAGCAGCCTCTTGACGGGCTGCGGCGTGCCGGAGAGGGGTGTTTCCGCTCGGATTCCCTATCGTATAGTATAGCGGAATTTATACATAATTTCAACACACAAAATGTAGGTTTACTGGAAAATGTGCAGAGATCGGAATTTCGCTGATTGAGCGAATGCGGGCGGGGATCGGTCCGCGGTGCCGGGGGACGGAATCCCGGAGAGGTAAAAATGCACAAAAACCGCGCCGGTATCCCCGCGATATTTCGGCGGGCGCGAGAGCGCAAATGCTTGCAATGATGCGAAAAATATGATATAATAGTAACGCACTTCGCACGGTTCGGTGCAGCCGCGCGGTTCCGGAGGCCGGAAATCCGGCGGAAGGTCGCGGCGACTCCTTGTACCGGCCGGAGGTCACAAACCAAATTTTTATTTTTATCAGGAGGATTTATCCCATGGGCGTTGTATCTATGAAACAGCTCCTCGAAGCCGGCGTACACTTTGGCCATCAGACCAGACGCTGGAACCCGAAAATGGCTCCGTACATCTTCACGGAGCGCAACGGCATCTACATTATCGACCTTCAGAAGACGGTCCGCAAGCTGGAGGAGGCGTACAACTTCGTCCGCGACCTCTCCGCAGAGGGCAAGTCCGTGCTGTTCGTCGGCACGAAGAAGCAGGCTGCCGATTCCATCCGCGATGAGGCACAGCGCTCCGGCTCTTACTTTGTCAATGCACGCTGGCTCGGCGGCATGATGACAAACTACAAGACCATCCAGCAGCGCATCAAGCGTCTGGAGCAGCTCCATGCAATGGAAGCAGACGGCACCTTCGCCCTGCTCCCGAAGAAGGAGGTCGCAAAGCTCTCCCTCGAGATCGAAAAGCTCGAGAAGTTCCTCGGCGGCATCAAGGGCATGAAGGAGCTGCCGGGTGCGCTCTTCATCGTTGACCCGCGCAAGGAAAAGATCGCGGTTGCCGAGGCAAAGAAGCTCTGCATCCCGATCGTTGCGATCGTCGATACCAACTGCGATCCGGACGATGTGGACTATGTCATTCCGGGCAACGACGATGCAATCCGTGCGGTCAAGCTGATCGCCGGCACCATCGCAAATGCTGTCATCGAGGGCAGACAGGGTGCGGATGCACAGGCTGCCGAGGAGGCTTCCGCTGCTGAGGAAGCAGCAGAGGCTGCGGCCGAATAAGATACGGGGAGGATACTGAAAATGGCAAACTTTACCGCAAAAGACGTCAATGATCTCCGCAAGTCCACCGGCGTCGGCCTGATGGACTGCAAGAAGGCTCTGACTGAGGCAGACGGCGATGTCGAGAAGGCAATCGTCATCCTCCGCGAAAAGGGTCTTGCAAACCAGGCTAAGAAGGCTGACAGAATCGCCGCTGAGGGTGCTGTCATCGCCGTGACCAATGCGGATCATACCGCGGGCGCAATCGTCGAGGTCAACTCCGAGACCGATTTCGTCGCACAGAACGAGGAGTTCGTCGGCTTCTGCGAGGGTCTCGCACAGACCGTTCTCGAAGCAAACCCGGCAGACCTCGATGCACTGAACAAGACCAAGTTCTCCGGCAAGGATGTGACCGTTGAGGAGGCGCTCCAGGAAATCTTCCTGAAGTTCCGCGAGAACCTCAAGATCCGCCGCTTTGCCCGCCTCGAGGGCACTGTGAAGGAGTATGTCCACTTCAATAAGAAAGAGGGCGTTCTCGTCGCTGCAACCTCCGGTGCAGGCGCAGCCGCTGAGGTGCTCGAATGCCTGAATGACGTCGCACTTCAGGCGGATGCAATGAAGGCAACCTACCTCTCGAAGGATGAGGTTCCGGCAGATGTCATCGAGCAGGAGAAGTCGATCGTCATGGCACAGATGGCCGACGATCCCAAGATGGCAAGCAAGCCCGAGGCTGTCCGCGCAAAGATCGCAGAGGGCAAGCTCGGCGTGTACTATAAGGATAACTGCCTGCTCGCTCAGGAATTTGTCAAGGGCGAGGGCGAGACCGTTGAGCAGTATGTCGCCGCCAGCGCAAAGAAGGCCGGCACAACCATCCAGATCAATCAGTTCGTCCGCTTCGTCTGCGGCGAGGGCATTGAGAAGCGTGTGGACGATTTCGCAGGCGAGATCGCAAGCATGCTGAAATAATTGTCATATTGTCACATGCAGCGCCTGCCGGTTTTTCGCCGGCGGGCGCTGAATTCCCTGATTTTTGGTACTAAATTGCAGTTTTTCTCAAAATACCGGTCAATAAAATTCTAACTGATTCTGATGAATATTCGATATGTCATAAAGAGGAGACAAAAAGTCATTGCTTTTTTCTTCAGATTCAGTTAAGATATAAGTGGTATCATAAGGGTACAGAGGAAGAAGGGGACCTCTGTGCACCGTTGATGCGTCCGGTGTATGCCGGATCGTGTTATGATAATCCATACACAAATATTGGAGGAGTATGAACATGAAAAAAATCAAGATTGTTTCGGGTCTGATGGCTCTGGCAATGTCTGTTTCCGTAATGGGCATCACCGCAAGCGCTGCTGATCCGGTTAAGGTTACCGTCGGCAAGGAGACTGTCCAGCCGGGCGAGAGCTTTTCTGTTGATGTGGATCTTTCTTCTGTTGCGTCTTCCGGTCTGACTTCGATCGACTTCGCAATCTCTTATGATGCTTCCGTCATCTCGATTTCCGATGTCACCCTGGGTGCTGCCGGCAATACCGGTGCAAGCTCTCAGGAGGGCGAGTACGGCGATACCGTGTTCGGCTGGAAGGACACCGGCTCTCAGATCGTCGTGGTCTGGTCCACCGGTCTGGAGGATTCCAACTACTGGGTCAAGAACGGCACGTTCGTGACCATCACCGGTAAGGCAAATGCCAGCGCAAAGGCCGGCGATGCTTCCGCTCTGACTGTTGTTGCAGTTGACCGTGCGGCATATCCGGGCGGCGCTGCAAACAGCGATATCGTGTTCTCTGCTGTTGCGGCTGACAACACCGTGACCAACTACGGCGCAACCGGCGTTGCAGGCGAGGTCAAGATCGCCGGCGGCACGACCACCGAGGCTGACTGGGGCGATGCAGACTGCAACGGTTCCGTTGACGTTCTGGACGCTGTTATGCTCGCGCGTGTCTCTTCTGAGGACACCGGCACCGGTATCACTGCTCAGGGCAAGCTCAATGCTGATGTGACCCATGACGATTCGATCAAGGCTGATGACCTTGCAAAGCTGCTGAAGTATTTGGCTGGCAAGCTCACCAAGGATGATCTTGCAAAATAATAACAGATCAAAAGTCCCTGCTCTGAGGAGCGGGGACTTTTTTATGCATGCGGAAACGCCCCGACTGCGAAAGTCAGGGCGTTTTCATTATGCAGCAGCGTTGAGATCCTCCGGTTCCTCGACGGGCAGTGCTTCATCAGCTTCCAGATCCTTTTGTATGCAGATTGCAGCCGCTTGCAGTACCTCCGGCTCGCTGCGGATGCCGATTGCCATGCTGTACATTGCGGCATAGGCCTTCTCGACCGATTCCTTGCTGTACGCGGTAATCTCCTCCTCCTGCAAGGAGTCGCTGAAATAATAATACTCGTCGTCGTAGCCGATCAGCAGCAGCGCATGCTCCGGGCAGGTGAACGTGTATTTGTCGCCGTTCGGCAGAATCCAGCTATTGCCGTCAAAGGTCTCCGCCATTTGCATGGTCGCCCAGATGATCAACGGCTGCCCCTTGTCGATATAGGTGCGGCACAGCTCCTCGAGCGGCACCTTGTCGAGCTGGATCGCAAGCCCGTCCGTCACGGAATTGAGCGCCGCGGCAATGACCGTATTGTAGCAGCCGTAGGCATCCGCCGCCATCGGGTCGCCGAGAAAATACTCCCACGGGCTCTCGCCGTGAAGCTGATTGTCAGAGGCCTGCCACTGCGGATAATCCGTGACCGGCAGGTAGAGGTCGATGAATTCCTCCGGCGAAATTTCGATGCCGTAATATTGCAGCAGTTCCACCGCCGAGAGCGTCTCACA
Organism: Oscillospiraceae bacterium; assembly: GCA_017460835.1. GTDB lineage: Bacteria > Bacillota > Clostridia > Oscillospirales > Ruminococcaceae > Firm-04. The sequence continues at coordinate 39,383 of JAFUAD010000047.1, forward strand.
GGCCGTCAGGTAGCTGTCGATCTGCGAAATATGCGGAACCCCGTGAATCAGCTTGCCGCCGCTGCGGGTATCGGCCGTCCGGCTCAGATAGGGGTCGGCGGTCGTCGTGGTCTCCTGCGGGGGCGCTTCGGTTGTGAGCTCGGTGAGCATCCCGGAAAAGTCAGCGGGATCCGGCTCGGAGAGCGGCTTGCCGCAGCCGCAGAAGCCCGCGCCGCAGCAGATCGCCAGAACCGCGCACATCACCTGTTTTGTGTTCATGATCGTGCCTCCTTTTTCTGTATCTGACATCATTATACACGATTTTCATATGGATGTCAAATGAAATTTGCAAAAGATTTTATGATGTTTTTCTGAATTTCTGATGCGGAATTCTGCGATCCCGATGCACCGATCCGGCCGATTTGCATAAAATAAACAAAACGGCAGATGCCGGAAAATCGGAGGTTTCGGATGCAGAGAACATATTTTTTGGGCGGATCGTCCGCGTCGGGCTTTGAGACTGCCTTCTGGCAGGAGCATGCGCAGGATTACGGGTTTTATCTGAAGGGCGGCCCCGGAACGGGCAAATCGACGCTGATGAAGAAGATTGCGGCGGCGTTCGGCGAGGAATCGGTCTCGGTGTACCATTGCGCATCGGACCCGCATTCGCTGGATGCGGTCGTGCTGGAGGAGCGCGGCATCTTCATCGCGGATGCGACCGCCCCGCACGAGAGCAGCACGCCGCTGCCCTTTGTTTCGGGCGAGACGGTCGATCTTGCGGAGGGGCTCCATGCGGATAAGCTGCGGCAGTCCGCGGGGGAGATTTCTGCGCTCTACCGCGACAATCAGGCGGCGCATGCGCAGGCGAAAAAGGGCTACGGCGGTATCACGGCGATGCAGGACACCGTTGCGGGAATCGGGAAAAACGCGCTGATCGTCGAAAAGCTGACCGGCTATGCGGGGCGCCTCGCGAAGCGGCTCCTCCCGCACAAATCGGGCACAGAGCGCCGCCCGACTGAGCGGCAGTGCTGCGCCGTGACACCGCAGGGCAGGCTCACGCTGCTGCCGGAGGAATTTGATCTGATTCTGCTGCGAGACGACGCCCTTGCCGCCTCACAAATGCTGCTGACGCTGCTGGGCGGGCATGCGATGCGCTGCGGCGAGCCCTGCGAGATCACGCGCTCGCTGACACAGACTGCGCGGCCGGTGACGCATCTGCTTCTGCCGGCGCAGCGGATCGCGGTCGTCTCGGAGCCGGCAATCGCGCCGGGCAGCACGAAAAAACCGGTCACGACCATCAACATGCAGCGGTTCTATCGCCCGGAGCTTCTCAGGCAGCAGCGCGAGCTGCTTCGCTTCTGCACGAAAACTGCCGTGTCGGTCGAGGCGCGGACGGTCGAGATCCTCGCCGATGCGCTGCGCATCCATGACGAGCTGGAGACGTATTACATCCGCGCACTGAGCAGGCCGTTCCTCGACAAAAAGGCCGCGGAAACCGTCAAGCGGATCCTCGCATACGCAAAATCATGAACGGGGAAGCACCTGTCCGGCGGGCGGGTGCTTTTTGCTTTTCTTGCTGCAAGATACAACAAATTATACACTGAGATGTGAACGATCACCAAATACGGACTACGGAAATTGTCGAAAATTCGCATATTTAATATACACAAAACACTTGACGCCGACAGTCATATTATGGTATAATATAATCACATTATGCGGAATTCCCGCATCCGCGCTGCGAGCGGACAGGCCTTGCAGCCGCGGCAGATTGCCTGTCAAAACAAGAGAAAAGGAATGGGATTTATGAAAAAATGCATCGCCGAATTTATCGGCACCATGACGCTTGTCCTGATCGGCTGCGGAACCGCGATGCTGGTCGGCTGTGACGCGGCCTCCGGCAGCGGCTACATTCTCACGGCATTTGCCTTCGGTCTGACGATCGTCGGCATGGCATACTGCGTCGGCAACATCTCCGGCTGCCACATCAACCCGGCGGTTTCGCTCGCCGTCCTGATCTCCGGCGGCATGACGCCCGCGGAGTTCGTCGGCTATGTGATCTCGCAGTGCCTCGGCGCAGTTGCGGGCTCCGGGCTGCTGAAGGCGATCTTCTCGCTCGGCAATGTGACGGACATGACCGGAAACGGCAAGGGCCTCGGCACAAACGGGCTCGGCTGCGTCGGCGACAGCGCGGCTGCCGGTCTGCTGGTTGAGTGCCTGCTGACCTTCATCTTTGTGCTGACAATCCTCGGCGTGACCTCGAAAAAGGCAAAGCACGGCTCCTTCGGCGGCATCGTCATCGGCTTCACGCTCGTGCTCGTACACATCCTCGGCATCGGCCTGACCGGCACCTCCGTGAACCCGGCGCGCAGCTTCGGCCCGGCACTGATCGCGGCATTCTCCGGCAATACGACCCCGATCGCCGATCTCTGGGTGTTTGTCGTCGGCCCGTTCGTCGGCGCAGTGATCGCAGCGTTCCTGTATAAATATCTGGAAACGCCTGACAAAAAACAGTAAATTTCAAGCAGCCGCGTGAATGAACAGCGCGGCTGCTTTTTTGTATTTTTTCCCGGATTTCCGGCATTTTCCGGCACGGTTCGGCATTTTCTCCGATGCAGCGGCACATGGAATCTGCCGGAAAGAAATCTGACGGAAACGCACCTGTGTGAAGCGCCGGTTTTTTGCCCATACTGATTCTGTGCGGGAATCACCGCAGAGAGGATGTATGCAAATGAAAATCAAACAAAATTGCGTAAAGCTATGGATTTCGCGGATCGCAGTCTGCGGTGCCGCACTCCTTACGGCACTGACCGGTGCCGTGGAATATTATGCGCACAATTTGCCGGATCATTACTATTTGCAGGCAGATCACCCGCTGACAGTTTCTACCGTTTTGCCGGTCACGGTCAGCAGGGGAGCGCCTGCGGCCGCGGATTTGCAGGAGGCGGAGCTGCGGCTCTTCGGCGTCGTGCCGGTCAAAACCGTCTCGCTGACGACGGTCTCGCCGGTCAGCGTCTATGTCGGCGGCGAGCCCTTCGGCATCCGCATGCTGATGGACGGCGTGATGGTCGTGTCAATGAGCGAGATCAGCACGCAGCAGGGCACGGTCTGCCCCGCAGAGCGAGCCGGAATCCGGGTCGGCGATATCATTCAGGCGGTCAACGGCGTGCCGGTGCGCGGCAATGCAGAGCTTCAGCAGGCGGTCTCGGAGGCGGACGGCAGCGCGGTCAGCATCACGCTCCTGCGCGGGTCGCTTCAGCGGACTGTCTCGGTGCAGCCGGTGTATTCGCCCGCAGCAAAGCGCTGGCAGACCGGCATGTGGGTGCGCGACAGCACCGCAGGTATCGGCACGGTAACCTATTATTATCAGGCGCCGGGCGGTCAGATTCAGTTTGCCGGGCTCGGGCATGCGGTCTGCGATGCGGACACGGGCGAGCAGATTCCGCTGGCCTCCGGCGATGTGATCGCGGTCTCGGTGCGGGATGTGATCTCCGGGGCAGCGGGCGCGCCCGGCGAGCTGCGCGGCCGGTTCGATCCGGATGCCGCGATCGGCATGCTGCAAAGCAACCACGCAGCCGGCGTATTCGGGACGATGAACGGGCTGCCGCAGAAGCAGATTCTGATGCCGCTCGGATTCCGGCAGGATGTGAAAACCGGCGCTGCGCAGATCTATACCACGATCGACGGCACGGAGCCGCGGGCGTATTCCGTTGAAATCGAGGAAATACGCGGAAATGATGCGGCAATGCGCAATCTGATCGTGCATGTGACAGACCCGGTTCTGCTTCAGAAAACGGGCGGCATCGTGCAGGGCATGAGCGGCAGCCCGATCATACAGGACGGCCGGCTGATCGGCGCGGTGACGCATGTGTTTGTGCGCGACCCAACAAGAGGATACGGCATTTTCGCCGAAAATATGTATGCGCAGACGGCTTCTCAGGCAGTCTCCGCAGCGTATGCCGCCGGGGCAAGGGCAGCGGGTTCGATGCTGCCCGCCGGCCGCTGACAACAGGATATGAAAAAGACGGGGCACCTGCAATCAGATGCCCCGTTACTTATGGATGTTGTGCATATCGGCAGCAGGGGAGCGCCCCCGCCGCGTGTCTGTTACCGGCTCTCGTCGCTGAAGCCGCTGTCAACCAGCTCAACCAGCGAAGCGACTGCCTGCTCCTCGTCGGTGCCGTCCGCGATGATGCGGATTGCAGTGCCGCCGACGATTCCGAGCGACAGAATGCCGAGCAGGGACTTTGCATTGACCCGGCGCTCCTCCTTCTCGATCCAGATTGCAGAGCGGAACTCATTTGCTTTCTGGATGAAGAAGGTTGCAGGACGAGCGTGCAGACCGACCTGATTCTGAACCATAACATCTTTGATACACATAAACTTTCTCTCCTTTATGATTTTCATAATACCCGAATTGCTTGCGGATCATTTGTTCTCCGTGGCTGCTCCGCCACACGCGGAAAAAAGGGGCATTCGCACAGAACGGAGATCAGCTTCCTTCGGGCTCGGAGCGGTACAAAGCTGCCTGACCAGCCGTTTTAACAGTATGTAAATCCGATTTCAAATATACACGCTGTATAGTTCATCCGATCCCCATTGCCGTTCCGTTCTATTCTCTCTCCACGGATCCATGTTATCATTATACTGATTTTTTTCCTTTTCGTCAATCTCTTTTCTACACAAAAGCGGGCAAAACGGGCAAATTTCTCCCCTATGCTACATTTGAAACGATAGAGTGCCTCTCAGTTTGGGCAGTTTCACGAAAAAAGAATGTTGAAAACTTTTAGTAGGGTCTCTAGTTTTCAACAAAAGAATTTGTTTATTGTCACAAGAACCCCTTGCCATCCTGTTCCTTTGACCATTTTGCATAAAGATCCGGGCGGCGTTCCTTCGTGACCGCGAGGCTCTGCTCCCGTCTCCATGCGGCGATATTTTTGTGATGCCCGCTCAGCAGCACCGGCGGCACTGCCTCGCCCTCCCAGATCTCCGGTCTGGTATACTGCGGGTATTCCAGCAGGCCGTTGAAGTGGCTTTCCTCCTCATAGGCATCGGGGGAGGGGAGCACGTTCTCGCACATTCTCGCGACGGCATCGGTCAGGATGAGCGCGGGCAGCTCGCCGCCCGTGACGACATAATCCCCGACGGAGATTTCCTCGTCGCAGATGCGGTCCAGAACGCGCTGGTCGATGCCCTCGTAATGGCCGCAGAGCAGAAACAGCCGCGGCAGCTCCGCAAGCTCGCGGACGCGCTGCTGGGTCAGCGTTCTGCCCTTCGGTGACAGATATATTGTATGCATCGGCACATCGGATTGTGCCGCGACCGCCTTCCAGCAGTCGAAAACCGGCTGTGCCTGCATGACCATGCCCATGCCGCCGCCGAACGGCGAATCATCGACGCGGTTGTGGCGGTCGGTCGTATAGTCGCGGATCTGGTGGCAGTTGACGGTGATCGCGCCCTTTGCGCGCGCCCTGCCGATGATGCTCGCGGAGAGCACCGCCTCGCACATCTCCGGAAACAGCGTTGCAATTTCAATCGTCATCAGTCAAACAGCCCCTCCAGCGGGCGGATCGTGATGCAGTCCGTCCCGAAGTCGATATCCAGCACGACCTGCGGGATCACCGGAACCAGCAGTGTTTTGCCCTCCGGCGATTCCACCTCATACACATCGTTTGCGCCGGTTTGCAGCACATCCCGCAGTTTTCCGTATACCGCGCCCGTGTCGGCGTCCTTCACGGTCATGCCGAGCAGATCCTGAAAAAAGAATGTGTCGTCGTCCAGCTCGACGTCGCTGCGGTTCATGTAGAGCACAGTATTACGCAGGGCATTTGCGGCCTCCGGCGTATCGACGCCCTCAAATTTGACCAGCGCCATGTTTTTCTGCACGGCTGCGTGCGCGACGGTCATCGGGATGTGATCCTTTCCGCGGTAGAGCGTGTCAAATTCGCAGAGAAACTCCGCCGAATCGCACCACGGCATGACCTTGACCGTGCCGTTCAGCCCGTGAATGTTGACGATTTTGCCGATTTCAAGAAACTGTTTTTTCATATTGCATCCTCCGTGTTTGCGTTCGATTTATTATAGCATATTATTCCGGAATTTTCAATGGGCAACAGTGAAAAAGCGTAGCGCGGAGCCCGCGCTGGCGATACAGCAAAGCGCCGTCTGTACGAATTGTTCTGTATTGGTTTGAATCTCGCCTGTTGGCGATTTGGGCTTTGTGTATGCGGATTATGGGAGCATAAACCAAAAATGCAGCACACTCCTGTGCTGCGTCCTGACTGAGATTTGGAGCACAGGAAAAGAAACCCGCGAAGCCAAAACGGAGGCCGGCACTGCCGCCTTATAGCATATTATTCCGGAATTTTCAATGGGAGTATTTGAAAAAAGTGCAACAGTGACACCCTAGTTCCTCGTTCTTTCTTGATGTTGTTTTCTTCTGTTGATGATAGGAGTTGTTTCTCTGTGAATTTTGATTTTGTATTCTTCACCGATTTGTCCGAAATGACCTTTGACTGGGCGCAGGGGCGCAAACCTGAGAGGGAACCACAAGAGAGGGGAGAGAGCGCTCACTCCGTTCGCTTATTCTCTCCCCTCTCTTAAGGTTCCCTCTCAGACTCTCCTTCCTTAACTCACCCCTCTCTAGTTCCGGAATCTTAAAGTGTTGGAGCAGAGAGGAGTAGGTAAGGAAAGAGGGTTCTTCCCCTCGCTTCGCGCCCCTGCGCCCGGCAAAAGGTTATGTCGGACAAAACAGTGAAGAAAAACGAACCAAAATGAACAGCCAAGCTATCATGAAACGGCTGCAATATTGACATTTTTTACATGGTACTGTAAAATAAAAATACAGCGGCGGAATGCCCCGCCGACAAAAAACAAAATTTTCTGTAACCAAATCCCGCCCGATTCCGTCATAATAAACAGAGGGCAATCAGAATTCCGGAAAGTGAGGTGTGTGCCGGCATGGAGGACAGCGAGATCATTGCGCTGTATTTCGCGCGGAATGAACGCGCAATCTCTGAAACGGGAAAGAAATACGGCAGGCTGTGCAGCGGGCTGGCAAGGCGCATCCTCGGCTCTCCGGAGGATGCGGAGGAATGCTGCAGCGATGTGATGCTCAAGGTCTGGAATGCGATCCCGCCGGAGCGTCCGCAGCATTTCGCCGCATATCTGGTGCGGCTCGTGCGCAATACCGCGCTCGACCTCTATGAGAAGCTCCATGCGGCAAAGCGCGGCGGCAGCCAGACCGCACTGGCACTCGATGAGCTTGAGCAGGTTCTGACCGCGCCCGATGACGTTGAGGCCGCGCAGAGCAGCGCCGAGACCGGCGAGCTGCTGAACCGCTTTCTCGCGTCTCTGCCGGATGACACCCGCAATATTTTCGTGCTGCGGTATGTCTATCTGATGCCCGTGAAGGAGATCGCCGAGCGAACCGGCTTCTCCGCAAGCAAGGTGAAAACCTCGCTGCACCGCACACGAAATGCCCTGAAGGACTATCTGGGAGGTGAGATACCATGAATGCCATGACACTTCTGCGCGGATTCAGCGCGATCGACCCGCGCTATCTGGAGGCGGCGATGCAGGGCACGGCAGCGGCCGCTGAGACCCCCGCCCCGCAGAGCACTGA
>JAFUAD010000083.1 GCA_017460835.1 Oscillospiraceae bacterium
CGAGCTCTTTGCACGCTAGGGGAGTTTCGCGCTCTGCGGAGCGCGACGAGGGCTCTGCCCTCGACCCGCGAGCTTTTTGAAAAAAGCTCGACCAAAAACTTCAAAAAGAGCTCCGATTATAACTGCGAAAAGCTCCCCGAAAAAGCCACCCCCCCGGCAGCATTGCGTGCGCTGATATGGTGCCGATTGAGGGCTGTCAATACAGCATTGCAGCCAACGCTTCAAGATCGCCCCAGCCCAGTTTCCCAACAGACAGAACGGGAAGAACTCCAAGCCGGAATTCTCCCCGTTTTTCTTATTATGATTCAGGCAGCTTTTTTGCGCTGGAAGGCCTTGACCGCCTCGACGATCGGGACGATCGCAGCGGCGAGCAGGAGCGCATAGAGATACTGCATCCCGCTCAGTGCGACAAGCGAGAAGACTTTTCGCAGCGCCGGAATCAGCATGACCGGAACGATCAGCACAAACGACAGCATGATCGAAAACAGCAGCATCGGATTGCGGCTGTGCATCGTGAACACGGAGCCGCGCAGGCTGCGCATATTCCATGCGTGCAGCATCTCGCAGACCGAAAGCGTCAGGAATGCCATAGTCGTGCCGGCCTCCGGAGAGCTCTGCGCACCGATCACATACGAGCCGAGCGTCAGCAGCGCGATGACAATGCCCTGCCAGAGCAGGTTGATTCCCATGCCCTCGGCAAAGATGTGCGTATCGCTGCTGCGGGGCTTTCGCGTCATGATGCCGCGCTCTGCGGGCTCCATGCCGAGCGCAACCGCCGGGAAGCAGTCGGAGATCAGGTTGATCCAGAGCAGATGCACCGGGCTGAAGATCACGAACGCGCCGTTTGTCAGGCTGCCGAGCCCGATCGTCGCGATCAGAATGCAGAACACCTCGCTGAGATTGCTCGAAAGCAGGAACTGAATCGCCTTGCGGATATTGTCGTAGATGCGTCTGCCCTCCTCGACCGCGCCGACGATCGTCGCGAAGTTGTCGTCGGTCAGCACCATATCCGCAACATTTTTGGTCACATCCGTGCCGGTAATGCCCATGCCGACGCCGATATCCGCGCTCTTGATCGAGGGGGCATCGTTGACGCCGTCGCCGGTCATCGCCGTGGTCATGTGCTGCTTGCGCCATGCATTGACAATCCGAACCTTGTGCTCCGGCTGCACGCGCGCATAGACGCTGTAATCCGCAACATGCGCATTGAATTCGTCTTCCGGAATCTTCGAGAGCTCCGCGCCGGTCAGCGACTTCTGTCCGTCGCCGAGAATGCCGAGCTCCTTTGCAATTGCCACAGCCGTGTCGCGGTGGTCGCCGGTAATCATGACCGGGCGGATTCCCGCGCTCCGGCAGAGCCCGATCGCGTCCTTGACCTCCGGGCGAACCGGGTCGATCATGCCGGTCATGCCGATGTAGATAAGGTCATGCTCCAGCGCCGCCGGCGATACCTTGTCCGGCAGCATCGTCAGCTCACGGTATGCCGCGAGCAGCACGCGCAGTGCTCTGTCCGCCATTTCCTTGTTCTGCCGCAGGATTTCGGTGCGGTCGGCATCAGTCATCGGGCGAACTGCGCCGTTTTCGAGAATCTGCGTGCAGCAGCGGAGCACCTCGTCCGGCGCGCCCTTTGTATACTGCACATAGCCCGCATCCTTCCGATGAACGGTGGACATCATCTTGCGCAGGGAATCGAACGGCGCCTCGGCAACGCGGGGCGTTTCCTTTTCCAGCTCATATTTTTTCAGCCCGCATTTGTCCGCGTATGCGACGAGCGCCGCCTCGGTCGGCTCGCCGGTGACGGTATCGTCGGCATTCAGCACCGCATCGCAGCAGAGCGCCATTGCCCGCGCAAGAAGCTGCTTATCCGCAGTATTTTCCTGCACGACCGTCATTTTATTCTGCGTCAGCGTGCCGGTTTTATCCGAGCAGATGACCTGCGCACAGCCGAGCGCTTCGACGGCGGTCAGCTTGCGGATGACCGCACCGCGCTTCGACATATTCGTCACGCCGATCGAGAGCACGACCGTCACGACTGCGGCAAGTCCCTCCGGAATCGCCGCAACCGCAAGGCTGACCGCGATCATGAACGAATCGAGGAAGTCCGGCAGCGTGATCGTGTGAGATTTCAGATACATTTGCAGTACGCTGATGCCGAGAATCAGCACACAGATGCCGAGCACCGCAAAGGACAGGATCTTGCTGAGCTGGGAAAGGCTCTTTTGCAGGGGCGTCTCGTCGTCGTCCGCATTGGCGATCGCGCCGGCGATCTTGCCCATTTCCGTCTGCATGCCCGTTGCCGTGACAACCGCCTCCGCTCTGCCGTATGCGACGCTGCTGCCCATATAAAGCATATTTCTCCGGTCGCCGAGCGGGACATCCTCGCCCTCCAGCGGCGCGGTCTCCTTGTCCGAGGGGACGCTCTCGCCCGTCAGCGCGGATTCCTCCGCCTTCAGTGCCGCCGCTTCGAGCAGCCGGCAGTCCGCAGGGACATTGTCGCCCGCCTCCAGCGTGATGACATCGCCGACAACCAGCTCAGCGCTCGGCACGACGATCAGCTCGCCGGAGCGGTAAACCTTGCTCTGCGCGGCACTCATCGCCTGAAGCGCCGCGATCGCCGCCTCTGCCTTGTTCTCCTGATACACACCGAGTACGGCATTCGCGATCACCACAAACAGGATGATGAACACATCCGCTTCGAGCTTGCCCTCCTGTATGATGCCGGTCACCGCGGATACGACCGCAGCAGCCAGCAGCACCAGTATCATCGGATTCTTGAATTGCTCCAGAAACCGCATGAGCAGGGATTTCTGCGGCGGCTCATCAAGCTGATTGGGCCCGTTTTTTTCAAGCCGCGATGCAGCCTCGGCTGCGGTCAGACCCTCCTTGCCGCTCTGTACCTCGCGCAAAACCGCCTCTGTTGACTCCAGATAATGCTTCATGTCTTCCCATTTCCTCCTGGACCACCCTTTCCCGAAATCATCTCCCTGCAACCCCCGGGAGAACAGCAGTGCTTTCAGCGATGGGCAGTGGGGGACGCCGTCCCCCACACCCCCTGCCAGAGGGATACTATCCCTCTGGACTCCCGCTGCAACTTTTACCAGCCCCATGCGGGGCTGGTAATAGTTGAAATGGGTTTCCAAAG
>JAFUAD010000048.1 GCA_017460835.1 Oscillospiraceae bacterium
ATCATTTGCAAAGCAAATGGTGAAATCTGTTTGCACAGATGAAATAGAATACTGCGTATTCTATGAATTTCAATCCGCATTTCGCCGATGGAACTTCATCCCGTCAGGGATTTCATCGCGCCAAGCGATTTCATTCTTCTCCCGCTGAAAGCGGATTGAATTGAAAAGACACGCCGAAGCGTGTCTTTTCAAAGTACGCCTGATGCGATTCGAACGCACGACCTTCAGAGTCGGAGTCTGACACTCTATCCAGCTGAGCTACAGGCGCATATTCAGTTGATACGGCAGAACCGTACCTTATTATTATATCAGATTTCTACGCAATTTGCAAGCCCTTTTTTGAAATTTGTGCATGGAACACAAAAAAAACACCGTGCCATATGATGATGAAAGGAACGCAGACAATGAACACGCAGACGACTTCCAAACACCGGTCGGTCTATCTCGTTGTCATGAGAACCGGTACCAATGTCGCACGCGCGATCCGCGTATTTTCGAGAATGCCCTATTCGCATGTCTCGCTCTCCGCAGATGCCTCCCTGCACCTGCTTTACAGCTTTTGCCGCAATTATAAGCCGATCCCCCTGCCCGCGACCTTCAATACCGAGATCATCGGCGAGGGCACGCTCGGCAAATTCAGCCAGATTCCCTGTGAGGTGTACGAGATTCGCCTCACAGAGTCCCAGTATGCCCGGTTTCAGGATATCATCGTGCATTTCTGCGATAACCGGAAGCAGTATTCATACAGCATCATCGGGCTGCTGGCTGTGAAATTCCAGATCAAGCGCAACCTCGAACGAAAATTTGTCTGCTCGCAGTTTGTCGCGCATGTGCTGGAGGAATGCGGCGTGACGCTCGATAAGCCGCCATGTCTCTATTCGCCCGACGATCTGCGGCATCTGCCGGATGCAAGGCTGATCTACCGCGGCGAGCTCAACCGGTATTATCACGACCTGAACGAGAACGAGGTCTCGGTATTTCCCGCGATGCACCGCGCGGTCTGATCTGCTGCGCGGTCTGCTAGGGCGGCGAGCCGGAGCAGATACTTGACCGTGCAGGGCGGAAGCTCTGCCGCAAGGGCTGCGGCTTTCGCCTCCTGTGCCGAAAGATCCGGCAGCGAAACCTGCCATTCTCCGCCGCCGAGCTCGATTTGCCCGCCGGACCCCTCCTGCCCGTGCAGCCTTGCCATTGCCGGCTGCCCGCCGTAGAGGATCTGGCGCGTCCTTTGTGCGGCTCTCAGCATCCCGATGCCGCCCGCCAATACACAAAGATAGCAGAAAGCCGCCAGCAGGGCGGCTTTTTTTGCGCGCCTGCGCTGCCGTTTTGTCATATGCTGCCTCCCTCCGGAGGTGTGCGCTCAGTTTCCGCCCTCGCAGAGCTTCCGGATGGTCTCGCTGAGCGATTTTCCGACCAGCTCGCCGGCATACCGCGCCTCCTCCAGCGTATTTCCCTGAGACCCGACCTCGATCAGCAGGCTGCCGTTTGTCAGGTTCTGGTTGTATTTCCGGTAATCGAACAGGATCGGGCGGGTGAAGCCGGGGAACATCCCCTCGGCGGTCTGCTGGATGGCGCTCGCGAGGTGAAAATTCTCCCGGTAATTCGGCATGCCCATATTCCCCTTGTCGCAGCCGGATATAATCATAATCTGTGCAGATTGGTTGCCGTTAATCGTGCAAACCGGCGCGACAACGGTCGAACCGTCGGAGATTGCGTCGCGGTGAATGTCGAGTGCGATGCAGATGCTCGGATACTGCTCAAGAACCGACTGAATCGTCTTGGCGCTGTTGCTGTATGCGCCGCTCCACACCGGATAATCGTGAATCTCCCGCGCATGCACAACGCCGATTCCCGCGGCACTGAGCTGCTCCGCGATCGCATCGCCGACCATGACCATGTTCTTGTCCGGCTCGGTCGTCCGGAAGATGCACGAGGCGTCGTAGGCGCCGGTTTTCTCCGAGACAAAGCTCTCGGTGGTGTGCGTATGGTAGATCAGCACCATCGGCGTGCCGTCCATTTTTAGGTCGAGTGAGGGGGCAATTTTGCTTTCTGCGAGCAGATCGCTGTTGCTCCAGAAGGTGCAGTTGCGAACCTGTCCGCCGTTTGTCAGGTTGAGGAACTGCGCGCCCTTCTGCGCGGAAAAATGGCGGTCGATGATCTTTCCGCCGGAATCGGAATCCGGGCAGGAATACAGCCGCGAAAACCACATTGCCTGTGAGCCGTCCGATTCGATATTGATGATATTGCCGGTATTTTCCGGGGCAGGGTTTTCCGCATGAACCTCCGGGACGGTCTCGGTTCCGGACTGCGTAACTGCCGGTTCGGGGTCAGCCGCGGCCGGTGCGGACGGCGCCTGCTGCATGACCGCGCCGGATGCCTGTACCTCTGCCGGGGCGCCGATCAGCGTATGCTGCATGAGCGGGACGGCATAGCGGCCGCTCAGGAGCAGCGTGCCCGTCCCGCAGAGCAGCGCTGCTGTTTTCAGTCTGATTCTCATAACGATCCCTCCGTAAGCTGCATTTCACTGCTATACCATATGCGCCGCGGAGCATAATTAGAAGCCGCATAAAAAGAATCGCGCAAACCTTTGAACGGGCTTGCGCGATTTTTAGTCTTATGAAGATTTCGAGTATCCGATATCAGGGCTTATTTCTGCTCCTGCCCCGTATTCCGCTTCTCCGGCACCTCGGAAATCTCCTCCAGCAAAATCAAATGCTGCACATACGGGCTGTCCACCTCGCGGTCGGGGATATCCCCGGCAAGGTCGAGGGAATCCGCCTGAATCCCCAGCTTTTCCGTCAGGAATTCGGACTCCATCTCGCCGTCGCGGACGCGCTCGCTGAGCTTCCGGATGACAATGGTGCGGAGCAGCTCATAAATCACGGCAAACGCCGGTACGCCGATAATCAGGCCGGTGATGCCGAAAAGCCCGCCGCCGAGCAGACACGCGAACAGCTCCCAGAATGCCGGCAGCCCGATCGACTGCCCGACGATCTTCGGGTCGAGAATATTTGCGTCAAACTGCTGGAGCACAACTATAAAAATCGCGAAATAAAGCGCTTTTGTCGGGCTCTCCATCAGAATCAGCAGCGCACACGGAATCGCGCCGAGAATCGGCCCGAAATACGGGATCACATTGGTGACGCCGATGATGACCGCGATCAGCGTGGAATACGGCGCACCGATGATCGTCACGCCGATGAAGCACAGAACGCCGATAATCAGCGAATCGACCAGCTTGCCGAGCACCGCCGTGCTGAATTTCTTGTTCGCCATTGTGATATGCCGGTCGATCGCTTCGGCGGTTTTCGGCTTGAACACGGCGAAAAGCACCTGCTTCCACTGCCGGATGAACCGCTCCTTGCTGATGAGCAGATACACCGCGACAATAAAGCCGATGAAAACAGTATACAGAACGCTGAGCGTACCCGCGGCGCCGGATGCCAGCACGGACAGGATGCGCTGTGTCAGATCGACGGTATCGACCTGCCCCATGCCGAGCTCCGTTGCCGAGAAGCGCTCGCTGAGCTGCCGCAGATAGGTCGTGACGGTATTGTCGGCGCGCAGGATCCGCTGCGTCTTTGCGACGATCAGATCCACATAATGCGGAAGCTGCGTCAGCATGGTCGAGACGCCGTCCACCACATTGGAGAACACCGCAATGACCAGCGCGGTCAGCGAGCCCACAAAGAGCAGCACCGCAAGGAATGAGCCCATCACGCGCGGGATGTTTTTCAGGCGCGGCGATTTTTTGATCATCCCGCCCATGAGCTTCTGAAAGCGCCGCTCAAGCCAGCCCGCAACGGGGTTCAGCAGGTATGCAAAGACCAGTCCCGCGATCACCGGGCTGAGTGCCGAGAGCACGCCGCGCAGGAACAGCACCACCTGAGAGAGATTGATCAGGCAGAATGCAACGAAAATACACCCGCTCAGTACCAGAAACAGGGTGAAGGGCCGCATCTGCGACAGTACGATCGGTTCCCGTCTTCGCCGTTTCACTGCTCTGACCTCCTTTTTTACGTCTTATGTGTCCTTCAGTCGTCCGGGAATATTTCGGAATCGCCGTCCCACTGAAAATCATTCGGTCTCTTTCGGGACTGCTCCCCGTCATCTCCGGTCTGGAATCCGTAGCTCCGGTCATACGGGTCGCCCCCGTCATCGTCGTCATCGCCGAGGATGCTGGTGTAGTTCGGGTCGCTGTATTCCTCCTCGTCCTCTGCCGGTTCATTGGCAGCCTCTGAGGCGGTATCCGCCTTTCTTCTGCGGTGCAGCAGCCAGACTGCTCCGATCAGCAGCAGCACGGCCGCAGCGGAAATCGCGATCGAAATGATGACATTCGGGTCAAAGCCGTCCAGATCGTATTTCAGCTTATTCTGAACCGCATAGGTCTTGGCAGCACTGTCGGGCTTGCAGTTTATTTTGAAATTGCTGAGCTTTTCTGCGGTAATGGAGCCGTCCTCGGCGAGCTTTGCATCATATCCGAAGGCGAAGTTGCCGATGGTTTTGACCGTCTCCGGAACGGTCACTGCGGTCATCGCGGTGCAGCCCGCAAAGGCATATTCCCCGACGGTCTCGACCGAAGCCGGCAGCGTGATGCCGGTCAGCGCAGAGCAGCGCATGAACGCGCAGCTTTCGATCTGCTTCACATGCTCCGGGATCGTAAACGTCTCCAGCGCTGTGCAATCCGCAAAAACGCTGCTCCCGATGGTCTCCATCGTCTCCGGATAGCGCACCTCCCGCAGCTTCCAGCAGTTTGAGACCGCAGCCGCGCCGATCTCCTGAACGGTATCGGGCAGCGTCAGCGATTCGAGCGACATGGAATACGAAAACGCATACGGCGCAATGATTCGGACGGACTCCGGGACGGTATACGAGGTTTCCTCGCGGTTTCCGGGATAGAACATCAGCGTTGTGCCGTCGAGATCGGTCAGAACGCCATCCTCCGTGCTTCTGTAATTGGGATTGCCCTCTGCGACATGCACCGCAGAAACGGCAGGGCACGCGACGACCGCGACCTCGCCGATCGTCTTCACAGAGGCGGGAATATTCAGCTCCTGAAGGACGAGGCAGTTCACGAAGGCGGCGCTGCTGATCTCCTCGAGCCCCTCCGGCAGCGTCACCGATTCCAGCAGCAGATCGTTCTGGAAGGTATAGGGCTCGATCACCTTTACGCCCTGCGGCACGGTGATCTCCGCAAGCTGATCGCAATAGGCAAAAGCGCCCTTGCCGATCTCCGTCACGGAATCCGGCAGCTTCAGCTCTGTCAGCGAGCTGCAATAGGCAAAGGCGCCCTCGCCGATCTTGGTCAGGGTATCCGGCAGCTCAAGCGTCGTCAGCGCGGTACAGCCGGAAATCGCCGCCGTTTCAAATTCCGTGATGCCGGAGGAAAAGGTCAGCGTTTTCAGCGCGGAGCACTGGGAAAACGCTTCCTGTCCGACGCATAGAATCGGCATTCCGTCAACATCCTTGTTGAGGCGCAGCATGGTGGTACTGGAATCGACCGAAACGACCTTCAGGCCGCCCTGTATCTTTTCGTAGGTGACGACGCCGTCATCAAAGGTCGCCGTCGAGTCTGCGGCAGCGGGAAATGCAGCCGCCGGGCAGATCAGCAGTGCCGCCGCACAGATGCCGGCGATCCGCGAAAGCCTCAGGTTATGTTTCATCCGAATCATCCTCTTTTTCCGGTTTTTCGTCAGATTCATCCGCCGTTTCCGCCTGTTCCGTTTCCTTTTTCTGATTCTTGTCCTTTTTCTCCGGCTTGTCCTCTTTTTTGTCCTTTTTCTGATTCTTGTCCTGTTTCTTATCCTGATTCTCTTGCTTGTCCTTTTTCCCGCTGAGGACGGCGACTACTGCAATGATGACCAGCAGCACGCCGCAGCAGATCAGCCCGATGATGCGGCCGATTCCGAATCCGCCCTCATCCGTGCTGTCGGCGGTACTGTCCGCAATGCTTTCGGATTCTGCACTGCTTTCGGAACTGTCCGTTTCCTCATCATCCAGCGCGATGAAGGTAAAATCGTTCTTGTTCTCCGCATCGGAGGCATAGGATTCCGCAATGCTGCCCGCATAGCCGTAAATGACAAAATCGTCGATCCGCGCCATTTCGTTGTAGGCATTGAGCCGCCAGCCGAACGCGGAATATCCGATGCTCGTCACGCTCTTGGGGATCGTGACCTCGGTCAGATTGGTTCCGGCGAAGGCCTGCTGCCCGATCTCCGTGCAGGAGGATGGAATCGTGATCTCCGTCAGTGCAGTGTTGGTGAAGGCCGCCGCGCCGATCGAGGTGATCGTATCGGGGAGCGTGACCTTTGCAAGCGAGGCGCAGTTGTTGAAGGCGAAGGATTCGATTGCCGTCACCGATGACGGAATCTCGATTTCGGTCAGCGTGGTGCAGTCCGCAAAGGCGGAGTTTCCGATATAGACGATCGAATCCGTAAATGTGACCGATTCCAGAGATTTGCAGCAGGTGAATGCGGCATTGCCGATGCTGGTGACGGGCTCCTCGAACACGAGCTCCGTCGGGTGCGTGCCGACCGGATAGCGCATCAGCGCGGTGCCGCCGTTTGCATAGAGCACGCCGTCCCGGCTCTCGAAGTAGGGGTTGCCCTCCTCGACATTGTATCGCAGGACATTCGTGCATTCCGCAAAGGTAAAGGTACCGAGCCCCAGAACGCTCGCGGGAATCGTCACATCCGTCACGGTATATGCCGCGACAAAGGCATAGTCGCCGAGCTGCACGACCTCATAGCCGTCCAGCTCCGAGGGAATCTTCAGCTCCGCGTCCGAGCCGGTGTAGTGCTCGATGCACGCGGCCTTCTCCCCGCTGCCGTCCGCGCTGTCCAGCAGGGAATACACATAGTCTCCGCTGGTAAAGGTTTCGGGCTCCTCCTGATCGGAGGGCAGCACATAGTCATTTTCGTCGGCATAAGCGGCTGCGGCGGAGAGACATGCGGTCAGCATCGCCGCCGCGCAGACTGCGCCCGCGCGCAGGAATCGGTACAGCTTCATAGATGATTTCTCCTGTATTCAAAGACTTCCGGGCTCCGGGGTAAAAAAGGGCGAAAACAGGGCATCGTGACCCCTTGTTTCCGCCCCTTGTCCGCGCGGCAGTTCCCCGTTCCGCCGTGCAGGTAATTCAACTTTCCCTGATTTGCGAGGATGATTTATCAGATAGCTATATTATAGCATAACTTATCGGAAATTGCAATGGGAATGCAGAATTATTCCGTAATTCTTCTGCACTCCATATAATACCGCTTATCCGCCGCATGGCCCATCGAGAAGGTCTTGCGGGGCAGTGCGCCGTCCTTGATGAGCGTCGGGAACAGCTCGGATTTCAGCATATCCGGCAGCAGAATGCCGAGGCTGTGCGGCTCGCGCGAGAGCTTCTTCACAACATCCGCGCCGTGGATATAGTCGATCTTTCCGCCGTTTTCCTTCAGCCATTTGTCAAGGAACATCTGCACGCTGCCGACCGTGAGATTCGAGGTCGGCTTCGCGATATAATACTGCCGCTCGGTGCCGTTCAGCATCATCTTGAAGGACTGTCCCTCGCCCTTCGTGCGCAGATCAAGCGCCCGGATCATATCGTAGATCAGCTTTTTCTCGTCGATCTGATTGAGGATCCGGTGAATCGCCTCAAATTCAAGTGCGGAGCTGTGGAGATTGACGAGCTCGGCAAGTGCATAGCGCTGCGGGCAGTTTTCGGTGTCCGCGTCCGGATTCGCAGCCTTCCATTCCTCGTAGTATGCCTTAGCGGTCGCGAGGGAGTGGTTTCCGTCGCCCATTGCATACACGAGCGGGTTCTCCTCGCCCGATTCCGTGCCGAGCACGGTCAGCGCCGCCAGAATGCGCGCCTGCTCCTCTGCCGGCACCAGCCAGCCGCGGATTCTTCCGCCGTCCTTCATCAGCGGCAGATCGTAAAGCTGCTGCATGACAAGGCGCTTCCCCGCGAGCGGCTCAATGACGGTCTTTTTCACATCGTCGAGCAGGATCATGATATGCGGCAGCTCCAGCGCGGCGCCTCTGCGGATGCGGACACGGGGCGGAATGCGCTCCGGAACGGTCGCCTCGGTTGCACGAACCGGCGAGACCGAGCCCTTTGCATAGTCATACTGCTCAAGGTCGATCTTGCCGACGAGCCCGGCGCGCAGCTTGCCGTCGCTCTGCGTCCGCTCGACATAGACCATCGCGTCCTTATACTCCGCGAACACGCCGCTTTCGAGGTACTGCTGCATCGCCGCCTGAATCTTCGCGATCCGGCTCTCGACATCCGGCTCCTCCAGATACACCTCCGGCAGAATCAGCCGGAGTGCAGAGGGCGCCCCGCCGACCATCCGGTTCACCTCGTCCCAGTATGCCGGCTCTCCCGTGTACTGGTCACATGCGACGACCGGCCATACGGCGCTCATGCTTTCGCTTGCCGGCAGCAGGATATCCGCTGCGCTGAATGCTGTTTTCTTTTCCATAATCTGCCAATCCTTTCTGTGCCCGTTTTCGGGGGGACACGCCCAAAAATTTACATTTTATTCGGAATTTGCAGCCAAAAGGTGTTTACAAATCCTTTTGTTTGTGTTATAATAGACTCAACAACATCCCGTTGCAAAACCAAATGAAAGGAACCTTTTGGAATGCTGCACGAAAAATCATGCGGCGCGATCGTGTATCGGCGGTTTCACGGCAACATCGAGATTCTGCTGATCAAGCACGTCAACAGCGGCCACTGGTCGTTTCCGAAGGGGCATGTAGAGGGTGATGAAACGGAGCTCGAGACCGCAAGGCGAGAAATCAAGGAGGAAACCGGACTGGATGTCATTTTAGATCAAACATTTCGGGAGACTGTCTCCTATTCACCGAAGCGTGATACGCAGAAGGTGGTCGTCTATTTCCTCGCGCTGGCGCGCAATTACGATTATGTGCCGCAGGAGGAGGAAATCGCCGAGATCCGGTGGGTGGATATCATCCGCGCAACCCATATGCTGACCTATGAAAACGACAAGACCATTGTCAACAAGGCACGCGCTGCCATCAAACAACACAATCACATCATGTGACACGAAAAGGGGTACCCGGGAAATACCGGGTGCGCCTTTTTCTGTTATGTACTCCGGTTCTCCTGCTTCAGCCTCCGGTAAGCCGTGATCACAAGAACCAGCGAGGTAATCAGCATCGCGGTGCAGCGCGCTTCCGGAAACAGCGGTACAGCAGGAAGAGCGCCGCCGCAGAGATCAGCGGCAGAACAATCAGCCCGAAGAAGATCGAAACCCCGGAGCGTTCGGCATGCTCCTCGAACAGATCAGCGAGTAAAGGCAACACCGCACAGAGCTGGTGGTGCAGATGCGCAGTCAGATCTTTCGTCAGATTGTATGAAAACGACGCCGCTGGGCTGTCGCACGTTTGCTTGCAAACTGCGCAGTTTCGCTTTGCGAAACATGCGCCCAGCAA
>JAFUAD010000049.1 GCA_017460835.1 Oscillospiraceae bacterium
GCCCGCCTGACGGCTTGGCGGCGCATCTGCTTGCAGCTTTTCCGTCATCTTGCATGAAAACTCCTTGCTGGGCGACAGCCCAGCGGCGTCGTTTTCATACAATCTGACGAAAGATCTGACTGCGCATCTGCACCACCAGCTCTGTGCGGTGTTGCCTTTATTCTACCATATCGGCGAAAAATTTGCAAGCTGCAAAAAAATACAAATTCCGCCGCAGGGAGCAGGTAGCCGGATTTTCGCAGTGTTTCCGGGGGAATACTCCCGAAATCTCCGTTTTTCTCGCGATTCCATGCATGGTCATCCTGTTTGCGTTTCGTGCAGAAATCCGCGTATCTGCTCAAAATTTGCAATATGAGGCATCTGCGCATAATTGTGCGGATTCGGGATATCCTAACTTTGCGGAGCAACCGCGAAACCAATTAAAGGAGCGATCACGATGAACGATCGGAAGAACCCGAACATTCACTGCACCGTGGAGCAGTGCCGGCACAATCTGTGTACGGAGAACTACTGCACGCTTGACAGAGTGGACATCGGCACACACGAGGCCGACCCGACGGTCAAGGAATGCGTAGACTGCAATTCGTTTGAGAAGCGCACCGGCTGCTGCTGACCGGAACGGCAAAGAAAAGGCGGAGAGAACCCGATTCCGGTTCCCTCCGCTTTTGCTGTTATTTCTTGTCCTTGTCCTTGTCCTTTTTCTTGTCCTTTTCCTCAGTCTTTTCATCTTCCTCTGCATCGGAATCATCCGATTGCTCCGGCTCGCCGCCGTCCTCTGCGTCATCCGCAGTCTTCCCGTCGGCGCTCACCTTTGCAAGGCGCTTTTTGCGGGTCTCCTCGATGATCGACTGCACAAAGGCGTAACCGAGATATGCCATCAGAAGGATGATCTCCAGACCGATCACCGGCATCAGCGCATCGGATACACCGTTCTTCACGGTCGTCTTGACATCGGAGCTTGCCGGAACCAGAACCGAATATGCATTGGAGAGCGAGACATTCTCATAGTAATCGTCCGAGGTCTCCTTGACCAGCTCGGTCAGATTCTTGATCTTTTCATCGAGCTTTGCAAGCTCGGTCTCGACATACTGCTTCTTGTCCTGCCCGCCGACCGAATTCAGGCGCAGTGCCTTCAGGCGCTGATTGTAATACTCGATCTGCTGGGTCGTGTGAGAGAGCTCTGCCTGCTTCGCGATCTTCTGCGCGATCATCTTGTCATACTGCTCCGAAGCAGTCGTGGTCTGGGTGTTGACGTTTTCACCGAAGATATACATATCGTCCTTGACATAGCTTTCGATGGATGCCTCGATGGATTCGAGCTCCTCGCGGTACTCTGTCTTCTGGCGGGTCAGGTTTTCGATGCGGTATTCGTAATATGCCTGCACTCTCTCCTTGTCCTTTGTCACATTGTTGACGGTGATATAGGAGGAAATCATGTCGAGGTCGAGCTCCTGCACGGTGTTGATGGTATCGCGCAGATCGGCGAAGGTATAGCCGGTGACGGTCGAGCGGAAGCGGGTCGTGTCGTCGGTCGCAAGGCTGTTGACATAGCGGCGGAGCTTGGTCAGTGAGTCATCGAACATATCGACGGCCTGTGCATAATCGTAATCGGCATAATTCAGTGCGCCGAGCGAGGAGCCGAGCGGCTCATTGAAGCCGTAGGTCTTGTAGAAATACAGCTTGTACTGATCCAGCATGCTGTTGAGGAGCTGAACCGCGTCGGAGCGGGAGATGCCGGCCTCGCGGAAATTGAAGGAGATGCGGTACTGGGTCGAGAACCACGATTCATCTAAGATCGCCTGCGCGGCGGGCATGCCGTTTGTCGCATTCTCAAACACCTTGGAGTATGCGGTCAGGCGGTTGATGGTATCCTCCGGCACGATGCCGTAGATATCAATGCCGTTGCGGACGCTTTCGAGGAGCTCCAGCTCCATGCCGCAGTCGCTGAGCGCGCCCTCGATGACGGACGGGTTCTTCAGGCTGTTGGGATCGAAATCGGAGCCGTCGGGGTTTTTGCCCTTTTCGATTCCGTCATAGTTGAAGCTGACCAGTGCGCGCACCGGCGTGGAGGATGTGGTCGAGAAGAAGATGCTCAGGCCGACGATCAGGCCGCCGATAATCACGGACACCAGAAACCACACCATGAAATATTTTTTCAGCTTTCTGAATACTGCGGAGAGCGAAATGATGACTTCGTCTTCGTGCTGCTTCTCCTCACTTTTCAGAATTACGTTTACATTCCGGCTTTCTTTTGATTTTTCAGCCATGTTCGTATTCCTCCGTTTGATTGGATTGCCCGCAGGTTCACAGGGGCGTACATATAAAAAGTATATCACAATTTGTGTGATAAAGCAAGAAGTTTGCTGCGCGATCGGATTTTTCTCTTTTTTGCACAAATCCCGGCCGGCCGGGCCGGCTGCCGTTACAGCAAAGCGACATCTTAACGAATTGTTCTATATTGGTTTGAATCCCGCCTGTTGGCGATTGGGCTTTGTGTATGCGGATTATGGGAGCATGAACCAAGCGGGCAGCACACTCCTGTGCTGCGGCGGGCAGTGCCCGCTGCCGATTCGCTTCGCACCATAATGAGCGGAGACAGATTTCTTTTCTCAGCCGAATATTTTGGCACGCTTGGGCGTGCAGCCGGCAGTGCCGGCCTCCATTTTGCTTCGCACCATAATGAGCGGAGGCGTGTGTTTTTTCTCAGCCGAATATTTTGGCACGCTTGGGCGTGCAGCCGGGGATTTTTCTTCCTGCTCCCATTGAAATTTCGTGCATTATATGTTATAATACTGTTAATCGGGCAAAAAAGGGGAGTATCCCCGCAGAAAACCGAATGTTCAAGGCAAAAGGACGGATACGCAATGAAATTTATAGATCAGCTCCGCGCCGAGGTCAAGCTGCACGGCGATATGGAAACGGATTTCCGGAGCAGGCGCTATCATCAGGCGCGCAATATCGCCGGAAAATATGTCGATCTGATCGAGGAGCAGGCGAGAATCGCCGCACGCAGCGGAGAGTATGAGCAGCTTGAGGACAAGGCGCTCATCAGCGGCTTCCTTGTTCTCAATGACAAGGATTTCGAGATGCCGATTGTCGTGACGGAGAAGAAAAAGAAATTCATGCATAAGAAAATGCACGAAATTACGCTGAATCCCGAAAATGAACTGTTTGAGGTGTTCCTTTCCGCTTTTCAGCGGCTTTGCAGGGAGGAGCATATCATCTGCCATCCGTTTCAGGCGCAGATTCTCGACAAGGACGGCAGGCTGTGCTATCACACACTGCCCATGACGCTCAGAAAGCCCAAAAAGGAGAAAATACAGGCGTTCGGATTCCCGTATCAGATCGAATTCTGATCGGACTGACGCCGGAGAAAGGTTGAACACTATGTCTGCACGGTTTACACCGGAAATGAAAAAAACACACACGATCCTCGTGCCGGATATGCTGCCGGTGCATTTCCAGCTTCTCATCAGCGTGCTGAAGCCTTACGGCTATCACTGTGAGCTGCTGCGCACCTCCAGCCGCGCGGTCGTCGATGAGGGGCTGAAAAATGTCCACAACGACACCTGCTATCCTGCGCTGCTGGTCATCGGGCAGTTTATGGAGGCGCTGAAATCGGGGCGCTATGACCCCGATAAAACCGCCCTGCTCATTACCCAGACCGGCGGCGGCTGCCGTGCCTCCAATTATATCCACCTGCTGCGGAAAGCCATCGCGGAGCAGTTCCCGCAGGTTCCGGTCATTTCGCTGAATTTCTCCGGGCTCGAAAAGGACCCGAAATCCGGCTGGCAGATGACCCCCGCCATTTTCCTGAAATTTCTCTATGCCGTGCTCTACGGCGATCTGCTCATGCTCGTTGCAAACCAGTGCAGACCGTATGAGATCAAAAAGGGCACGACCGACAGGGTGCTGCTGAAATGGGAGAAGCGGCTGGAAAAAATGTTCAATTCCAGAGAATTCCTGCACACCAAGCGCAATTACAAGCGGATTCTCGACGATTTTGCTGCGATTCCGCGCACGAAGCGGAATAAGATCCGCGTCGGCATTGTCGGCGAGATCTATGTCAAATATTCGCCGCTCGCAAACAATCATCTGGAGGACTATCTGCTCTCTGAGGGCTGCGAGCCGGTGATTCCGTCGCTGCTGGAATTTGTCATGTACTGCGCGATCGGAACCGGCGTCGAGGGCAAGCTGTATCACTACATTGACAAGAAGGTGCTTGCGAATACCATCGGCTACAAGGCGATCTATGCGATGCAGAAGCAGCAGATCAAGGCGGTGAAAAAGCACGGCGTATTCGACCCGCCGCATGACTTTGAGCATCTGCGGCACTGCGCCGACAAGTATTCCAATCAGGGCGTGAGCATGGGCGAGGGCTGGCTCATTACGGCGGAGATGGCGGCGCTCGCCGAGACCGGAACCGAGAATATCATCTGCACGCAGCCGTTCGGCTGTCTGCCGAATCACATCGTGGCAAAGGGCATGATGCGCGTCATCAAGAATGCGTACCCCAATGCCAATATCACGGCGATCGACTACGACCCCGGCGCGACCCGCGTCAATCAGGAAAACCGCGTCAAGCTGATGCTTGCGAATGCGCGGAAGCCCGCGGAAAACTGAGAATATTGAGAGCCTCCTGTTTTGGCACAGGAGGCTCTTTGCGTTTTAGATTGAATTACGGGATCATTATGATTTTGATTATTACGCCGCGGATTGCAAAGCAATCCGCATGGGGACGCCTCCTTCAGGCGTCCCCGCTCTGCAAAAAACATCCGCCGGATGTTTTTTGCAGATCTCCCCTTGCGAGGGCTGAAGGCTTGGGGAGTTTCGCCCACTGCGGTGGGCGACGAGGGGTGCTGCCCCTCGACCCCGCGAGCTTTTTGAAAAAAGCTCGCCCCAAAACTTTTGAGTTTGCGCGAATTAAGGCAACACCGCACAAAGCCCGCCTGACGGCTTGGCGGCACATCTGCTTGCAGCTTTTTCGTCATCTTGCACGAAAACTCCTTGCTGGGCGTCAGCCCAGCGGCGTCGTTTTCATACAATCTGACGAAAGATCTGACTGCGCATCTGCACCACCAGCTCTGTGCGGTGTTGCCTTAAGTCTCTGCGGGATTTCGATTCGTTTCGCGTTCATTCCTTTTTAATCAAATTCGATCTCAGAAATGCAGGTGTCCTGATAGTTCTCGCCGGCGGTGATCGCCTGAAGCGTCAGCTTGATCGTCGAGGTTTTCTTTCCGCTGCACAGGAATACGGGTAAGCTGCCGTAATCGAGATTGTCGCTGACCCAGACCCGGTATACCGAGCCGTCGTCAAATTCGGCGCGCAGCTCCGTCGGGCGGCCGTTGCTGCGGAAATGTGCCGCATCGGTTTGCAGCCCGCCGTATACCCGGATCGAACTGACCGTCTGCGGCTCGGCGGCCGTGAGCGTCAGGGTCTCGCCGTAGCCGAGCCCCTCTGCGCCCTCCGCCCAGCATGTGCTGAGGTCGCCGTCCAGCACATTCTCTGCGGCGTAGGTGTATACGCTGTCGCCGTTTACCTCCGGCGCAAGCACCGAGCTCGCCGTCGCGACGGTGAACTCCGGCTTCGGGTAGCCGTCGTCCCGCTTCACGGTGATGACCTCCAGCTCCGGGTTATCCTGCCCCATGATGTATTCCGGGAACGCCCCCTGCGCCATGACGAAATCCTCCTTCGTCATGTAGTCGCCCGTCAGCGTGAAATGCAGCGTGATCTGCGCATGATTTTCCGCATCGGTATAGCTGAACGCGGAGGATGCCGGGGCGCCGCAGAAATATTCCCCGAGATCGCCGAAGGAAAAGGAATCCGCGCCGATCTGCTCCGCGTAATCGGCATATCTCCTGCCGGCGGTGTAGCCGTCAATCTCCATGCCGCCTGCATAGGTGTTGATCTTGTCGATCTCAATGCCGCTGTGCATCAGCATCTCGCGGAGTTGGGGCTCATAGCCCGAAAGGCTGCTGTCGCCCTGCGGGATGTAGTCAAAGCTCGTGTCGATGAAATAAAACCGCGTATGCGGAAACACCTGCTCATTGCAGAGATAGAAATACCCCGGAATTTCATCGGCCATCATTTCGTATTCGCCGCCCATGAGCCGGATGATCTCGGCAGCGGAGCTGTGGACGAGCTCCGGCAGCGTATAGGTATGCGGCGGCTCGCCGGGCTCTCCGGATTCGCCGGATTCGCCGGTTGCTGCGGTCGTGTCCGTCTGCCGGGGCGCCGTCGGGGTCGTAAGGGTTGTCTGCTGCGGGTCAGTTGCAGTGGTATCGGGCGCCGTGACCTCCGTGAGATCACCCTGCTCCGGCGCAGACCTGCCCGGTGCCGCGCAGCCTGTGATACCGGAAAGCGAGAGCAGCATTGCAGCGCCCGCCTCCGTTATGCGAATCCATCGCCGATTGCTCATGCTTTCAGTCCTTTCGCAGATAGCGTGAAGTCTTCTTCCTCTTTTTCTGTTCATACATGATCTGATCGGCCTGTGCGATCAGAGAAAACAGCTTCATCTCCGGTGTCACATTCGTCACGAAGGAGCCGATGCTCGCGGCGAGCGGATAGGGCTTCCCGATGATTCCGTTGACCTCGGCGAGATGCTGCTTGAAATCCGCCTCCATTTTCGTGCCGGCATCCTCCGCTACGCCGGATGCGACCGCGATGAATTCATCGCCGCCGAACCGCGCACAGACGGCATTTCCGGTGCAGATATCCCGGATGACGGAGGCAAGCCGCTGCAAGGCAAAGTCGCCCTCGTCATGGCCGTAATTGTCGTTGACATATTTGAGCCCGTCCATATCAATGAACGCGATCATGATGGAATCGCCGGATTCCATGCACTGCCGGAACATCCGGTCTGCGAGGCGGATAAAGCCGTTGCGGTTATAGATGCCGCAGAGCGGGTCGATCACATACAGCCGGTCGAGCTCCCGCACGGCATTGTTCAGGTGCAGCAGCTTCCGCACATTTTCCATCGAATGGCTGATGTTCATCATCAGCGAGTGGCAGTGCGAGCTCTTGAGCGGGAAGTCGCTGTTGGTGATGATATAGTATCCGAGGCAGCGCTCGCGGAAATGCAGCGGCAGGAAATAGCTGACATTGCCGCCGCTTTCGGGCTGAACCGGGTACATTTCCCCACTCCGGAATGCGCTGATGCTGCTGACGGTGCCGCGCTCCCAGATCAGCGGGGCGGACATGGTTTCCGTGTAGCCGCTGACGCAGTACGGCTGCTCCTCCTCGGCGCCCTTTTCATGAAACGCCTGCTGCCAGTCGTCACACAGGCAGATGCAGCATTTTTCGCACTGAAGCTCGTGCATGAAGCTGCCGATGGATTGCAGCAGCGCTTCCTCGGTCTCCGCCTCCGCGAGCGCGGAGGTCATCCGGTTCAGGAGCGAGACGCCCGTCCGGCTGCTGTTCAGGAGCTCATAGGTCTTTTTCTTGTATCTGCGGATGTCGGTCTCCTCGCTGTCCGTGCAGCCGCAGCTCTCGCGGAATACCGGGAATGCTTCCATCGAGACCGTCTGCCCGCCCGGTTCCCCGCCGATCACGCGCAGCACCGTGCTGCACGCCTGATATCCGGCGTCAAAGAGCGGCCGGCTGACCGTCGTCAGCGCGGGGCAGTGATACTGTGCATAGAAGGTATTGTCAAAGCCGGTGACGAGAATATCCTCCGGGATGCGGACGCCGCTGCGCTCCAGTGTGCGCATTGCCTCAAGCGCCATCGCATCGTTTGCGGAGATGATCGCATCGGGGAGCGGCTTGCCGGAGCTGAGCAGCGCCTCGGCTGCTCTTGCGCCGTCCGCCGGACGGAATTCGCCGGGGAACAGATCCTCCTCCGAAACGGGCAGGCCGTGCTCCGCCATGACGTCAAGGAACGACTGCATCCGCAGATCCGCCTCCGGATTGCCCGGTGTTCCGGCGATAAAGCAGAGCCGCTTTGCGCCGTGCTCCTCGATGATATGCTCGACGATCCTGCGCATTGCCTTTGCGTTGTTGATGCGGATATTGCAGAACTCCTCTGCATCGCTGCCGTCGAGGATCGCGGCGGGAATGCCGGAGGCACGCACGCGGCTGAGCACCTTTTCCCGCTCGGCGCTGTTGCCGACGGTATTGGTCATCAGGATCGCGCCGTCGAACCGGTCAAACCGGATCAGGTTATAGATGTTGTATTCCCCGATGTCATAGAGGCCGCTGCCGAGCACGCCGCCGAACGCGGTAAAGCATGCGATATTCGCCTGCTGCTCCCTTGCACATGCAATGATGCCCTTTAGGACGCTCTGCTGATATTCCTCGTCGATGCCGGCGAGAATGACTGCGATGTGCTTTGGTGCGGGTGCATGCATAGAATCACCGTCCTGTCTTCGTATTCAGAATCCGCTGTGGGTGCTGGTTCACAGTCATTATAGCACGAATTTCATGAAAAATCAAGAATGTTTTTATGAAGAAACATATTTTTTAGGCATTTCGCTTTCCGGCAGGGTTTCTGTGCAGATTTTTCTCTTATGCCCATTGAGGCGGCAGTGCCGCCCTCCGTTTTTTCTCCCCGGCAATTTGTCAGCGACTTTTTTTCTCCCGGGAGTGGCTTTTTCGGGGAGCTTTTCGCAGTCATAATCGGAGCTGTCTCTAAAGTTTTTGGTCGAGCTTTTTTCAAAAAGCTCGCGGGTCGAGGGCAGAGCCCTCGTCGCCCGTCGCAACGGGCGAAACTCTCCTAGCGTGCAAAGAGCTCGGCGGGCTTGGGAACCCCATGTTTGCCGAAGGCAAACTGCGCAGTTTCGCTTTGCGAAACATGGGCGATAGAGGTCCCCATTCCAAAATAGCATCCGCGAAGCGGATACTTTATTCCTGAAATCATAAAATCCCCGATGTGCCACACCTTTTTCTCCCGCGCCCATTGAAATTTCCGGAATAATGTGGTATAATGTGTATATCCTATTATATTTATCAGAATACTGGAATTAAAAGGAGCGGATGATATGGCCATCAAAAAGGACCCGTACCGGGATTACGGAATCGCAACCAGAGCGGTACATACCGGAACAGACTATGACGAGGGAACCGGCGCAGTCAGAAGGCCGCTGCATATGGCGAACAGCTACCGGCTGCCGGATGATCTTTCTAAGGTCAACTACTCCTCGACCGATCTGCTGATGTACTCGCGCAACGGAAATGCCAATCAGCAATGGCTTGAGGAAAAGATCGCGTCGCTGCACGGCGCCGATGATGCGATCGTGCTGGCGAGCGGCGTGGGCGCGCTGCATGCGCTGTTCTGGACGCTTCTGAAAAGCGGCGACCGCGTCGTGTATCCGAAGGTCAGCTATATGGCGGTATACCGGATGTTTCATGAGCTGTTCAACCGGAAATTCGGCGTGGAGACCGTCATGACGGATATGACCGATCTCGATGCAGTCCGAAAGGCCATTACGCCCGGCACGCGGCTCGTTCACATCGAAACGCCGGACAATCCGACAAACTGTGTTTCGGACATTGCCGCAATCGCCGAAATCGCGCACGAAAACGGCGCGCTCGTCTCCGTTGACAACACGTTTGCTTCCCCGATCAATCAGAGGCCGCTTGCGCTCGGCGCCGATTTTGTCATCGAGGCACTGACCAAATTCATCAACGGCCACGGGGATGCACAGGGCGGCGCGATCATATCCAACGACCTCGAAACAATGGACCGCATCCGCTACGAGGCACAGGTGAATGTCGGCGCGGTCATCAGCCCGTTCAATGCGTGGCAGATTTTCCGCGGCTCGGTGACCTATCCGCTGCGCATGAAGCAGATCAATGCATCTGCGCAGAAAATCGCGGAATGGCTCGAACAGCGCGAGAACGTGACCTTTGTATCCTATCCGGGGCTGCCGGGCAATGCCGGACATGCGCTCGCAAAGCGGCAGATGACGGAGGGCTTCGGCGGCGTGATCTCATTCGGAATCCGTGCGGATGACAAGGCGGTCGAGCGGTTCTGCGCGGCGCTGAAGGTCGTGACCTTTGCAGTATCTCTCGGGCATGACGAAAGCCTGATCTTCCCGCAGCCAAGCTATGATGAGCGCATTGACCTGTATCCGGCGCAGTTCCGGAACGGCTTTATCCGCTTCAGCGTCGGGCTGGAGGAGCCCGGGGATATTATCCGCGACCTCGATCAGGCATTCCGGTCGATCGGGCTGTGAGCGGTACTCTTTTCAATAGAATGAAAGCCTGAGAGCAGATCGCTCTCAGGCTTTGTTCTTTCCGCTTATCCTCATCTGCTCTGCGTATAGGCGTCGATGCGCTCGAAGCCGTCGAGCAGAATATCCCTGCGGCGGAATGCCTTTTCGGTTCCGCGCGCCACACAGGTCAGCGGGTCACGCGCCGTGCGGCAGGGGACACCGAGCATCCGCGTGAAATACGGCTCCAGCCCGCCGAGCAGCGCGCCGCCGCCCGTCAGCAGAATGCCGTTTGCGCAGATATCCCCGACCAGCTCCGGCGGGGTCTCCTCCAGCACGCGCCGAACCGTCTCGACGATCGTGTTGATATCGTCCTCCAGCGCCTCCGAGATCTCCGCCTCGCTCAGATCGACCTGATCCGGCAGCCCGCGGGAGATGTTCCGCCCCTTTGCCGGCGCGATGACATCCTCAGAGGGGTTATACAGATTGCAGAGCGATTTCTTCACATGCTCTGCGGTATATTCGCCCAGCAAAACCTGATACTTGTTCTGCACATACCGGATGATCGACTGATCGAACCGGTTTCCGGCGATTTTCAGCGAGCGCGCCGTGACGATGCCGTTCATCGACACCACCGCGATATCGGTCGTGCCGCCGCCGATATCGACGACCATATGCCCGACCGGCTTGTTGATCGCGATGCCCGCGCCGAGCATGGCCGCGAGCGGCTCCTGAATCAGGTGAACCCTGCGGGAGCCGGTGCTCATGGCCGCATCGAGGATCGCGCGCTTTTCAACATCCGTGATCAGCGACGGCACGCAGATGACAATGCGCGGCTTGACCACGCGCACGCCCGCCGCGACGTCGATCAGCTCGCGGATCAGCGCCTGCGTCAGAATATCATCCGAGATCACGCCGTCCTTCAGCGGGTGCACGACGGCGATGTAAGAGGGGGCGCGCCCCTCCATGCGGTAGGCCTCTGTACCGACCGCGACCACGCGCTCCGTGCGCTTGTCAAAGGCAATCACGGACGGCTCATTCAGCACAACGCCCTTTCTGCGGCGCGTGATGATGATATTCGCCGTACCAAGATCAATTCCGATGTCCATTTTGTTCAGACCTTTCTTTTGTTTTTTGTTTCTTCATGATTCAGTAGTTTTCGATATTGCCCTTCAAAAAGCCGGCAAGGCATGTTTCCGTTTCCGCGAGCAGCTCGCGCAGCATTGCCTCTCTCCGCGCATACTGTTCATCGCTCAGCTCAAACGTACACCAGCAAACCCAGTCCTCCAGATTCTCCCTGATATCGTGTACCAGCATCTCTGCAAATTGTTTCAGCCCGACGCCCTGCACCGTTGTCAGCTCTGTGCCGTTATGCTGTATGATGATATATGTGACCCCTAAATCGGAAACGATGAGGCCGGTGCTTCCTTCTTCATCGAAATAGAATGCAGCGGGGATCACATATTTCAGTCCGTTGATGCAGGCTCTCAGCCAGTCGAACGGAATGTCGGTAAGAAAACTGATGCCCGCCCTGAAATCTCCCAGTGTGAGATCGCTCCAGCCGGCTCCCGGTTTTGACAGCATGGTGTTCCCTTCTTTGCCTTTCAGAATGTTTCCTTACGGCAGCGCCAGCTCCATTTCCGTGAAATGCGAGTGAGAGACGGTAAATCCGAGCTTTTCATAGATCGGCCGGCCCATGTCCGATGCCGAAAGCGACACGAGATTGAGCCCCAGACGCTTTGCCTCCTGCAAAAGCCGCTGCATCAGCAAGGTCGCGCAGCCCTTTCCGCGGTGCTCCGGTTCGGTGTAGACGCCGAGCACATAGCCTCGTTTTCCGTCCGGAAAGCGAGGGTTCGGCGCGATTGCGGAGCAGCAGAGAATCGCGCTCGCACAGGGCGCCCCGCCCGGCTCCGCGGAGGCAAGGAATCCGAAGCAGTCGCGGTTTAAGTGCTCCGCGAAAAACTGCGGGAGCTGCATGCGCAGGTGTGCATCGGTCTCCTCCGGCAGCGTGCCGAATTCCTCATCAAAATATGCCAGCCGCAGCCGGACAAGAGCGGGGATATCCGCTTCGCCGGCGATTCGGATTTCAGTCATAGCAGTGCCTCCCGGTGTCTCATGATATACAAGGATTATGCGCCGGATTCGGCAAGCGCCCGGATGATGCTGTGTGCCGCGACATTCCCCTCGCCGACCGCCTTCGTGTACTGATACGGTCTGCCGGTGCAGTCGCCCGCGGCAAAGCAGTTTTTCATGCTCGTTTCCTGCCCGCGGTCAACCCGGATATGCCCGTCCTCGGTCTCCAGCCCCGGCAGCAGCGTGTTCAGCGAGACCGCCGTCCGCAGGCAGAACAGCCCGTCTGCCTCCAGCGTATCGCCCGTATTGAGCTTCAGCCCCGTGAAGCGGCTGCTCCCCTCGACGCCCTGCGGCTTTTCCGTCCGCAGCGTGACATTCGGCAGGTCGATCGCGCAGTCCTTATAGAATGCGAACAGGTCGATATGCTCTGCGAGCTCCGCGAGATACGAGATCTCATGCTCCAGCCGCTTGGCCGTGCAGATGACCGCGATCCGCTTGCCGCGGTAGAGCATGCCGTCGCAGGTTGCGCAATAGCTGACGCCCCGCCCGAGCAGTTCCGGCTCGCCGGGCAGTGTGCCGGCAGCCGCCGTTCCGGTCGCGAGCAGAACGGTCTTTGCCTCATAGAAATCCGCGCCCGCGCTGAGCGCATAATGTTCGCCCATCGGGATGATGCTCGTCACGACCTGCTCGGTGACGGTCAGCCCCATCTGCTCTGCATGCTGCTGAAATGCAGCCGCAAGCGCTGCCCCGGAGATCGCCGGAAGCCCGGGATAATTGTTGATTTTTTCGGCCTTTGCGACCTTTTCGCAGATCGGGTTTGCCCCGAACCAGATCACGTTTTTCCCGTGGATTTTCAGGGTCAGCGCCGCCGAGAGGCCGCCCGGCCCCGTTCCGATAATTGCTGCATCAAACATGTGACATAGCTCCTTTCATGCCGGCTCAGCCGGTGATGTATTTGTAGTTTTCCGGATACTTTGTCACCTCTGCGGAATGATTCTTTTCACTGAGCGCATCCTTCTTCTCGGCATAGAGTGTATCGTACACCGCATTGCGCCACGCGATCTCATCGCCGGCCTTTTCGTAATACGCTAAGATTGCTCCGCTTCCGGTACTCACAACTGTCATATCGCCTGCCGTGCGTTCGCTGTCAAATGCCCAGTCTGTCAGCTCGCTGCCGTAGCTTGTGCGGGAGGGCGTGAAGCTGCTGATGAGTCCGCCGTAGGGGTAAGTATTGACATCCTGCGAATACTCATTCACCATTTCGACGAAATCGGAAAGCTGACTGCCGCCCGCTTCGCATTCCGCCTTCAGCTCCTCGGCAAAGTCCAGTGCATTTTCGAGCCCGTCGAATTCCGCCTCCTGCAAATAGATGATGCGCACATCGGCGGTCGGCTCCTCGCTGTACGTCGGCTTTTCGAGCAGCATGCAGACCTGCACGATGTTCTGCTCTGCGCGGTTTGTGAGGAACACATCGCCTGCCTTCGCATCGTCGCGCCTTGCCCATTCCTGCACATCGTCGGCATAGTAGGTAATCAGATTCGTGAACTTCATGCTGTCGAGCGCGGTCTGTACGGTCTCCTCGTCCTCGCCCATCTCATCCGCCAGAATGGTCTCAATTTTCTGATAGAATTCCTCCGGCGTTTTCGTCTCCTGAAGCTCCATCGCATAAGCCACCGCCTGCTCCTGCGTCATGCCGTACACCGCGTTGGTCTCATCGGTGTCATAGGGGAAGGTGTAGCCGCAGATGCTGACGGTCAGATAATCTCCCTCATGCGCATGAAAATAGGTGTCGATCTCCTCGTCGGTTATTTCGATCGCCGCGATCGAATCAGACTGGAAATACTGCGAGAGGAAGGAGATCTGCTTTGCCTTTTCGATATCCGCGACAGTGACGCCCTTCTGGTAGCGGGAGAGATCCTCCTCCTCCGCCTGTCTTCTGCATTCCGCAAGGCGCTCCTCCGAGAGCGTATAGCCCTCTGCATAGGCCGCCTCGCAGAGCTGCAAATGCTTCTCGACGGCATCGGCGGTCGTATCCATGAAAAAGTCATAGAAGGAGTATCCCGGCTGGTAATCCTGCTCCTTTGCGGGGCGGCTCTCGTCAAAGGGCGTCAGTCCGGCATCGGATTCGCAGTAATTCAGATAGGTGTCCACGCACTGCCGGTAATAGCAGGCAAACATCGCATCCGTGACCTCGTAATGCTCAGTTTTGGCCGCGGTTCTGTGATGCAGGAACCATCCGCTGCTTTTCAGATAATAATAGGTACCGAAGCCTGCCGCGCAGAGCACGCCCGCCGCGATCAGCGGGATGCAGACCCATTTCATGATCTTTCTGCGCTTATCGCGGGTTTTCTCGCGCCTTTTTTTCTTTCTCTCGGCATCCCGCTCGCGGATCGCCTCATAATCGAGCTTCTGCGGCTGCGGTTTTCTGTTTTTATTCTTTTTCTTGCTCATGGCAATGATGCTCCTTTCTGTTGTGATGCGCTCCGGCAGATTACGGCGCGGCCGCCTCTGCGAATCCCGGCGTGCTGAGGGTATCGGCGCCGCACAGCACCAGGATCTGCGTATACTGTACGCCGGTTTGTTCGGTCAGGCTGCGCCAGTCGAGCTTCTGCTTCCTTGCAAGCTCCGGATTCACCGCCGTCACAGAATGATAATGCTGAAGCAGCAGCGGAATCATGCTCCCGCCGAAGCTGTCCGTCAGCAAAAGCAGCTCGCGGCTGTTCTGATTTTCGGTTTCCATATACAGCACCGGCTCGGAATTGCTCGCAAACACCAGTGCGGGGTCATTCCGCTTCTCCGCCTCCTCCTCACGGAAAAAGGCGCCGAGCTGCTCCTCGCCGTCCCCGCGCAGGGAGAGCACGCTTTTCAGCGGCTGCTCGGCATCATACCGGTACAGATCGACGAGATCGGGCTGCACGCTGTCATAGCCGCTCTCCTGCACCAGTCTGCCGTAATAATCGCCGCTGAAATGATACACGATAAAATGATCGTATCCGAGCGGATTGAACCCCAGCTTCCGGATCGCCGTCCGGTAGACGCAGAAGGCGCCGTAGCCGGTCCAGCAGGGGTCTGTCCGGTAATAGATATACTGCTCGCGCTCGGTCGAAAGCCAGCTCTCCGCCTCGATCCAGACGACATTTTCGCTGAGCTGCGAGGAGAGCGTCCGCAGCATCGTATGCTCATTGGCAAGCGGCGCATATTCCGGGAGCTGGTCGCCGTAAATGCCCGCAGACGTCGGGACGGCGACGAGATAGACCGGGATGCCCGATTCCTCCGCCAGCGCATTGACCGCCTCCGCAGATGCCGTCACCGCCGCATCGTCAAAGCGCTCGCGGTAAGGCAGCAGGCGGTTTTCCGTCACATATACATTGCCGAGCGAATCGCGCCCGAGCTGAAGAACTGCGGAATCTCTTGCATGCAGCAGCGGCCGCCAGACCGGGTTCCGGGCAGCGCCCTTGCCGCTGACGGTAAAGAGCGACCCCGCC
This sequence comes from Oscillospiraceae bacterium, assembly GCA_017460835.1. Lineage (GTDB taxonomy): Bacteria > Bacillota > Clostridia > Oscillospirales > Ruminococcaceae > Firm-04. The sequence goes on from JAFUAD010000049.1 coordinate 15,707, forward strand.
GCGAGAATGCCGGTCAGCCCCGCGAGAATCACCGCGGCATGCAGCGTTTTCAGGCGCGGGCGCTTTCCCTTTTCCGGCTTATCCATGCCGCATGCCCTCAACATCGGAGAGATCGAGCAGCAGCAGATCGGAGTACCATTCGGTCTGACGGAAATGCAGCGCCTCTGCAAAGCACCTGCCCGCCTCCGTTTCCGGGGGCTGCGCCGCAAGGAACCAGATACGCCGTTCCGCGGCGGTGCTTGCCGCGATGGCGGTCAGCATTCTGCCGAGCCCGTGCCGGCGGTACTCCGGCAGAAGAACGGTGTGCTCGATCAGGGCGCAGCGGGGCTTGCCGCCGATCGGCTCATCCCGCAGCTCCAGCAGCCCGACCGGCCGCTCGCCGTCAAAGATCGTCAGAAGGAGATTGCCCTTTTCAAGGGATTGCTCCGGGTCAAAATCCGCAGGCATACATGCTGCAAGCGGCTGGCTTTGCCATTGCAGCGGGCCGAGCTCGTCCTGCTTCAGCGGATGAAATTTCAGCATGGTGTTCCCTCCGTTTCGGGTCGGTGCAATACTGCACCATATTATATTATAGCATGTTTTCCTTTGTTTGTAAAGAAGGAGAATGCATCGGATTTGCCGGATTTTGCATCGGATTTGCCGGATTTCCGCGGAAATGCAAAATGCGGGATCGCAGGCAGAACCCGCAGCTTTGCGGCAGGAGGCGGCGAAATGCTGCACGCGCTGCATTGTCTGATTTTGACAAATATCGGGTTAGCAGGAGCTAATTTTCCCGCCGAACCGCTGAAAATTGCCCGGTGCTAACTCAAAATCTTGACTTTTCATTTTGAATGTGATAGAATGGCTCATGAAAAAACGCTGCGGGGATTCCGGAAAATGCAGAAAATGTGTCTTTTTGGAGCCTATCAGCCTGCCGCACACACGCTGACCCGCAGCGGTTTGCTTCAAATCAGAGTTAGATAAATCTAACTAACTAAAACGGAGGGAGTATTATGCAGCCCGGATATCGGCACCGTGCCGGCCGGCTCCTCGGCGCTCTGGCGCTGATGCTGCTCTGGTGCCTCGCAGCGCTGAACAGCTTTTCGGCGTCGGCGGAAACGGCATATTACAAATCGTTTGACGAATACAAGGCCGCGGGCGGCGCGGTCTCCTCGTGGAATGACATCGCGGACGCGATCGACGATGTCATGGAGGCGTCCTATCAGATGTATCACGAGGGCGACAAGGACAACGCCTACACCGCGATCCTCAACACCTACAATTTCTACTATGAGACCTCCGGCTTCGAGCGGACCGTCAACGGCTATTCCGGCTCGGAGGTCAGCAAGGCGGAATTGCAGTTCAAAACCGCGCGGAAAGCCGTGAAAAAGGGCTATTCCGAGGAGCAGATCGCGGCGGAATTCAACAAGCTCAGCGAGATTCTGCACCGGCAGGCAAATCACCTGGACGGCCTCGGAGACAGCGGCGAAAGCAAGCTGAATCTCACCGGAGAGGCACCGGCACAGACCGATGCCCCCGCCGACGGCTCTGACACGGCGCAGACAACCGCGAGCGCCGAGCCGGTCACGCCGGGCGCCAATGCGATTCCGGTCGGGGGCGGCGGCAGCACCATGCTGACGTTCTTCTCCTGCTTCGGCATCATCCTGCGCGAGGGTCTCGAGGCGATTCTGGTCGTCGGCGCGATCATCGCGTATCTGGTGAAATCCGGCAACAAAGATAAGCTCAAGGCGGTCTATGCCGGCTGCGTGCTGGCGATCATCGCGAGCTTTGTCAGCGCATGGCTGCTCAATCAGCTCAAGCTCGCAAACACTGCAAATCAGGAGATCATCGAGGGCGTGACCGCGCTGATCGCCGTGATCGTGCTGTTCTATGTCAGCAACTGGATGGTCTCGAAGGCAGAGGCCGAGGCGTGGACAAAGTACATCGACGATCAGGTGAAGGTCTCCGCGGAGACCGGCAGCGTCTTTACGCTCGGCTTTACGGCGTTTCTCGCGGTGTACCGTGAGGGCGCAGAGGTGATTCTGTTCTATCAGCCGCTGCTGAAGGGCGCCGACAGCATGAAATATGTCTGGGGCGGCTTCGCGGTCGGATGCGTCGTGCTGGCGGCCGTGTTCCTTGTGATCCGCTTCCTCAGCGTCAGACTGCCGATCAAGCCCTTCTTCCTCGGCACCAGCATTCTGATGTTCCTGATGTCGATTTCGTTCCTCGGCTCCGGCATCAAGGAGCTGATCGAGGGCGACGTCATCGACATGACCTCTCCCGAGTGGCTGCAATCCATTATCCCGTTCAATGACACGCTGGATGTGCTCGGCATTTACCCGGTGCTCCAGACGCTGATCCCGCAGATGATCCTGATTCTGATTACGGTCATGATCTTCGTCATGCGGAACTGGAAGCAGCGCAACAAGACGGAAGCCGGTGTGCTCGCGATCCTGTTCGGCGGGCTCGGCATGCACAAATTCTACCTCGGCAAATACGGGCAGGGGCTGCTCAGCATCGTGTTCTGCTGGACGCTGATTCCGGCGTTCTGCGGCATCATGCAGGGTGTGCATTACCTGACAATCCCGCAGGAGCAGTTTGAGGAGGAGCTCGCACCGAAGAAAAAGGTCAAGGCGAAAAAGCCTGCCGCAGCTCCCGCAAAGCAGCAGAAAGCAAAATCTGCAAAATAACAGACGCCTTTCATTTGCCGGCGCAAAAACCGGCTGAGATAAAGGAACCCCATGATCTTTGTTCAATTGACTAGGAGGTAATGAACATGAAAAAGAAACTGATCGGTATTTCACTTCTCGCGGCAATGGCAATGTCCTTTGTCGGCTGCGGCGATGACAGCAGCAGCAGCAGCACCGCAGCTGCCGGCAACAGCGCAGCTGCTTCCTCTGAGGCAGAGGAAGTCTCCGCAGATGTCAGCTCTGAGGCAGCAGCTCCGGATGACGAGGTCGGCGGCGGCTTTACCGAGTACCCGATTTTCGAGGACGAGGAAGCTGGCTTCCTGAACGTCTCCGCGGTGTACTTCCAGCCGGTTCCGATGTCCGGCGGCAACGAGAGCATCGAGGGCTTCGATATGCACCTTGAGGCAGACGTTTCCGCTCTGGAGAACAAGCTGGGCTTCGGCGTCGGCGACTGGGTTCCGTACATGACCGTTGATTACAGAGTCATCGCTTCCGACGGCTCTGATGCAGCAAAGGGCTCCTTCATGGTCATGAGCGCATCCGACGGCCCGCACTACGGCGCAAACATCAAGCTGCCGAATGCGGATACCTACAGCCTCGAATTCACCTTCCACAGCCCGGAGGACAACGGCTATCTGCTCCACACCGACGCAGAGACCGGCCCCGGCGGCTCCTTCGATGACTACTTCGGCAACGGCCCGATCGTCGTGAAGTACGACGGCTGGGATTATGCACCGCAGGAGTGGTAATTTCCCCCCATGTGACTTCTTAAGCCTTCCTTTTTCATGCAGATGCGCTTGTGCTGCCGCAGCCCGGCAGGACGGCGCATTTGCGTGTTTTTAGGCGGATTGATGAAAATAGCCGGATTTCCGGCGATATGTTGAGACACTCTGGAATGAGTGACCAAACGGAGCGGTTTGCAAAAAAACACAGGCTGCTCCGGGAATTCCCGGAAAAGGAGGCAGGGAAACTTGCTGAAATACTTTGTTGATACGACAGAAGCGCTGCTGACAGCCGGCTTGCTGACCGGTCTCATCGCGGGCTTTGCAAAGCGTGCATACGGAAAGCGCGGGAGCATCCCGCTGCTGATCGCCGCGGCGCTGGGACTGCTCGCGGCGGCGCGCATGGCATATCTGAAAAATACGACGCGGAAGATCGACACCTCGCTCTGGAACCTCCGGATCTTCCGGGTATCGCTTGCTGCGCTCGGCGCATTTTTTGTTCTGGCGATTCTCACGGCTGTGATGTACGGCATCGGCAAGCGCGCGGCGAAGGCGGAGAAGCCGACCGGCTTTCAGAAAATCTGCCGGGAGAACGGCCCTGCCGACACCGTCCTCAAGGTGCTGGCGGCATCCGCGCTCGGCATCATCGTGTTCGGGCTGATGCTCTATCTGCTGCCGGATGTGTTCTCGAATCCGTACATCATCCTGATGACGGAGAAAACCGTCGTATCCTCTGCATTTTTGCTGAAAACGATCGGCATTCTGTTCGGCGTGCTGGCGGTGAGCCTTGCGGGGCTCGCGGTCTGCAAGGTGCTGCTGCGGCTGCCGGTCCCGTGCGGGGCGGCGGTGCTCAGCCTCGCGCTGATCTCCAATGCGCTGCGGCAGGCTGCAAACTGCCTGCGCATCATGCAGACCAAGCGGATGATCACCAGAGCGAACAAGCATTATCACGATTATTTCGAGATCATCAAATTTACCTCCAATCACGATGAACTGTTTACCTATGCTGCGATCTGCATTGCACTGGCAGCGCCGATTCTGCTGCTGATCCGCAGCTTTCTTGCGAAGGAATCCTACAGCAACCCCGCACAGCACCGGAAGATCCGGAGGAAGCACACGGTCAGCCGGCGCTGGTCGGCATTCTCCGTGCTCTGCGCGGGCTTTGCCGTGTTCACGATGACGAAGCTGCACGCGGTCGCAAACCGCAAGATCGACCTCGCGCCGATCGAAAGCTGCATCATGGACGACAACAATCTGTATATCCCCTTTGAGCAGGTCGCGGACGGGCATCTGCACCGCTTCGCCTACACGACGCCGGACAATGTGCAGATTCGTGTCATTGTCATCAAAAAGCCGAATTCCTCCGCCTACGGCATCGGGCTCGATGCCTGCGATATCTGCGGCGAGACCGGCTATTACGAAAAGGGCGGGCAGGTCGTCTGCAAGCTGTGCGATGTGGTCATGAACATCAACACGATCGGCTTCAAGGGCGGCTGCAACCCGATCGTCATTCCGTACAGCATCGAAAACGGGCAGATCGTGATCCCGTTCTCCGGGCTGGTCGAGCACAAAAAGGAATTTCAGTAAAGGAGGCGCTGTGCATGTTTCTGAGAATGATCCGCGGAACGCTGTTCCGGCAGTGGAAGAAAATGATCATGATTGCGTTTACGATCGCGCTCGGCGCCTCGCTCGCGACGGCAATGCTCAGCGTCATGCTGGACGTCGGCGACAAGGTGAACCAGGAGCTCAAGACCTACGGTGCGAACATCACCGTCGTGCCGAAATCGGCGTCGGTGCTGAATAACCTCTACGAAATGGAGGGCGATTCCGCGGGGAGCTATCTGCGGGAGGATGAGCTCGGCAAGATCAAAACGATCTTCTGGGCATTCAATATCGTCGATTATGCGCCGTTTCTGCGCACAACCGCCACTACGGCGGACGGCACAGAGGCGGCCGTTGTCGGGAGCTGGTTCCATCACCGCATGGAGCTCCCGACCGGCGAAACGCTGAATGCGGGCATCACGAGCCTGCGGAACTGGTGGGAGCTGACCGAGGGCGAATGGCTCGATGAGCAGAAATCCGGCGATGATGCCGAGGCTGCCATGATCGGGACGCTGCTCGCGGAAAGGCTGGGGCTTCATGCCGGCGATACGCTGCATGTGACCGGCACCGCGGCAGAAAAGGACCTGAAGATCGTCGGCATTTTCGATGCCGGCGGCGACGAGGATGACCAGATCTACACGATGCTCAACACGGCGCAGGCGCTCGGCGGCCTTGACGGCTGCGTGGACAGCATCGAGGTCAGCGCGCTGACAACGCCAGAAAATGAGCTTGCAGAGCGCGCCGCGAAGGACCCCTCCTCGCTGACCGTTGCGCAGTATGAGACATGGTACTGCACGGCCTATGCCAGCTCGATCTGCTGGCAGATTCAGGAGGCGGTGACGGACTGCGTCGCGGCTCCTGTGCGGCAGGTTGCGGACTCCGAGGGCGCAATCCTCGAAAAGACGCAGCTTCTGATGATTCTGATTACGATTCTCAGCCTGATCGGTGCCGCACTCGGCATCTGCAATCTCGTTACGGCAAGCGTCATGGAGCGCAGCGGCGAGATCGGACTGATGAAGGCGATCGGCGCGCAGAACGGCGCAGTCTCGCTGCTGGTGCTGACGGAAATCTTCCTGACGGCGATCATCGGCGGTGTGCTCGGATTCTTCGCGGGCTGGGGCTTTGCGCAATTGATCGGCCATACCGTTTTCGGCTCGGCGATCACAATGCGCGGCATGGTCATTCCGATCGTTGCGGTGCTGGTCGCGCTGGTGACGCTGATCGGCAGTATTCCGGCGATCCGGATGCTGCTGCGGTTACAGCCGGCAGAGGTGCTGCACGGACGCTGAACAGGAGGAAGCATGAGCAAGCAGAAAATGTTTTTCCGGATGATCATTGCATCGCTGCTGCGGCGGCGCTCCAGAATGCTGGTCGCGCTGCTCTCCATTGCAATCGGTGCGACGATCCTCTCCGGTCTTGTGACAATTTATTACGATGTGCCCCGGCAGATGGGCGCAGAATTCCGCAATTACGGTGCAAATATGATCCTGACCGCCGCGGATGAGGCATTCACGCGAAGTGATGCAGAGCAGGGCGTGAAGATGATCTCCTCCGGCGATCTGGTCGGCTATGCACCGTACCGCTATGAGAATGTGCGCGTGCGCGAAAATCCGGTCGTCGCGGCAGGAACCGACTTCAGCGGCGCGAAAAAGACCAGTCCTTACTGGAAAATCGAGGGCGAATGGGCGGATGCAAGCGGCGAGCTCGTGATCGGCGCAAATGTCGCGGAATCCTTCCGGCTGAAGGAGGGCGAGGCGCTGACGGTCAGCTATACGCCCGAAAGCGGGGAGGAATCCGGCGAGGTGCTGGTCGATCTGACAAAGGATTTCACGATCACCGGCATCCTCGAAACGGGCGGCTCGGAGGAGGACTACATCTACATGTCGCTCGACGATCTTGCGGAGCTGACCGGCAGCGAGGGCACGCTCGATGTCTGCGAGGTCAGTGTCTCCGGCGGCGCGGATGTGCTGCAAGGATATGTGAACAAAATCAACAGCGGCAGCAATGCGGTGCGGGCGCGGCTCGTCAAGCGCGTGACCGCCTCGGAAACGACCGTTCTGACGAAATTGCAGGCGCTCGTGCTGCTGGTGACGGTCGTTGTGCTCGCGCTGACGATGATCTGCGTCGCGACGACGATGACGGCGGTTGTCGCGGAGCGCAGGCGGGAGATCGGCCTTCGCAAGGCGATCGGTGCGCCGGACGGCGCCATCCTCCGCGAATTCATGGGCGAAAGCATGCTGCTGGGGCTGCTCGGCGGAATCCTCGGTGCGGTGCTGGGATTTGTCTTTGCACAGCAGGTGAGCATCCGCGTGTTCAGCAGCGCGATCCGCTTCCGGCCGATGCTGGTGCCGGTCACGATCTTGGTCTCCGTCGCGGTGACAGGACTCGCGAGCCTCATGCCGGTCCGCAGCGCGACCGAGGTTGACCCCGCGCTGGTCTTAAAGGGCGAATAAGCACGAAGGAGTGTGGAAAATATGAGCTTACTGGAACTGAAAAACGTCTCGAAAATCTACGGCGAGCTGCACGCACTGGACAATGTCAGCCTGAAGGTGGAGAAGGGCGAGTGGGTCTCGATCATGGGACCCTCCGGCTCCGGAAAATCGACGATGATGAACATTATCGGCTGCATGGATAAGCCGACAAAGGGCGAGGTGCTGCTCGACGGCGTTGATCTCGCAAAGCAGAGCAAGCGGAATCTGACGACCATCCGCCGCGACAAGATCGGGCTGATCTTTCAGCAGTTTCATCTGGTCAATTACCTGACTGCGGTGGAAAATGTCATGCTCGCGCAGTATTATCACAGCATGCCGGACGAGAAGGAGGCGCTGGAGGCGCTGGAGCGCGTCGGGCTGAAGGACAGGGCAAAGCATCTGCCGCGGCAGCTCTCCGGCGGCGAGCAGCAGCGTGTCTGCGTGGCGCGCGCGCTCATCAATTACCCGGAGATCATCCTCGCGGACGAACCGACCGGCAACCTTGACGAAGCAAACGAAGAAATCGTGGTCGATCTGTTCCGGCGGCTGCACGAGGAGGGCACGACGCTGATCGTCGTCACGCATGACCCGGAGGTCGCGGAGGTCGCGCAGCGGACGCTCGTTCTGCGCAGCGGAAAGCTCGCGAAGGAGACCGTCAACCCGAATTTCACCGGAAAAATCCGGTTTTCCTGATCGGAGGGATTACGATGAAAAAGCGAAATATTCTGCTCGGCGCGGTGCTGCTCTGCGGGCTGTGCCTTGCGGGCTGCGGTGAGGATGAGACCCCGAAGAATTACAAGGACGGAACCTATACCGCAAAGAGCGAGCAGTATGTCAACGATGACGAGGCGGATACCGCCGGAAACGGCTACGGCGTCGTGACACTGACGATCAAGGACAACAAAATCACCGAATGCGAATTCAAGACCTATGAGCTGGACGGCACGCTGAAGGATGCCGAATACGGCAAGGAAAACGGCGAGATCGCAAACCGCGACTTCTATAACAAGGCGCAGAAGGCGGTCGGCGCCTGCGACCAGTACGCGAGCAGGCTCGTCGAAAAGGGCAGCCTCAAGGGCGTGGATGCGATCAGCGGCGCCACGATCAACTACGGCGAATTCAAGGAAGCCGTCAGCATCGCGCTCGAACAGGCGGCGCAGTAAGCAGATGCGCAGGCTCTTGCATCTGATCGCGGATCTCGCGGTTCTGTTCCTGATCCTCGGGCTCCCGATGCTCTGCACGGATACCGGCAGGGCGGTGCTGCGCGGGCAGCCGGACGCCGTATCGGGCGCCTCGGTCATCGCAGCGCAGCCCTCCGGCAATTATGTCGTGCTGCTCAATACGGACCGGCACCCGGATAAAGGAAATCTCGCGCTTTGGGAGCAGTTCTTCACGGGCGACGAGGCGCCGGTGATCTTCGAGGATATCTCCTGCCTGACCGCTGTCAGCGACCGCGGCGGGCGGGATATGGCGGAGAGCTGCCGCTCGCGCCTGCCGGAAAACCAGATGACCGTACAGGCGATCGACAGCACACTGCTGCTCTCGAAGGCGGAATACGGGCTGTTTGACTGCATCATTCTCTCGCAGGAGGCAGCGGATGCGGGCGGCGCTTCGGCGCTCTCTACCCATCCGGAGATCCTGTTTCTGTATGTCAGCGACAAAGGAGCATCAACATGAGAAAATGGAATGCAGTGCTCAGTATGGGCATTCTGGTGCTGTTTCTGGTTCATGCGGTCGCGGGCGGATTTCAGCTTGCGGGGGTCATCCCCGGCGGAAACCGCATTCTCAGCATCGCGGCGTATTTGATGACCGTTCTGGTGCTGATTCACGCGGTGCTCGGCATTATCCTGACCGTACAGACCCTCAAGACGCAGAAGCGGGCGGGCGTCTCCTATTTCCGCGAAAATACGCTGTTCTGGCTGCGGCGGATCAGCGGCTTTGCGGTGATGTTTCTGCTATTGGCGCATGTCCTGATCTTCGAGGGCACAAGGCGCGGCGGCGTGTTCCGGCTGCGGTTCTTCGGCAGGGTGCAGCTTCTGTCGCAGATTTTGCTGGTGCTTGCGGTCGCGGTGCATGTGCTCTCCAATATCCGGCCGCTGATGACCGCACTCGGCATCCGGAAATACCGGCGGTTTTTGCTCGATCTGCTGCTGATTCTGTCGGTTCTGCTGCTGTTTGCGGGCGCTGCGTTTGTTGTGTATTATATTCGCTGGCAGGCGATCTGACGGGAGGTGCTGCGGAGCATGAAACGGTTTCTGATTATCGGCGCGGGGCTGAGCGGGCTTTCCGCAGCGATCACGCTTGCGGAGCGCGGGCTCCCCTGCGCACTCTTTTCGCTTCAGCCCTCCGAGCGGGCACAGTCCGTTCTTGCGGAGGGCGGCATCAATGCCGCGCTGAATACGATGCACGAGGATGACAGCCCCGCAGAGCATTTTGCCGATACGGTGCGCGGCGGCTGCGGGCTCGCCGACCCGGAGGCGGTGCGCGGGCTGACGGAGCATGCGCCGGAAATACTGCGGCGGCTGGAGCGCTGCGGCGTGCCGTTTCATATGCAGAACGGGACGCTCATGCTCCGGAATTTCGGCGGGCAGAAGAAAAAGCGGACGGCATATGCCCGCAGCAGCACCGGGAAAATGATCATGACCGCGCTGATTGACGAGGCGCGGAAATATGAAGCCGCGGGACTGATTCACCGGTTTCCGCATCACGAATTTCTGCGGCTGCTGCTCCGGGCGGACAAATCCTGCGCGGGCGTGCGCTGCCGGGACTGCTATACCGGCGAAATCCGCGATTATTTCGGCGCAGTGCTGCTCTGCTGCGGCGGCATGAACGGGCTCTTTCCGGAGATGACCACCGGCACGACCCAGAACAGCGGCGATGCTGCTGCGGCGGTGTTCATGCAGGGGGTGCCCTTTGGCAATCCGGAAATGCTGCAATATCACCCGACGACCGTCGGCATTTCCGGCAAGCGGTGTCTTGTCTCGGAGGCGGCGCGCGGCGAGGGCGGCAGGCTGTTTATTGAAAAAAACGGCGCCCGCTGGTATTTCATGGAGGAGCTGTATCCGGAGCTTGGCAATCTGATGCCGCGGGATGTGGTGGCGCGGGAGATGTTCCGCGTCCGGCAGAGCCCCGGATGCGGCGGTCAGGTGTATCTCGATCTGACCGGGCTTTCCGCAGAGACATGGGCGCAGAAGCTCTCCGATCTGCGGGAGGAGCTGATCGCCTATCTTTCGCTCGACCCAAAGCGCGAGCCGGTTCCGGTCAAAGAGGGCATCCACTATTTTATGGGCGGAATCGCGGTCGATGCAAAGCACCGCGCAGGGCTGCGCGGGCTCTATGCGGCGGGCGAGTGTGCCTGTCAGTATCACGGCGCAAACCGGCTCGGCGGAAATTCCATGCTCGGCGCACTGTACGGCGGAAAAACCGCGGCGGAAACGGCTGCTGCCGAGGCGCAGGATGCCGAACCGGACTGTCCTGTTCAGGAGGATGAGCCGCTCCTGACACCCGCCGACCCGCGCCTGATCCTGCAAATCCGCGACATTCTGCTTTCCGGGCTCGGCATTGTCCGCGATGAAACAACACTGCAAGGAGCACTGCAATCGCTTGCGGAGCTGTCGGCGGCGCGGGAATCCAATGCGCGGGAAAAAGCAAGACTTTGCCTTGCCGGGGCAATGCTGCAAGCGGCACTGGAGCGGCGCGAGAGCCGCGGCGCACATTACCGCGCGGATTTTCCGCAATCGGATGAAGCATACCGGAAAACGACCGTCGTGTGCTGTGAAAACGGCGCAGCTTCGGTGAAATTTGTGCCGCTGCCGGAGGAGGGAGCCAGCGTATGACCGTGACCCTGACTGTTCTGCGGCAGGCATCGCCGGATGATGCCCCATACCGGCAGACGATCCTGTTTGAGACGGACGACATGCAGATGACCGTGGCGTCCATGCTGCAAAAAATCAATGCAGACCCTGCATGCACCGATACCGAGGGGCGGGCAGTGACCCCGATCCGCTGGGAATGCAGCTGTCTGCAAAAGAAATGCGGCGCCTGCGCCATGCGGATCAACGGCAGACCGCGCCTTGCCTGCGATGCGCTGCTCTCAGAGTTCCGGCGCGGGCGCATTCTGCTTGAGCCGCTGCGGAAATTCCCCGTGGTCGCCGATCTGACCGTGGACCGCAGTATTCTGATGCAGAATCTCATGCGGATGCAGATCTGGTTTGCGGAGGATGCAGAGCCGGATGAGGCAGTCCGTGGGCTGACCTATGATGCCTCGCGCTGCTTGCAGTGCGGCTGCTGTCTGGAGGTCTGCCCGAATTTCTGCGCAGACGGTAAATTCTACGGCATGGCAGGGCTTCTGCCCGCGGCGCGCCTGCTGACGGCACTGCCGGAATCGCAGAAGGAGGCCATGCAGCAGGCATACCGCAAGCACCTCTATGAGGGCTGCGGCAAATCGCTCGCCTGCCATGATATCTGTCCCGCCGGCATTCCGGTTGACCGGCTGCTGGTCAATGCCAATGCTGCGGCAGTCTGGAAGCGGAGGCCGCGCCGCAGGCGGGAGAAGCCCGATGAATAGGCATGCGGCACTGCGCCTGTTTACGCTGATTTTCTCGGTTCTGCTGCTGATTCCGGCAGCGGTGCTGTGCAGCCGCCCGCAGCAGCGCGCACACAGCTACGCCGTCCGGCAGGATCTCAGCGTGTATTTCACAAATGCCGACGCCGTGATCGACTCGGTGCGGGAGGCGCTGCGGCAGCGATCGCAGTCGGTCACGCTGACCTACCGCGCAGAGGGCGACCATATGGCGGATATCGCCGCGCTGACCGAAGACCTGATGCAGTTTGTCTATGCAGAGACGGACGCGCCGGATGCGGGCGATTATCTGAGGTATCAGACTGCGGGCTATGCACTGCGGTACAGCCGGAGCCCCGAGGGCAGCGGCTATGCCTATCAGATCACCGTTGTGCCGGAGTATTACACCGATCTGAAGCAGGAGCAGCTTGTCACGGAGCGCGTGCGGGCATTGACCAAAGAGCTGAACCTTGCAGATATCCCCTCGGAGTCCGAACGGGCGCTCGTCATTTACGACTATGTGCGCGGGGCGGTGTCCTATGACACGGTACACCGGAAAAATGCGTATTATCATCTGAAATCGACGGCATACGGCGCACTGTTCAACCGCACGGCGACCTGTCAGGGCTATGCGGTTCTGCTGTACCGGCTGCTGCGCGAGGCGGGGCTGAAAGCGCGCATTGTGACCGGCTATGCCGGCGATGACGGCGCCGAGCCCGAATATCACGCATGGAATCTCGTCTGTATTGACGGGCTGTATTACAATCTCGACGCAACATGGGACAGAGGGACGGAGGCGCCGCGCTGGTTTCTGCGCTGTGATGCCGGGTTTCCGCATCATCAGCGCACCGGGGACTGCGCCGGGCCCGCCTTCGCCGAAGCCTGTCCGATGGCAGCGCAGGACTACCCGCTGCCGATGAAAGGAGCCTTATCATGAAAAAAATCCTGCAAATCATTCTGCTGCTGATGAGCGCGGCGCTCTGCGCGGGCGTCAAGCTCGTGTTTCATGCCTGCGCAAAGCCCGCAGGCGGCATGTGGATGCACTGCCATGACGCGGAAAATGCGGTTTGCGGCATTGCCGCAGGGCTTGCCGTCCTCTCGCTGCTGATGCTGCTCATCAAAAACGGCAAAATCGCGGGCTGCATCGGGATTCTGACTGCGGCGGGCGCGGCTGCTGCGGCGCTGGTTCCGGGGCATATCGTCAAAATGTGCATGATGGACACGATGCGCTGCCATGCGGTCATGAAGCCGGCGGTGATCGTGTTCAGCGTGCTGATCGCGCTGCTCGCGCTCTGCTGCGCGGTGCTGCGGTTTACGGAAAAGAAGGAAAGCTGAGGAGAAGCCGCATGAAGCAGAAAATCAGTCTGCCGCGGAGGAATCTCGCCGGAAGCCCCGGCAGAACCGCCGTTCTGGTGCTCCTGACCGCGCTGCTGACGATGACGGTGCTCGGCGGCACGCTGATCGTTTCGGGGCTGCGCAAGGGGCTGCGCTCGCTGGAGGGGCGGCTTGGCGCGGATGTCATGGTCGTGCCCTATGAGGCGACAACGCAGTCAAAGCTCGAGGATATCGTGCTTCAGGGCAGCACCGGCTATTTCTACATGGACCGCAAGCTCTGCGACAAGATCACGGCGCGCGAGGGCGTCGGGCAGGTGTCCGTGCAGCTCTTTCTCGCCTCGACCAGCTCCGGCTGCTGCTCCATCCCCGTGCAGATCATCGGCTTTGACCCGGAGACGGATTTCACCGTATCTCCGTGGATCAGGCAAAAGCGCAGCGAGCCGCTCGGCGCGGGCGATATCGTCGTCGGCAATGACCTCAACGCATTTGTCGGCGATACGCTGACCTTTTACGGCGTGGAGTGCCATGTCGCCGCGAAGCTCGACAAAACCGGCACGCGCTTCGACACGGCGGTGTTCACGAATCTCGACACGATCCGCATGCTGATTCAGTCGTCGATCGACCGCAAAATGAACGATTTTCAGAAGCTCAACCCGGACGGCGTTGTCTCCTGTGTGCTCATCAATCCCGCGGACGGCTACTCGGCCGAGGAGGTCGTGAACGACATCAATCTGCATGTGAAAAAGGTGCGGGCGATCCGCACGAAGGAGATGATCTCCGGCGTATCGGACAGCCTCTCCGGCATCGCGTCGGTCACGGGCATTCTGATCGCTGCGGTCTGGGTGCTGGTCATCATCATCCTGCTGCTCGTGTTCACGATGAGTGTCAATGAGCGGAAGCGCGAATTTGCGGTGCTGCGCGTGATCGGCGCATCCCGCGGCGCTGCGGCACGGTGCGTATTGCAGGAGGCACTGACGGTCGGGCTCCTCGGCGGGGCTGCGGGCATCGGCATCGGCCTGCTGGTCGTGCTCCCCTTCAACAGCCTGATTGAGGAGACGCTCGGGCTGCCGTTTCTGCTGCCCGGCGGCGGGCGCATTGCCCTGCTGAGCGGCGCGGCACTGCTGCTTGCGGCGATTGTCAGTGCGGCGGCATCGGCGCTGTCCGCATACCGGATCAGCCGGCTCGACCCGGCCGTGATTCTGAGGGGGGATGCATCATGAGGCTGACCGCAGAGGGCATCAGCAAGGAATATCTGCGCGAGAATGCCGCAGCGGGAACAAACCGCTTCTGCGCCGTCCGGGAGACGTCGCTCACGCTGGAGCCCGGCACGGTGACCGTCCTGACGGGGCGCTCCGGCAGCGGCAAGACCACGCTGCTGCACATGCTCGGCGGGCTGAGCGAACCGGGCAGCGGCAGAGTTCTGCTCGGCGATACTGACCTCTATGCGCTGCCGGACAAGCAGCGTTCGGCGCTGCGGAACCGGGAATTCGGCATCATTCCGCAGGGGCAGACCGCCCTGCACAGCCTGACCGCCGCGGAGAACATTCTGCTGCCCTGCTATCTCAGCGGAGAAAAGCCCGATCTTGCTTTTGCGGAGGAATTGATGCAGCGGCTGGATATTTCGGCGCTGCGCGATGCAAGGCCCGCGGCGCTTTCGGGCGGGGAGCTCCGGCGCGTCGCGATCGCGCGGGCACTGATCCGCAGGCCGTCGGTGATTCTTGCGGATGAACCGACCGGCGATCTCGATGACGAAAACACAAAGACCGTATTCGGGCTGCTGAAGGAAACCGCAGAGGCCGGCGCTGCCGTGCTGATCGTGACGCATGAGACGGATGCCGCGCAGTATGCGGACCGGCAGTACAGAATGCAGTCCGGCGCGCTGACAGAACCGGATGCGCCGTAACATCCCCCAAAAAATGCATGTTCAGAATGAAAGCCGCCCCCTTCCGTGCGCTCTGCACAAAAGGGGGCGGCTCGTTTCGTGCCGGGGCTTTTTTGGTATTATTGTGCGGTCAGCGTCCCGGCATACCGCGTTCCGTTGAGGGTCATCTCAACTGCAATCCTGTCTGCCGGCTGCTCCGGCTCATCGGGTACATCCGGTACACCGGGCTCGGCGGGCTTTTCAAAGCCGTTGAGCCCCTTTTCCCTGATGAGCGCAGGGTAATCGACATAGCCGTAATCGAGGTCGCAGTCGCCGGTCACACCCTCCGCCTTGCCGACGGCATACTGCCAGAGGCCGTATGCGCCCTTGTAGGGTGACTGCTGCACGCCCCAGTGCGCGAGCCAGACCGCGTACCGCTTCCGGATATCCTCCGCGACATAGGTCGTCAGCGCGTAGTAGGAGCTGTAAAGCCCGACCCAGTATCCCGCCGCCTCGACCCGCTCCAGAAAGGCGCGGATGATCGCGGAGACCTTCTCCTTGCCGAGGTCAAACTGCTTCTGCTCCTCGACATCGTAATAGATCGGGTATGCGAACTGCTTGCCCTTCAGCACTGCAATGCAGGCGTCTGCCTCAAGCCTTGCGTCCTCCGGGGTCACGGCATAGCTGTACCAGTATGCGCCGACCGGGATCCCGCGGGATTTCGCGCCGGCATAGTGGCTCTCGAACATCGAGTCCTTCTGGTGCGTGTAGCGGCCGTAGCCCGCGCGGATGATCGCGAATTCGGCCGTCACCTTTTCCCAGTCCACCTTTTTCTGGCAGTATGAGAGATCAATTCCCTTTTTCATTCTGACTGTCGTCCTCCTTCCGTTCCATTCGGCGGAGCTTCTGGATGAGGCTCCGCACCCACACGGCATCGGGGGAAATCTCCCCGTAGTTTTCGAGGATGGAGATCAGCTCCATCAGTACAATATATGTGAAAACCAGCCCTGCCGCGACTGCACCGGAAATCCCGGCGAGCTCTGCGGCATGATAATACCGCCCCAGCAGGTCAATGCCGATCTCCAGCCCGCAGGTCACCGCCATGACGATGAGCTCACAGAGCTTGTTCAGGCCGCCCGTGCGCATTTTCGCGGAGCTGAGGTCGCGTTTCCCGTATGCCTTGATGATGCCGGTCAGGAAATCCGCACCGGCAAGGCAGAGCACGATGGTCAGCATGATAATGTATTTCATATGGCACCTCACTCGTCGAGAATCGCAAACGCCTGTGCGCATCCGTACTGTTTCCCGCCGATGATCTGCTCGCCGTCCTCATAAAACTGCACGCAGTTTCGGACGGCTGCTGTTGTGAAATAATCGGTGCTGCCCGGTTCTCCGACAACAGGCAGCTTTGTCAGAATCGTTCTGTCATACGGTGTACCGGCGGTGTAATGGATGTAAACCGAGAAGCCGCCGGTAAAGAGCTGCGCGCTCGTGCTGTCTCCGAAGCAGGTTGTATGAAATGTCCGGCCTCCGTTCGCATAAACCTGCGGGGCGTTATAGCCGCTCGTACCGACCCGGACGAACCCGGTTTTTCCGCCGCCCGCACTCGTTTTTGCGATCAGAAAGTTCCACCGGGTAAATGTCGCGTCACCTGCTCCGTTGTTTCCTGCGATCAGCACGCCGCCCTTGCAGCGGTATGCCGCTGTCATATAGCGCATACCGGTTATCCCGTTCCCGGTGATCCCGTCTGCGGCATACGGCAGAAAATTCCATTTTGCGTCCGATACGGAAATATCCAGAATCGTGTTCCCGTTCTGCGTGCAGACGATTTTCGTCGGGCTGCTTTCATTATCATACGCAACGGAATCAAACAGTCCGTCCCCGACCGTCGGCTGCAAAAATGCCAGCATTTCGGCAAGCGTTGCCGGCAATGTATTCGGAATATACATCAGATTACCTCCTCTGCAATTGCAATGATATCCTCAGAAACGCCGCCCGGCGTGACCGCCCGGACATCGGAGCAGGCGAGGGACTCGCCGTATTCGAGATGCAGGAGGCAGTCAAGAAGCTGCGCATAAACATCCGGCGGCGGGTCGGCATGCACCGGCACCCTGTCCGTGATGCACCGGGCGCAGGGAATGCGGGCGGGGGTCGTCGTGCGGAGATTGCCGGCATACACGCCGACCGCGATCTCCGGGGTATTGTAAACCGGCGGGAGCGGCACGGTATCGCCCTCGAAAACGGTATCCGCATAACCGAATTTGCCGCCGCTGCACCACACGGTCCGCAGCGTTCTGACCGGGCTGTCGTCCCATTCGGAATCGAATGTGAAATGCAGCAAACAGTCGGAATTGCCGCAGACGATCTCCGGCGCCCCGACCGGCTCTGCGATCTTGCCGTTTACCTTGATTGTGATTACAGGCATCACGTTCCCTCCTTATGTCGCCGCGGGGACGTTGACCGCCTGCACTGCGGTTCCCCGGAAGGCGTACCAGTCTCCCCATGCGCCGCTGGATGCGGAGCCGCGTCTGCGCATATAAAATACGCCGTCGTTGTTGTTCGGGTAGATGGTCTGAATCTGGTACCCTGTCGAGGCCGACGCGATCGTCGAGCGCACCTCCATGCGGAAGCCGGAGCTTGTCGGGCAGTTGTAAAGCGAGGCCGCGACTGTTCCGGTCTCGCAGCGGTACGACCCCGGCGACGGGTAGCTGTTCAGGTCTGCGCCCGCCGGGATTGTATTTGCAGATGTGCCGAACGTGTAATTGACCACGCCGCCGCTGCGGACGGGATTCTGGCTTCCCGCTGTCGGCTCAGAGTCGAGGTTTGTGCCCACGGCCAGCTTGTCCTGCTTCTGCGCAATCAGCCCGCGAAGCGCTGTGTCATCGTAGTTTTCAAGGCTGCTGAGCTTCTGCTTTTCCGCAGCGGACATATGGACGGCACTGCTCTGAACGTGCGCGCTTATGCTGTCAACAGCGGCGTCGATCTCAGCGGTTTTATGCGTCGAGTATTTGTATGCCATATCTTCACTCCTTTACCACAATCATGGAGCCGGTGCTGTCAAGAATGATATATCCATCGGCATCACACAAAATAGAATCCTCCTGAACAGGCTGAGCATGCAGGATTCTGTTCAGCCTTTCTGTCAGCATGTTGAAAGCATCCTCCTGCGGCGGGCTGCTTTCCCCGGGCAGATCGGTGATGCACGGAATGCAGGGAATCCGTGCGGGCGCCGTGGTCTGAATGCTCCCGGCGTGGAATCCGATCTCCGCTTCCTCAATATCCCGCAGGATCGGAAGCGCCTCGGTGTCATCGGTCATGCCGAGGTCATAGAACACATCCTTGCCCTTGCGCGTGCGGAAGCAGACCCGCATCCGCTTTTCCGGGTATGCATCCCATTCGCTGTCAAAGGTGCAGCGGATGATGTAATCCGCATTGCCGCAGACGATCACCGGGCTTCCCTGTGCTGCCGCGATCTTGTCCGCGACCGTGATTCTGATTTCCGGCATGGCATCCCTCCTTTCTGATGGGAAAAGGGCTTTGTCTCCGGCCGTGCTCTCTCCGCCGGAGACGCGGTTCTCTCTCCGAAGGCGGGGGTGGGTGCATGCCAAAAGTTGCACGTTTGCGTACAACTGATTTGCGAATTTTTCAGAATTTCTCCGCTTTGCTGAAAATTGCCGCGATCTGCATGCTGCTGTTTGTGTAGATTAACGGGGCGATTCTGCACCGAATCACACAAAAAAACTGCGGGATCAGGAGGCATACCGTCTCCCGACCCCGCAGGTCAAATATACAAAATAATCCTGCTGATTTTCAGCGGCATCAGACCTCGCAGACCGTCAGTTCACCGCAGTCCTCAAGCTGATTCTCTGCCGCGCAGACGCACACGGCGCCCTTTTCGGCAAGTGCATCCCAGACCTCGCAGGAGCGCAGCAGCGTCTCCCGTGTCGTGCTGAGCATCTGGCGGCGCTCCGCAGCATATTCCTCCTTCGTCCTGCCGGTAAACCACAGACCGTCTGCGGCAAAGCCCTCGTCACGCGGCGCGCGCAGCGGGTCCTCGTCATTGACTGTCGAGATGATATATCCGCCCAGCGGTTCATCGCCCGCACAGAAGGCACGGATGAAATCCGACAGCCCGCGGTTCACCTCCAGCGAATTTGCCGGGGTGGGATCGCGGAACGAGAACGTGAACAGGGTGTTGTCCCGGCGGATGTGGATGCCGGTGCCGTAAGCGCCGCCCTGCACGCGCACCACATTCCACAGATAGCTCAGCGAGAGAATCTTCGCAGCGACGCGGAATCCCGCATCAAATGCAGGGTCATCCCCGCCGAGGCGGTAAGCCTGAACCGAGAAGCCGATCTGTGCCGGGATGCGGCAGCCGGTGCGCTCAGGCAGCGATATCTCATAATGCGCGGCATCCGGGGCAGGCGTGCCCTGCGGGAATACCGAAAGAATCGGCGAAATATCCCGCTCGTCTGCGGCGGTCAGGCCTGCGGTCAGACGCGCCTTGCAGCAGGTCTCCCTCTGCACACGCTGCATCAGCGCGGAGAAGGCCTCGAATTCTGCGTCGAAATTCTTTGCGAGCCGGTGCGTGCGCTGCATCGCCGTATAGCCGGAGACCGCATCGCGCAGCGCATAGGCCGCGGAATACCGCGAAAGCGCAATGCTCATGCCGAGTGCATGCCCTGCTGTAATGCTCATCTGCTTGATCCGCTCGTCTGTTTGCAGGATCCGTTCGCGGATCTTTTCCTTCTGCGTGAAATCGGTCGTCAGCAGCACCTCCTCGATCAGTGCGGCGGCATCCGCCATGCGGTCTGCAAGGAAGCTGCACCGTACCGTCAGCATCGGGATGCAGGTCTGCTCCTGATTCTTCTCCGCAGCGATATCGACAAAGATATCGAGCCGCCCGACCTTGTTTTTCAGCTCGCGCTGCAATTCCAGCGCAGTGTAATGCGCAGTCGGCAGCTTGCCGCAGAGACTGCCGATGTGCGTCAGGAGCGAGAGCTCCTCCGCTGTGCAGTCCGTCAGGCGGAAATACAGCCCGACGTTTACAATCCCGCCGCAGGGCTGTGCGTGATACAGCACCGTCACATTTTCGGATTCGCGCACGACCGTTTCCGGCCATGCCGGCTCCGGGCTGACCTCGGAGACATCGAGAACCGGCAGTGTCGCAAGCTGCTCCGGAGAATCCGGCGTCTGCTGCCATGCCCGGAGCTTCTCGTTCAGGCGGATATTCTCCGCCTCCTGCTCCGCGCTCCACTGACTGCATACGGCATCGAGCCGCGCCTCCTCCTCTGCACGCAGCTCCTCGCCGCGGGTATAGGAGGGCTTTGCATGCAGGATCACAAGGCCGCTGTCATCGAGGAACAGTTCCCTCAGCAGCGCTGCAATGCTGCCGTCCGCGATCATGCCGCGCACTGCCGCGAAGTCCTCCTTCGTGACAAGATACAGCATCGGGTCGCCGCCGTGCAGCCAGCTGTTCATGCAGCGGATGCAGCGGTCGAGCCCCTGCGGTTCATCCGGCTCATCGGCAATGAACTCCATCCGGTTGACCGCCGCCGAAAGCGCTTCGGTATCGAGCCCGTCGCTCAGGATTTTGTTCACGGTCTCCCGCAGCAGCGGCAGAATCTCTGCTTCTCTGCCGTCCGCGATATTCTTGAAGGTGATCTGCATATAGCTCTGCGCGACCGATGCCTCAAACTGGACATACATCTCCTGCGCGAGCCCCGCCGAGAGAATCGCACGCTTCAGCGGCGCATCGTTCGTGCCGGCGAGGGCATCTGCCAGAGCGGAGCAGGCGAGCTGCTTTGCGCGCTCAGACCATGTTCCGATGATTTTGCCGAGGAACAGGCAGCTTTTGTCGGTGATCTCCTCATCCTTCGAGAGCTCATATTCGATGGTCTGCTCTCCGGAAACCGGCTTCTGCTCTGCAATTTCCGGCAGATCATCCTGCTTTTCAAACTGCGAAAGATATTCCTCCAGAAGCGCAAAGGTCTCCTCAATCGGGATATCGCCGTCGAGGAAAATGCGCGCATTGGAGGGATGATAGAAGCGGTGATAGGTCTCGATGAATTTCTCATAGGTCAGCGTCGGGATGACCGCCGGGTCGCCGCCGCTGTTACAGCCGTAGCAGTTGTCCGGGAACAGCATCTCCATGATCTTGTATTCCGCGAGATCCTCGACGCTGCTCATGGCACCCTTCATCTCATTGAACACGACGCCCTTGTAGCTGCGCCTGCCGTTTTCGTCGGTCTCGATGTGCCAGCCCTCCTGATAAAAAATGTTCGGGTTTTCGAGGATTGCCGGTGCAAAGACCGCGTCGAGATAGACCTCGGTGAGATTGAGGAAGTCGCGCGCATTGCGGCTGGAGACCGGGTACATGGTTTTATCCGGGAAGGTCATGGCATTGAGAAACGTGTTCATAGAGCTTTTGAGCAGCTCCACGAACGGCTCGCGCACGGGATATTTTTTCGAGCCGCAGAGGACAGAGTGCTCCAGGATATGGAACACGCCGGTGCTTTCCTCCGGCAGGGTCTTGAATGCGATCGAAAACAGCTTGTTGTCGAGCTTATTGTCAACCCAGCACAGCTCGGTGCCGGTTTTGTCATAGACCATTTCGACGAGTCTGCCGTTCAGCTCCTTGCTTTCGCGGATGCGGGTGACAGTAAAGCCGCGGAAGCGGTCGCCGGTTTTTTCAAACATATGCTCAGCTCCTTTTTTATATTCTTATGGATTGCCGCCTATATTATACCATACTATGCGTAAAATTGCAATGAAAAGAAAGTGAAAATGCATGAGAGGCACTGCTCGCCGCGGGGAGCCCCCGGCCGGCAGTGCCGGCTGCCGATACAGCAAAGCGCCGGCTGAGCGAATTATTCTATATTGGTTTGAATCTCGCCTGTTGACTATTGGGCGTAATCATATCGCGTGCACGCCCAAGCGGCGCGGAGCCCGCGCTGCCAATTCGCTTCGCACCATAATGAGCGGAGCAGAATTTTTTTCTCAGCCGAATATTTTGGCACGCTTGCGCGTGCAGGCGGCAGTATCCGCATACGAATAGTGGGCGCATGAATCAATCGGGCAGCACACTCCTGTGCTGCGTCCTGAATCAGATTGGGCGGATATGCAAAGAAACCCGCGGAGCCAAATCGGCTGCCGGCCCTGCCGGCCCGGCCCGGCCTTTTTTTGATTTTCTCTTGCTTTTTCCGGGGGATTCTGTTATAATAATACTGATACACTGCGCACTGTCAGATTTGCGCAGGAGTTTGATTGCAAAGGAGATCAGATTATGGACGATCAGCGCAGTCTGGAACAACAGCTGCTCGGCGATATGACCTATGAGGACCCGCGCAAAGCTGCGCAGAATACGGCGGGCGGCGTCGATCCGCGCCTTGCCGGTGCCTCCGCCGTCCTGCTCGACGATATGTCCGGCGCAGCCCCCGCTGCCCCGAAGCCGCAGAGCATCTATCAGGAGCTCTCCGATGAGCAGATCGCAATTTTACAGCAGCAGCGCGCCGAAAAGGGTCAGCCGCCCTATACGCCCGAGGAGATCGCAGACCTGAAAGCAGAATTCGTCGAGCGCCAGCGCGCCGCCGCCATGCAGCAGGCAATGGCAGAGCAGGCCGCCGCACAGCAGCAGGCCTCCGCCATGCTGCTCAGCGAGCCGGAGGATTACAGCCGCCCTGAAAAGAAAGAGCCCGCGAAAATCCTCCCTCAGGTGGATGCCAGCTCGCTGCTGGAGGAGCCCGCGCCGGAGCCTGAACGCAAGGTCACATTCAATCAGGAGGATCTCGAGGCGGCAAAGAAGCAGGCCGCAAAGCGTGCCGCAGAGTCCCTCCAGGAAGCGCCGGCCAAAACCGAGGAGGATCAGAAGCGCGCACGGCGGGAGCTCATGGAGCTGCGCCGCCAGCAGCAGGAGGACCTTGCACAGCAGGGCTTTATGGTCTCCGTCGTGATGACCGTTCTCGGCGTGTTCGCGGGCGTCGCGACCCTCGTTTATTCGATGGGCGCCTATGCAAATCCCCAGAGTGTACCCGCTCCGTTCAAGCTCTTTGATAAATTCCACATGATCGCGGGCGTTCTGCTGATTCTGCTCTCGATCACGATTGTGGCGCGCGTCAAGCAGCTCAAGGGCTTTACATCGTTCATGTTCGTGATTACCGGGCTGACGCTCGTTGTGCCGGGCATTGCCGATCTGCTCTCGCAGAAAAAGGGCGCATCCGGCTTCGGCGTGACCGCAGCAGCTTATGTCATCGCGATCATCCTGTGCGTTGTCGTGATGTTCACGCTGTCATCCAGCGACAAGCTCAAGGCCTATTATGCCAAGAGCGATGTGATGTATGACTGACCGGAATGAACCGGCAGCGGGCGATTGCCTGCTCAGACCCATTGCGTATATCCATACGGATTTCACCGATAAATTCGGCCTGCCGCGGCAGAGCGGTCTGGTGCCGGAGCTGAGAGGAGAGATCCGGTTCACAGAGCCGTACAGTCAGCCGGACGCCGTGCGCGGGCTCAGCGCCTTTTCGCATATCTGGCTGCTGTTCGGATTCCATGCCGCGCAGAGACCCCATGAGAAAAAGGGCTGGTCTGCAACGGTGCGCCCGCCGCGTCTCGGCGGAAACACACGCGTCGGCGTGTTTGCGAGCCGTTCGCCGTTCCGCCCCAATCCGATCGGGCTCTCCTGCGTGAAGCTGGAGGCGGTGCAGACAGAGCAGCCTGTCCGGCTGCTGGTCTCCGGCATCGACCTGCTCGACGGCACCCCGATCTATGATATCAAGCCCTATATCCCGGTCGCGGACTGTCATCCTGAGGCGAGCGAGGGCTATACGGCTCAGACGAAGCTGCACCGGCTGGACGTCCGGTTTCCCGAGGCGCTGCTGACGCTTCTGCCGGAGGATAAGCAGGCTGCCGCAAGGGCGCTGCTGGCGCAGGATATCCGTCCGGGCTATGCCGATGACCCCGACCGCATGTACGGGATTGCCTTTGCCGGATTCGAGATCCGGTTTACCGTTTCGGGCGATGTCCTGACCGTGAGGGAGGTCGCGCCTGCCGATCCTGCTGAAAGAAAGGAGCCAGATTCCGATGGCAAAATTATATAAGTCCGGGGAGGATTACCTCGAAACGATCCTGATTCTGCACCAGCGGAACAATTTTGTCCGCGCGGTGGATATCGCACATGAAATGGAGGTCTCCAAGCCGAGCGTCAGCCGCGCAATGGGAATCCTGCGGGACGGCGGCTTTATCCAGATCGGCGACGACGGCAATATCGCGCTGACCGAAACCGGCAGCGAGGTCGCCGAGCGGATCTATGAACGGCACCGCGTCCTGACACAGTGGCTCATTGATATCGGCGTTGCGCCGAAGCTCGCCGCGGAGGACGCCTGCAAGCTCGAGCACGATATCAGCGCCGAGTCCTTCACCTGCTTAAAGGCGCATCTGCGCCGGGAGCATCCCAATATTCAGCTCGATACCGACTGATCCCCCCAAAAAAAGCCAAAGCAGCTCTGAAAGAAAAAAGAGAGAACGGACAGACAAAAGAAGGAGCATAATCCATGAATCTGCATGCATTTTTCCGCAGCGTGAAATTCCGCGTTCTGCTGTGCCTGCTCGCACTGCTGACCGGCATCATGCTGTATTCGATCCGGTCGGGCGCACACACAGACCCCCTCACCCGGATCCTTCAGGGCGTGACGAGCCCCTTCCGGCGCTCCGCCTCCGCGATCAGCGGCGAGGTCGAGAAGCGGCTGGATACTTATTATAATGCAAAGGCATACCGCGACGAGAACGAGCGCCTGCGCGAGCAGAATGCGATTCTGAATGAGCAGCTCATCGGCTATGACGACGCCGTGCGCGAGCGGGACGCCCTGCGCGATCAGCTCGGCATCAAGGAGGCGCACAGCGACTTTGTGATGAGCAAGCCGTGCAGCGTTATCATGCCGCTGACCAACGACATGACCCAGAGCTTTCAGATCAACATGGGCGAGGAGGACGGCCTGACGCGCAATGCACCGGTGATCTGCAATGCGGGGCTGATCGGCGTTGTGACCGAGCTCTCCCCGCATTATGCGACCGTGACGACCATCCTTTCGCCGGAGCTCTCCGTCGGCGCAGTCGTGCTGGAGACCGGCGACAGCGGCATCATCGAGGGCGACCTGAAATATGCCGCGGACGGCAATGCGAAGATGATCTATCTCGACGAGAACAGCTCCGTCAAGGAGCACAATCTCGTCATCACAGCCGGCACGACCGGTCTGTTCCCCTACGGGCTGCAAATCGGCAATGTTGTCGAAACCGGCATCGAATCCACATCGCTGACCAAATACGCAGTGGTGCGGCCGGTCGTGGATTTCTCCGATCTGGAGACCGTGACCGTTCTGCTGGATTTCGCGGGAAAGGGTGAGTCCTTTGGGGAATAAAACGAAGCAGAAAAAGCAGAGCCGCCAGAGCCGGACACGGTCGGAGCGGCGCACCGCCCGCAGGAATCTCATCCGGAAAACGCTGAGCATGCTGCTCCTGCTGCTGTGCTGGTATCCGATGCTGGGCGGCGGGGTGCATGCGCTCTGGGTCATTCCGGCTGCGGTCTGCATCAGCATGTACGAGGATATGTATTTCTGTATGGCTGCCGGCGTGGTCGGCGGCTTCGGCATCGACATCGCCTGCGGCTCGCCGCTCGGCGCGAATGCGATCTATCTGGTGCTCTGCTGCACCTTTGTCTGCCTGCTGTTTGAGCAGGTTCTGCGCCGCACCGCGCTGCACTTTTTCATCCTGAGCGCGGCGGTGAGCTTTCTGCACAGCATCCTCAGCTATCTGCTGAAGGGCGTGATGTTCCGTGTTTCCGGCAGGGAGCTGCTGTGGCAGAGGGTGCTGATGCCCTCCTTCCTGCGGACTGTGATCGCGGCGGTGCCGGTTTACCTGTGCTTTCTTCCGCTGACGATGCTGCTGACAAAGCGGGTTCGCTCGATGGATGCGGCTGCGGTTTTGCGGGATGAGACCTGAGATTGGAGGAGACCCATGCAGATTCCGAATGATCCGTTTATTTTGTTCAGCTATGTGAATACGCAGCTCCGCGACAGCGGCATGACGCTCGCGGAATTCTGCGCAGAGCATGAGCTCGATGCCGATGCGCTGACGGAAAAGCTCGCAGCAGCAGGCTTTCGCTATGACGAGGCGCAGCGCCGGTTCCGGTGATGCATCATCAGAATCATCAAAAATTCAAGGGCTTGCGGGGTTGAGGAGCAGCGTCTCTCAATCCCGCGAGTTTTTTTCATAATGCGCGGTTCGGAGCGGAGGGGGAGTTTTCTTCCCCGCCGGATTGACAACCGCCCGGAATTATGATACAATGACATCAGCGGGTCGGCCGGCAGTGCCGGCTGCCGTTTCGCTTCGCACCATAATAAGATAAGCCGGATGTTTTATCTCAGCCGAATATTTTGGCACGCTTGGGCGTGCACGCGGCAGTATCCGCATACGAATAGTGGGCGCATGAACCAAACAGGCAGCACACTCCTGTGCTGCGTCCTGATTGAGGCTGGGAGCACGGGAAAAGAAACCCGCGAAGCCAAATCGCCAGCGGGGGCTCCCCGCCGCTTGGGCGTGCACGCGGGTCGGCCGGGCCGACAGCCGATACAGCAAAGCGACGACTGAGCGAATTCTTCTTTTTAGACAATCTTCTCGCCTGTTGGCGAAGGGGTACAATCCCCCAAAGTCAGCGGGCGCAGATGCATCGGAGCGCACCGTTAAAATCATCTTGCGGCAATATCAGACAAACCATACTCCCGCTTTGAAGAAGAAGGAGGAGTAAAATCTAAAATAATAATATATATATTTAATTTTATATTTTTTTATAGAAAAATCTACTCCTCCTTCTTCTTCAAATGGTGTACCGGAGTTGCATTATCTTGCAGCAACATCAAACCAATCATGCAGACACTTTGATGAAGAAGAAGTAGGCGGGGAGCCCCCGCTGCCGTTTCGCTTCGCACCATAATAAGCGGAGATGTGCCTGTTTTCTCAGCCGAATATTTTGGCACGCTTGGGCGTGCACGCGGCAGTCCCCATATTGTGAGCCGTGGGAGGATGAACCAA
>JAFUAD010000050.1 GCA_017460835.1 Oscillospiraceae bacterium
CCTCCAGCTTATGCCGGATTGCATTGCCCGTCCGCGGGTCCGGGATTTGCCGCATGATTTCGATAATTCCTTTGCTCATGGTATGATCTCCTTTGCCTTTTGGTTATATCATACCATATTTCCTGCTTTTTGTATACCTCTTTTTTTCGTAAGCGATTGCCGTGTTTTCTCCGCGGCAGCAGCATTTTTCTCCGCGGCAGCAGCATGTACTTTTATCCGGTGTTTCACGGAAAGTACATGCCGCTGCCGTTTTTTGCTTGCATTTTCGGCGCTTATGTGGTATACTGAAAGCGGAGCTGCCGGAGAATTTCCGGCGAAAAAAAGAAACCGGAGGTTAAACGCCATGCAAACGCTCAGAAAAACAAAAATTGTCTGCACCGTCGGGCCGGCAACGGATTCCGAGGAGGTGCTCCGCCAGATGATGCAGGCGGGCATGAATGTAGCGCGCTTTAATTTTTCCCATGCCGATTACGAAAAGGACAGAGAACGCTTTGATAAGGTCGTGCGGCTGCGCGAGGAGCTGGGGCTTCCGATCGCGACAATGCTGGACACCAAGGGGCCGGAGGTGCGCCTGCGCAAATTCCCGGCGGGCAGCGCCGAGATCTTCGACGGCGACCTCTATACGCTGACGACCCGCGATATCCCCTGCGACAATCAGTTCGGCAGCATCAATTATGCGCGCCTGACCAAAGACGTCAAGCCCGGCGATACCGTCATGATCAATGACGGCCTGATCGAGCTGCGGGTCGAGCATGTTTCGACGACCGATATCGAGTGCCGCGTCATTCACGGCGGCGTGCTGACGAATCACAAATCCTGCAATTTCCCCGATGTCCACCTTTCGATGCCGTATCTGAGCGATGCGGATATGGAGGATCTGGAATTCGGCGCGAAGCTCGGCTTCGATTTCATCGCCGCGAGCTTTGCCCGCACCGGCGCGGATATCCGCTATCTGCGGAAATTCACGCAGAGCCTCGGCTGGTACGGTGTCCGGATCATCGCAAAAATCGAAAACCGCGAGGGCGTCAATAACATTGACGAAATTCTCGAAGCGGCCGACGGCATCATGGTCGCGCGCGGCGATATGGGCGTCGAGATTCCGTTCGAGCAGATTCCGGATATCCAGAAAAAGCTCATCCGCAAGGGCTATGAGGCGGGCAAGCAGGTCATCACTGCGACGCAGATGCTCGAATCCATGATGACGAACCCGCGCCCGACCCGTGCCGAGATCACGGATGTCGCGAATGCGATCTACGACGGCACAAGCGCGATCATGCTCTCCGGCGAGACCGCCGCGGGACAGCATCCGGTCGAGGCGGTGGAGACAATGGCGCGGATTGCCGTCACAACCGAAAGCAATATTGACTATAAAGGCGAATTTCTTGCGCGGACAAACGGCAAGGTCACGATTGCGGATGCGATCGCGCACGCGACCGTGACGACCTCGCACGACCTCGATGCGAGCGCGATCATCACCGTCACGAAGGGCGGCGAAACGGCGCGGCTGATCTCCAAATACCGCCCGATGTTCCCGATCATCTCCTGCACGACGGATGAGCTGGTGCAGCGGCAGATGAACATGTCGTGGGGTGTGTATCCGCTGGTCATCAATGAGGAAAACAGCACAGATGCGCTGTTCCGGCATGCTGTCGAGGCGGCGTGTGAGGCCGGGTATACCAAGCCGGGCGAGCTGGTCGTCATTACGGCGGGCGTGCCGCTCGGCATCTCCGGCACAACCAATCTGCTGAAGGTCGAAACAATCGAATAACAAAAAAGGGAGAGAGCAGCATCTGCTTTCTCCCTTTGTTTATCAATTGACATCCCGTGTGATCTGTGCTATAATAACAGCATATTATCAGATGGAAGGATGCGGCGCAAGATATGTATAAAATCCGGAGATATCTGATCTTTACGTTTGTTTTCGCATGGACAATCGGGATCATAGGCGCCCATGATCACAACATCGGCTCGGCAGGCGGAGAGCTCAGCTTCAGTCTGTCGCTGGCGTTTTGCATGTTTATGCCGACGCTGGGGGCATTTCTCTGCGGGGCGGATATTCCGGGAATGGGCTGGAGACCCCGTTTCAGGCAGAATATACGGTTGTATCTCTTTGCATGGCTGGCGCCGACATTCTTTCAGCTTGCGGGCGCGGCACTTTATTTTCTGATATTCCGGGAGGACTTCGATCTTTCCGGCGGATATCTTGCAATATACAGGCCGGCTGAGTATGCTGATCTGATACACAGCGGAAAATCCTACATCGGATATGTTGCGAAGGAAATCATTTCACCGCTGTTTTCAATCTATTTCCCGACCTCCGTCATTCTGGGGCTTGGAGAGGAGATCGGCTGGCGGGGATTTCTCTTTCCGGAGCTGGACAGCCGCTTCGGCAGAACAAAAGCTGTGCTGCTGGGCGGCGTGATTCACGGTGCGTGGCATTTCCCCGTGATGCTCCTTGCAGGATATGAGTACGGAAAGGACTACATCGGCGCGCCGGTGCTCGGTCTGTTCGCATTCTGTGTATTCACGGTCATGACCGGCATCATCTCTTATCACCTGTACGAAAAATCGACGAGCATCTGGCTGCCTGCATTTTACCATGCCGCGGTGAATTCGGTATTCAATCCTTATATTCTGGGCGCATACAAACACGCGGAACGCAGGATATTCGGGCCGGTCGATATCGGGCTGATCAGCGTCATCCCGGCGCTCGTGTTCGCCGTGTTCCTCCTCCGCGCTGACAATCAACGCGAGCGCGAAGAATTGGGGCTGCTCACAGAACAGAATGCAGAATTACAGTAAGACTGCATGACAAAATTCCCCGCAGATTTTATTCTGCGGGGAATCCCTTTATAAGTGATATGTCAGTATGTGCGTGCTTTTTTATATTTATCTTCATAATGGGATTCCAAAGGGATAGTATCCCTTTGGCGAGGTTTGGAGCTCGATGTTTGCGCAGCAAACTCGACACAGCGAAGCGAGGAGGGCCCCATTATCAATCCATCGGAGATACATCTTTATTATGCGCCGCCGAGGACATAGCCCTGATTGCGCACCGTGCGGAGCAGCTTGACCGGGAACCCGTCATCCAGCTTCTTGCGCAGATAGTGGATATAAACCGGGATGATACCGGGCGCGGATTCGCGCTCCATGACCGCCTCCTCGAGCTCCTGCTGCGAGACCGTCCGTCCTGCGCGCTCGGCAAATACCTCTAAAATCGCGCATTCCTTCGCCGAAAGCGGCAGCCGCCGCCCGCCTCTCGTCGCGACATGCCGCGCGGTATCGACGGTCAGATCGGCAATGCAGCGCATCCCCGCGCTGATGTCCGGCAGCTCTCTGCGGCGGTAGGTTCGCACCATGCGCCGCACCCGCGCCATGCACTCATCCATGTGAAACGGCTTCAGCAGGTAGTCGTCCGCGCCGCTGTCCAGCGCCAGAACCCGGTCTGTCACGCAGCCGCGGGTGCTCAGCACCATGACAGGCGTGTCCAGCGAGCGCGTCCGCAGCTCCCGCAGAACCGATACGCCGTCCATATCCGGCAGCATCCATTCCAGCAGAATCGACTCAAACCGCGGCGCATCCAGCAGCTTCAGCGCTTCTGTTCCGCTTTTGACTGCGACGACCGAAAACCCGTCCGCCGTCAGGCGCTCCGAAAGTGCCGCGCTCAGTCCCTCGTTGCTCTCAATCAGCAAAATTTCCATGATTTCTCACGCTTTCTCCGTTCATTTCTCCGCTGCTTTCCTTTGTATCTGTATCATACCGCCGAAACATAAAATGAATCTGAAAAAATTACATAGAATTCAGGCTTCTGCATATTCGGTCATTTCGGCTCATATACTACGGAAAACGGAGGTGTGTGCATTATGAAAATGCCGGTTTTCTGGAAAAAAGCGTTTTTCTGGGTCGTATTCAGTCTCGCAGCGGGCGGGCTCTCCGCATGGCTGACGCGGGACGGCCTAAAGCGGTTTGAGACCATCGCCAAGCCGCCGCTGACCCCGCCGCGCATCGTTTTCCCGATCGCGTGGTCGATCCTGCTGTTCATGATCGGCTTTGGCTATGCCATAATCAGAGAAAAAACCGCGGACAATGCTGCCCGCGATTCTGCAACGATGGTATTTGCTGTGCAAATGGTCTTTTTCTTCTGCTGGATGATCTGGTTTTTCGGCCTCGGCTGGTACGGCTTTGCGGCGATCTGGCTCATCGGCATGATCATCGCGATTGCGGTCATGATCAACTTTTACCGGAAGATCTCGCCCGCTGCCGCATGGCTTCAGGTGCCTTATCTGCTCTGGTGCCTGTTCGCGCTGTATCTCAATATCGGCGTCTGGTATCTCAACCGCTGAATTCAGCCGGAAAGCCCCGGAAGAATCAGCATCGCATCGCCGAAGCTGAAGAAGCGGTACTGTTCTTCGACCGCGATCCGGTATGCCTGCATCACATGCTCATAGCCGGCGAATGCGGAAACGAGCATGATCAGCGTCGATTCGGGCAGATGGAAATTCGTGATCAGCCCGTCGATGCAGCGGAATTCATACGGCGGATAAATGAAAATACCGGTGTCGCCCTCGCAGGGGATGACACTGCCGTGTGCGGCGGCGGCACCCTCCAGCGTCCGGCAGGAGGTCGTGCCGACGGCGATCACACGGCCGCCGTTTTCCTTTGTTCTGCGGATTTTTTCCGCAGTCTCCGCCGGAATCGAATAGTGCTCGACATGCATATGATGCTTCCGGATATCATCCTCCTTGACGGGACGGAACGTGCCGAGCCCGACATGCAGCGTGACATATGCCTCGCCGATGCCCTGCTCCTTCAGCGATTGCAGCAGCTCCGGCGTGAAATGCAGCCCGGCCGTCGGCGCAGCAGAGGAGCCCGGATCCCGCGCATAGACCGTCTGATAGCGCTCCTTGTCGCGGAGCTTTTCCGTGATATACGGCGGAAGCGGCATCTGCCCGATCTCGTCGAGCACCGCATACAGGCTGCCCTCGCAGAAAAACCGCACAATGCGGCCGCCGTCCTCTGTGACATCCAGAATCTCAGCTTCGAGCTGATCACCAAAGGCAAAGCGCGTTCCGGGCTTTGCCTTTTTTGCCGGCTTGCAGATGATCTCCCAGACCTTTTCCCCAACGGGCTTCAGCAGCAGAAACTCGATCGGCGTCTGATTCTCCGTCTTTACGCCGTAAAGGCGCGCAGGAAGAACGCGGGAATCGTTCATGACCAGCAGATCGCCCGGGCGGAGAAAACGCCCCAGCTCGTAAAAACGGTGATGCGATACCGCCCCGGTTTCGCGGTCAAGACAGAGCATCCGGGAGGCGCTGCGCGGCTCGACCGGCGTCTGTGCAATGCGCTCGGACGGTAAATCATAGTTATATGTGCTCTTTTTCGTGTAATCAATCGCCATGCCCTGTACCCCTTTCGTAATTGCGATACCCCGGAGGATAAAGGAGCCTCCGGGTTACAGCACTTTCGAGAGGAATTCGCGGAGGCGGGGGTTTTTCGGGTTTCCGAAGAACTGTCTCGGTGCGTTTTCCTCCAGAATCTGGCCGTCTGCCATAAAGAGCACGCGGGAGGCGACCTCCTTCGCGAAGCCCATTTCATGTGTCACAACGACCATTGTCATGCCGTCATCGGCGAGCTGTTTCATCAGCGACAGCACCTCGCCGACCATCTCCGGGTCGAGCGCAGAGGTCGGCTCATCAAAGAGCATGACCTCGGGGTTCATCGCCAGTGCGCGCGCGATCGCAATACGCTGCTTCTGTCCGCCGGAGAGCTGCGCGGGATACGCCTTTGCCTTATCCGGCAGGCCGACGCGCTCCAGAAGCTCCTTTGCCTTTTTATCGGCGGCCTCCTGTGTCATGAGCCCGAGCTTGACCGGCGCCAGCGTGATATTGCGCTGGATTGTCAGATGCGGGAACAGGTTAAAATGCTGGAACACCATG
Source organism: Oscillospiraceae bacterium (assembly GCA_017460835.1). Taxonomy (GTDB): domain Bacteria; phylum Bacillota; class Clostridia; order Oscillospirales; family Ruminococcaceae; genus Firm-04. Next base: position 5,937 of record JAFUAD010000050.1, read on the forward strand.
CCCATTCTCTGCCGGATGGGGTCAATTTCGCGCTCTCTGAGGCCGGTGATCTCCTGCCCGTCAAAGCGGATCGAGCCGGAGGTCGGGCGCTCCATCAGGTTGAGGCAGCGCAGGAAGGTCGATTTTCCGGAGCCGGAGGGCCCGATGATGACGACCTTCTCGCCCTTTTCGATATGCGCGTCGATATTCCGGAGCACAACGGTCCGGTTGAATTTCTTTGTGAGTCCTTTAACGTCGATCATTTGCGGACAGTCTCCTTTCCAGAATGCCGACCAGCTTTGTCAGCAGGATCACGACGACCAGATAGATCAGCGCGACTGCCAGCAGCGGCAGGAACGGTGCGAAGGTAATGCTGCGGATGATATCGCCGCCACGGGTCAGATCTTCGATCGCGATATAGCCCGCGACGGAGGTCTCCTTCAGCAGCACGATGCACTCATTGCAGAGCGCCGGCAGCACGTTTTTGATTGCCTGCGGCATGATAATATACATCATGGTCTGCCGGTAATTGAGGCCGAGGCTTCTGCCCGCCTCGAGCTGACCGACGTCAATTGACATAATGCCGCCGCGGACGATCTCCGCGACATACGCGCCGGAATTGATGCCGAACGCGATGATCGCAACAAAGGTCTTGGAGACATCCACGCTGCCGAAAATGACGAAGTAGATGATCAAAAGCTGCACAACGACCGGTGTTCCGCGGATGACGGTCAGATACAGCCGGCAGATCAGATCCGGGATCAGCAGCTTTTTGGTACGCAGATAGGTGGAACGGATGATCGCAACCAGAAAGCCGAGCACCATGCCCAGTAGCACGGCAAACAGCGTGATGATCAGGGTTGTTTTCAGTCCGTTTACGAGATATTTCCAGCGGTCATCCTCGATGAAATTCTGCCGGAAGCTGTCAGAAAAGCCCATGTCGTCCTCCTCTGAAAATCAAACGGAGCCGTCCGCCTATCGGAAGACAGCCCCGTGTTTTTTGTTTGTTTTTTTATCCCGCTCAGTCTTTTCTTACGATAATGACCTGATGCGTGATTGCATAATTATCGGTAAACAGCACGTTCTTTGCACGATCCTCGGTCACGGACATGCCGGCGACACCGACCTGAGCCTTTCCGCTCTGCACGGCCGGCAGCACGGAATCAAACGGCATATCCTCGATCTTCAGCGTATAGCCGAGATAATCGCAGACTGCATTCATCATATCGACGTCAAAGCCGACGATGCTGCCGCCGCTGTAGCTCTCATAGGGCGGGAATTCCGCGTTGGTCGCCATAATCAGCGTGCCCTTGTCGCGGGAAGCATTGGTCTTGACCTCATAGGGGTGCTCGCCCTGCTCGTCGCCCTCATAGTTTGCCTTGATGCTGTCAAGGGTGCCGTCCTCGGTCAGCGCCTTCAGTGCCTCGTTCAGCTCGTCGCGCAGCGCCGTGTTGTCGAGCTGCACTGCGATCGCATATTCCTCATCCATGAATTCCTCGTCGAGAATCCGGATGTCGTTGTTCTTTTCCACAAAGGATTTCGCCGTTTCAAGGTCCACGATCACGGCATCGATCTTGCCCTGCTTCAGCGCCTGCACGGCGTCTGCGGCCTTGTTGTATTTTTCTACGGTTGCATTCTCGATATCTCCTGCGAACGTATCGCCGGTCGTACCGAGCTGCACACCGATATGCTTTCCCTTCAGGTCGTCAGCGGAATGCACCGGATTGGGCTTGGGGCCGCCGCAGCCGGTCAGCATCAGAGCAGACATTGCCAGCACGGAAAAGCCTGCAAACAGTTTAGTCATCTTCATGTAAATATTCGCGTCCTTTCTATTTCTGATTCCGTCTCCGTCTGATTTTTCGGAGCATATCCTATTATATCACAGCTTTTTTGAATAATCAAGTATTTTCCCCGAAATTTACCGGAATGTAACCATTATCCCGCATGCTCTTCCAGCACACGGAATGCCTCGCGCAGATTGGAAACGCCCGCCAGCCGGATGTGATACCGGTCGGTCTGGAGCGTCCGGAGGGTGTGCTTGGGGAGGATGCAGAGCGTAAAGCCGAGCCGCTCCGCCTCCTGAATGCGCTGTGCGGCATTGGATACGGCGCGCAGCTCGCCGCCTAAGCCCACCTCGCCGAATGCGATCACGGTCTCGCCGATCGGCTTGTCCATCATCGCGGAATACAGCGACAGCGCGACGGCAAGGTCGCCCGCGGGCTCATCGAGCCGGAAGCCGCCGACGATATTCAGGTATACATCCAGCGCGCCGAAATACAGCCCCATGCGCTTTTCCAGCACCGCCAGCAGAATATAGACGCGGTTATAGTCAAAGCCGGTCGCTGTCCGGCGCGGCGACGAGAGCGTGCTCTTTGCACAGAGCGCCTGAATCTCCGCGAGAATCGGCCGGCTGCCCTCCATCATGCAGCAGACGCAGGTTCCGGAGACCCCGACCGGTCTGCCCTCAAGCAGCATCGCAGAGGGATTCTCGACCTCCGAGAGCCCCAAGTCGTTCATCTCGAACACGCCGATCTCATTGGTCGAGCCGAAGCGGTTTTTCACCGCGCGCAGCACGCGCACGCTCTGGTAGCGGTCGCCCTCGAAAATCAGCACCACATCGACAATATGCTCCATGACCTTCGGCCCGGCGATCGCGCCCTCCTTCGTCACATGCCCGACGAGAAAGATCGGGATTTCCTTCGCCTTTGCGGTCTGCATGAACAGGCTCGTACACTCCCGCACCTGCGGCACCGAGCCCGATCCGGAGGCGAGCCCCGAAAGATGCATCGTCTGGATCGAGTCGATCATCACGATATCCGGCTCCGACTGCATGATCGTATCGCAGATCGCCTCGGCGTCGTTGACCGTCAGGATATAGAGATTTTCGGTATCGACATGCAGCCGCTGCGCTCTGAGCTTGATCTGCCGCGCGGATTCCTCGCCGGAGACATACAGAACCGAGTGATTCTCGCCGAGCTTCTGGCAGATCTGAAGCAGCATCGTACTTTTGCCGATGCCCGGCTCGCCGCCCAGCAGCACGACCGAGCCCTTTACGAGCCCGCCGCCGAGCACGCGGTTCAGCTCGGACATGCCGGTGTCATAGCGGATATCCTCGTTTGTGCCGATCTCGGAAAGCTCACGGATCTGCGCGGAGAGATCGGCTGCCCGGTGCGCATTGCCCCCGCCGGAGCTCCTCGCCGGAACCTTGATCTCCGGGAGCGCCTCCTCAATCGTATTCCAAGCGCCGCAGGCGGTGCAGCGCCCGTTCCACTTCGGATACTGCTGCCCGCATGCCGTGCATTCATAGTAGGTTTTTGCCTTTGCCATATCGGTTCTCCTTAAAAATCAAGCCGGCATCTGCGGGACAGATACCGGCTTATCACGGTCATCTCAACAGCGGAAGCAGCACAAATCCCAGCACCATCACAGCCAGAATTGCGAGAATCATGATCCGCAGCCACATCGGCTTTGACGAGGTGCTCCGGGTCGGTCTCTGTGCCTGTGCGCGCTTTTCCTCACGGTTTCTGCCGTTGTTCGGCTGATCCTTTTCGGCACGGCTCTGCGCCGCGCGCTGCTGATTCTGCTTTCTTGTTTTCGGATTCGGTTTCCGCTTGCTCTTTGCCATTTTCTGCTCCTTTCCCGCCCGTTCGGGGAGATTTTTCTCTATTATATCATATACTGTCGGAAATTTCAATGGGAGCGGAAGAAAAATGTATGGAAGAAACTGCCGGGGAGCAGAATCGGAGCCGGGCCCTGCCCGGGCTGACGCGAAAAACCGCCGTCTTTCCCTTGACAAACCGGATGATTTGCGCTATACTGTAAGTTGTAGGCTTATGCGATCACGCAGAAAGACAAACATTCTCCAAACGAAAGGAAATACGGAAAATCATGGAATGGACAGGCTTAAATCAGCTTCGTGAACAGTATCTCTCGTTCTTCGAGAGCAAGGGGCATACCCGCATGGACAGCGCCTCACTGATTCCGAAGGGGGACAACTCGCTCCTGCTGATCAACTCCGGCATGGCGCCGCTCAAAAAATTTTTCCTCGGACAGGCAGTTCCGCCGAATGTCCGCGTCACCACATGTCAGAAGTGCATCCGCACGCCCGATATCGAGCGCGTCGGCAAGACCGCCCGCCACGGCACCTTCTTCGAGATGCTCGGCAATTTCTCGTTCGGCGAATATTTCAAGCGCGAGGCGATCGGCTGGGCATGGGAATTCCTGACCGGCACGCTTGCGATCCCCGCCGACCGGCTCTGGATCACGATTTTTGAGAGCGACGACGAGGCGGAGCAGATCTGGGAAAAGGAGATCGGCATTCCGCACGACCGGATCATCCGGCTCGGCAAGGCGGACAACTTCTGGGAGCACGGCTCCGGCCCCTGCGGCCCCTGCTCCGAGATTCACTTTGACCGCGGCGAGGCATACGGCCCCTTCGAGAGCTTCGAGCAGGCGAGCGACTGCGACCGCATCATCGAGATCTGGAACCTCGTGTTCTCGCAGTTCGACAGCGACGGCAAGGGCAATTATGCCGAGATGAAGCACAAGAACATCGACACCGGCATGGGTCTTGAGCGCCTTGCCTGCGTCATGCAGGGCGTCGATAACCTCTTTGAGGTCGATACCGTGCAGAATATCATGCAGCACATCTGCAAAATCGCCGGCATCGCCTATCACACTGACGAAAAGAAGGACGTCTCCCTGCGCGTTATCACTGACCACATCCGCTCGACCGTGTTCATGGTCGGCGACGGCATCACCCCGGCAAATGACGGCAGAGGCTATGTCCTAAAGCGCCTGCTGCGCCGCGCTGCCCGTCACGGCAGACTGCTCGGCATTAAGGAGCCGTTCCTGTATCAGGTCGCGGAGACCGTCATTCGCGAGAATGAGACGGCGTATCCGGAGCTGAAGGAGAAGCAGGAGCTGATTATCCGCATCATCCGCCACGAGGAGGAGAGCTTTGCGCGGACGATCGACAACGGCACCGACCGCCTCAATGATATGATCGCGGCGCTGAAGGCAGAGAGCAAGACGGTTCTCGCCGGAAAGGACGCCTTTACCCTGAGCGATACCTACGGCTTCCCGATCGACCTGACGATAGAAATGGCGGAGGAGCAGGGAATTTCTGTTGATGAGGAGGGCTTCCGCGCCTGCATGGAGGAGCAGAAGCAGCGTGCGCGCGCCGACCGTGCCTCAAAGGTCAAGACCTCGTGGGGCGGCGACATCACCGCGCCGAAGGGCACCCCGAATACGGAATTTACCGGTTATACCTCCGAATCCGAAAGCGCATCCGTGCTCGCGATTCTCTGTGACGGGCAGGCTGTTGAGACACTGGAGGCCGGCAAGGATGCCGTCATCGTGCTCGACCGCACCCCGTTCTATGCCGAGAGCGGCGGACAGGTCGGCGACACCGGCGAAATTGCCGTCTATGCAGAGGGCGAGGCAGAGGTGACCTTCGCCGTTGCCGATACCCGCAAGGACGGCGACGGACATTTCCTGCACATGGGCACGCTGGAGCTCGGCACGCTGCGCGTCGGCGATACCGTCACTGCGGCGATCGACGCAGACCGCCGGCACGCAGTCATGCGCAACCACACCGCAGCGCACCTGCTTCAGGCGGCGCTCCGCTCCGTTCTGGGCGATCATGTGCATCAGGCAGGCCAGCTTGTCGATGCAGACCGCTGCCGCTTTGACTTCTCTCACTTCTCCGGCGTCTCCGCAGAGGAGCTCGCAAAGGTCGAGCAGAAGATCAATGCCGCAATTCTCGGCGCAGAGCCCGTCACGACACAGGAAATGCCGATCGAGGATGCAAAAAAGCTCGGCGCGATGGCGTTGTTCGGAGAAAAGTACGGCGATGTGGTACGCGTCGTGACCGCGGGCAGCGATTCGATCGAATTCTGCGGCGGTACGCATGTTTCCAACACCGCACAGATCGGGCTCTGCAAGATCGTCTCCGAGAGCTCGGTCGCGGCGGGCGTCCGCAGAATCGAGCTGCTGACCGGTGCAAATGTGCTGAAGCTCATCGCACAGACCGAGCAGACCTTCGCCGATGCCGCAAGAGCACTGAAGCTCGCGAACCCGGCAGAGCTGCCGGAGAAATGCGCCGCGCTCTCCAATGAGCTGCGCGAGAAAACCCGTGAAATCGAAAAACTCAACCAGAAAATCGCAAACAGCCAGCTTGCCGATCTGTTCACCGGCGCCGAGGAGATCGGCGGGATGAAGGTCGTCACCGCAAAGCTCAGCGATGTAAAGCCCGATATGCTGCGCAAGCTCGGCGACCAGATCCGCGACAAGGAAAGCGATGTCATCGCCCTGCTCGCGGGCGTCAGCGGGGCAGGCGGCAACCTCTACTGCGTCTGCTCGAAATCCGCAGCCGCAAAGGGCGCGCATGCCGGAAATATCATCCGTCAGACCGCCGCTGCAACAGGCGGAAAGGGCGGCGGCAAGCCCGACAGTGCAATGGGCGGAATCGGCGACAGCACAAAGGTCGATGCAGCCCTGAGTATGCTCGCCGCCATCGTCAAAGAACAGCTCAACGCATAACATACAGCGAAAGGAAGCGTGAATTATGGATTGCTTATTCTGCAAGATCATTGCCGGAGAGATTCCGAGCACGAAGGTTTATGAGGACGAGTACGTCTATGCCTTCAAGGACATCAACCCGATCGCGCCGGTACATGTGCTGTTTATCCCGAAGCAGCACATTTCCGGAGCCTCTGCGATTACAGAGGAGAACGCGGAGATCGTCGGAAAAATCTTCACCGCGATCGCAAAATACGCCGCTGAGCAGGGGCTCACAAAGGGCTTCCGTGTCATCACAAACTGCGGTGAGGATGCCGGACAAACCGTTCCGCATCTGCATTTTCACCTGCTCGCAGGTCAGACAATGGGCTGGTCTGCCGATCAGGGCGCGTGAGACCGGATCAGAAAGCGCAAGTAGTATCTGCACCGACGGAAACAGCCGGCAGCAGGGCTTGTCTGTTCGGCGCGGAATGCTTCGCGCTGAGCTGGATTGCAGGCCTGCTGTCGGCTTTTTTGCATATTACGCTTCCGGCGGTTTGCTTTGAGGTGATTCTGGGTGCGGTTCTGCTGCACCGCCGCCGGAAGCCGGAGCTGACGCTGATTCTTCTCGGGGCATCCCTCGGCATGCTCGCGTGGCTCCGCTACGATCTGACGGTCAGGCGGCCGCTCTGCGGGCTGGACGGGCAAACCGTGCCGCTCACCGGGGAGATCACCGACACGCGCATCATCGACAGCGACCGCGCCTGCTATACGCTCCGGACGGAGCTCTGCGGGAAGCGCATTTCGATCGACTGGTATGCGGACAGCAGGACGCCTGAGCTGAAAACCGGCGACCGCGTGACGCTCTCCGCGGCGCTCAGCCGCATTGAGCCGGATTACCGGTTTCATACGGCACAGTATCAGGCGGGGCAGGGGCGGTATCTGCGGATTTACAGCGCCGAGCTGATCGCTGTGCAGGCGGACACCGGCTTTTCGCTGCGCAGAGCCGTGCAGAATTACCGCGCCCGCATCACGGAGACCATTCGGATGCGGCTCCCGGAGGCGGATGCCGCGCTGCTCTGTGCGATGCTGTTCGGGGACAAAACCGAGCTGAATCCCGCGGATAAGCAGGCGCTTTACCGCACCGGAATCGGCCATATTACGGCGGTTTCGGGGCTGCATCTTGTATTTTTCTGCGCGGTGCTGACATGGCTTTTCCGGCTGCTGCATGTATCCCGCCGGGGACAGTTTTTGCTCCTGCTTCCGGCGATCGGGCTGTTTCTGCTGCTTGTCGATGCGTCATTTTCGGTACACCGCGCGGCGTGCATGCTGCTGATCACCCGCTCTGCGGCACTGTTCGGGCGCAGGGGCGACGCGCTGCGTTCCCTCTGCATCACAGTGTTTTTGTTTACCGCGCTCTCTCCGTATGTCATCGGCTCGGTGAGTTTCTGGCTGTCGGTTTCCGGCGTATTCGGCATCGGGATTGCAGCGCCGTACCTTGTTCATCGCTGCGGCGTAAAGGGCGGACAGCATACGGCGCTGTCCCTGATCACGGTCTCCGCCGCGGTATTCCCCGCTTCAGTGCTGCTCTGCGGCGAGTCCTCGCTGATCGCGCCGATCTGCAATGTCATCATTCTGCCGTTTTCGGTTGCGGCGCTGTATCTCGGATTTTCCGTCCTGCTGAGCGGCGGCCTGACTGCGGGGCTGCTTCCGCTCGGCGGGCTGCTCTGCCGGATTGTCCGCACGCTTGCGGACGCATTCGCAAGGCTGCCGTTCTCGCATATTACGGTCTCGTCGCCGGCTGTGCGGGGCGCGGTTCTGCTGTGTGCCGGTGTATTTCTGCTGCTGCTGATTCTCCGCGCAAGGCCGCGGGCATTCGGCGCGGCGCTGCTGGCATCCGCGGTACTGCTCGGCACGGTGAACGGAATCGCAAAGCTGCGTGCTGCGCGGGAGCTGCGGGTCGCGGTGCTCGGCAGAAAGCAGGAGGCGGTGCTGGTCATTTCCTCCGGCGGGAGAACCGTCGCGGCGGATCTCAGCAATGATGTGAAAAATCCGCAGTTTGTGCGCGCATATCTCTCGGAATACGGGATCGACCGGCTCGATGCGCTGATCTGCACCGGGCGGACTGCCGCGGCATATCAGAAGGAGCTGGAGACTGTGGATGTTTCGCGTGTGATTTTGCGGGATTCGACGGTATGGCGGGAAGGCGGACGCGTCTGCGGGGTGATTCCGGAGGCGGCGGGCGACCGGGCATTCCGCTTGCAGCTCGGGCGGCTGACGCTGACCGTAGATGACGGTGTTCTGCGTGTGGATCGGGGCAGCGCCGCGGTCATCGCCTGCCGGGCAAAGGATGAGGCCATGTATGAAGCGGATGCGGTGATCCGCTACGGCGGGGCGCCGGAGGCGGAGGATCGGTGCAGGCTGCTGCTTGTGCCGGGAGCCGGGGAGGTGCCGCCGGGAGCCGAGACGGGCAGGAATCAACTGCTGCGGATCAGGCCGGACGGTGAGATCGCGGTTCAGTCGTTGGAATCCGGCCGCGGCATTGGGGGGCTGTATCCGGATTCTTGAGGGGCTTTGTTGTATTTTATCATTTGTTCTGCAATGTTTGAGATTTCATCTCGCCTGTCGGCAAGCGGTTTCAGACCAAAAAGCCGACAGGCGAGATGAATGTCTATATAGAACAGTTCGCTCAGACAGCGCTTAGCTGTATCGGCAGCGGGGCTCCCCGCCGGCTGCACGCCCAAGCGTGCCAAAATATTCGGCTGAGAAAAGAAACCCGCCTTCGCTCATTATGGTGCGAAGCGAATCGCCAGCGCGGGCTCCGCGCCGGCTGCACGCCCAAGCGTGCCAAAATATTCGGCTGAGA
>JAFUAD010000084.1 GCA_017460835.1 Oscillospiraceae bacterium
CTAGGGGAGTTTCGCTGCCTGCGGGCAGCGACCAGAGGCTCTGCCTCTGGACTCCGCGAGCTTTTTGAAAAAAGCTCGACCAAAAACTTTAGAGACAGCTCCGATTATTATCTCGAAAAACTCCCTGAAAAAGCCACTCCCATAAAACCGCCTTCCGGGGCATAAAACGGGCTCAGAACACGGTCAGCTCATGCCCTCTGATCCAGAGCAGATCGGCGCGCACCGCGCAGAGCTCCGCGGTCAGCTCGTCGCTGTCGGCGGCATCCAGTGCCTCCAGCCGCAGAATCGCCTCATTCAGATCGGTCAGCGGCTGCGCGGGGACGAACAGATGCAGCAGCGGGCTGTCCTTTTTCCAGCGGCGGACGATCGCGCCGAGCTCCCCCGCGAGATTCTCCTTGTGCAGCGTATCTGCGGCATAAATTGCCGCGTCTGTGCATTTCAGCAGCCGGTCGCAGCTTTTCCGCACCTGAATCGCCGACCAGAAGCACATCAGAATGATCGCAGTCAGCAGGCAGATCGCAATGCGCATTCGCGTGTTTCGCAGCATGTCCCTCATACGGCCGCCTCCTTCCGGATCAGGCAGCGGACGCCGCTTTTGTCGGCGGTCAGCAGAAACACCTGCTCCGGCGTCAGCTCATTGTGCCGGAGGATGCGCTGCAAGCGGTCCTCCGAGCAGCCCGCCGCCTGCATGCCCTCTGCGCTGATGCAGCCGTCCGCGACCAGAACCTCCGGCGGCTGGCGGTCCTGCACCGGCACACGGAGGTCGGCGCAGGTCACCGTCCGCGCCCGCGCCTTCTGATAGGCGGAGACCTGCCCGTTCGTCTCGACGATCGCAAGCTGCACCTCAGTCACATCGAAGATGCCGAGTGCGCGCAGCGCCGTCATCAGGTCATCGAGCGAAAAGCGCAGATCTGTGAGCTTTTTCTGGTCAATTACGCCGTCGCGAATGATGATCTGCGGCGCGCCGGAAAGCAGATGCCGGAGCTTCCGGCTCCGCAGCACGCCCCACGACATCAGCACCTCGAAGCAGATCAGCACCAGCATCGGCACAATTCCCATCAGCAGCGGCAAATTCTGATCCTCCAGCGGCAGCGTCGCGATGTTGGAAATCAGAATCGTCACAACCAGCTCCGTCGGCTGGAGCTCGCCGATCTGCCGCTTGCCCATCAGCCGGATGCCGAACACGACGATCGGATAAATAACCAGAACGCGCAAAAGACTCGTCAGCACGTTGTTTTCCTCCTTACAGCGATTCCGCATCCGCAAAGCTGAGCTGCGGGTGCAGCGCAAGATTCAGCGCACAGGCAATCAGCCGCGCAGCGTGATGCAAAAACCGGTCGATATCGCGCGGCGTCACCATGAGATTCGGCACGGATTGCAGCCCCTCGGGCGCATGTCCCGCCGCCTGCTTCACGATTGTGTGCAGATCGACGACCGTCGGGACGCCGATGCCGATGACCGGGATGCCGAGCGTGTTCCGGCTCAGCTCCGTCCGGCTGTTCCGGACGCCGCTGCCCGGCGCGATTCCCGCATCGGAAATCTGAACGGTCGTTCCGAGGCGGTTCAGATCGGAGCAGGCAAGCGCGTCGATCGCGACGATGCAGGCGGGCTGAACGGTCTCCCGCAGCGCCGCGATCAGCTCCGCGGTTTCGATTCCGGTCTGCCCGAGGACACCGTTTGCCAGCACGCTCACCGGCCGCAGCGCCCGCAGAAAGCTCGTATCCGGGTCGTTTTCGGCGAGCTCCCGCCGCAGGTGCCGCGTCGCGAGGACGCGCCCTGCGGTCTGCGGGCCGAGCGCATCCGGCGTGATATCGGCATTGCCGAGCCCCGCGACCAGCACCGCGCCCTTTTCGGGGAGAAATCCCCGCAGCTCGTCCGCGAGCTCCTCCGTCTGCGATTCCAGCAGCGGCGCAGCGTGCCGGAGCTGCGGGCTCTCAAGCGTCAGATACCGCCCCCTGCCCCTGCCGATCGCCGCGCCGTGCTCGTCCGAATCAATCTCGATCTCCGTGATCTGAAAGCAGCGCCCGCGTCTGCGGATGCAGATGCCCTCCTGTGGCGGCAGGGCTGCCGTCCGCTCCAGCGCAAGGTCTGTCCGATGCTGCAAGGTGACTCCTCCTTTTCTGCCGCGGTTGTGCATTTTGCTGAATGCATCCGCGCATTTGCGGCAAAATTCCGCATTTTGCCCTATTGCAATTTTGTGCGGGAACTGGTATAATAATACTTGGTTTGGCAGCATGTACCATGTATGCGGTCCCCACCCGCGGGCAGGGCAGTCCCGCCATAACTGTCCTGTATTTACTGTATGCCGCTTTTCCGGAATTATTCTGAAACTCTGCAAATCGCGCAGACAAGAAAAGGAGTACCAGACAATGGCAAATGCAAAGAACACCGGGCCGAAGAAGCGCCCGACACCTGAAAAGAGAGACAAGACCAACAAACTCCGTGCTGCCCGCAACAAGGCAACCCGTTCCGCACTGAAGACCGCGATCAAGAAGGCATATGTCGGCGGAACCGACCGCGTCGCCGTGATCCGCTATGCGATCAAGCGTGTCGATCAGGCATGCGCAAAGGGCATTCTGCACAAGAACAACGCTGCCAGAAAGAAGTCTCAGCTCATGAAGCTGCTGAACAAGGCAAGCTGATGAAACAATGACGGTCAATGCGCTGTGTCCGGCTCGGAATACAGCGCATTTTTCTTTATTTGTCCGGAGACGGAATCAAACAGAAACGGAGGATAAGCATCATGTTCGATGTTCCCGGCAGCCATGTGGATTTAACGAAAATTTACGAGGGCGATCTCCCGCTGATTCTCATTCTGACGCGGCTCGGCGTGCTGGCGTTCGGGGTGTGCCTGCTGATCCTCGGATTCAAGTTATCGAAGAAAAAAGCAGACCCCGCCCCGGACGAAAATGCCTACGGGGTCTCGCGCAGCACCGGAAAAGACCCGTTGTTCCGCAAATTCTGCATCATCATGAGCTGTGCCGCGCTCGGCTGCTCACTGGTTTCGCTCGGTACGACGGTCGTCAAGGCGCACAGCATTGCTGACGATGCTTATATGATTTGTCATTCCAAAAGCAGTTCGCTTGAAAATGAATCCAAAAGACTGGAAGCAGAGCGCAATGCGCTGCGCGCAGCTACCTCAGCAGAAAAGCGGATGTGGGAAAAGGAAGCGAGCTACTACAAAAAGCTGCCTGATACGAGCAAAAGCGAGTTCCGTTCGGAGTATTATGAGCGGTATTCGGATCAGCTTATCTTTTCGATTGCCGGCATTGTTCTTGCGCTGCTGATTCCGCTGATTATGTACCCGACGCGGATTGCGCGGAAGGCGGAGCACCCGAATACCGCCGCGATCGCGTGGATCAATGCGCTGTTTGGCACGGCCGTTATCGGCTGGGCGATCGCGCTGATCATGGCGAAATCGGAATCGAAGCCGGCTGCCGCGCCGTCCGCGGTTCTGCCGCCGCAGCCGACCCCTGCGGATGAGCTGGCGAAATACAAGGCGCTGCTCGATCAGGGCGCAATCACGCCGGAGGAATACGAAAGAAAAAAGCAGCAGCTTCTGAATCTGTAACAAAAGGCCGCACTGCGCGATGCAGTGCGGCTCTTTGCTTATGGATAAAGATTGAGATATTGTCTGCCCCGTCACTTCCTGATAACCGACTGCTCGAATGTCTCGTAGAAATCCGCATCCGGCGTCTGATAGAGCATGATGCCGCTGTGCAGGTAAACCGGCGCAGATTCTCCCTCCGCCGAAACAGTCTCGCTGTTCCCGGCGGTGACGCTCTCCTCAAAGCGCCGTGCCGCCTCGATGTCCGTGAAGCCGGTCACGACCGCGAACTCGTCTCCGCCGATGCGGAATGCGAACATGCCCTCCTGCAGTTTGCTGTCGATCCGCGCGGCTGCCGCCCGGATGACCTCATCCCCGAGCGCTCTGCTGACAGCGTTAATGCCCATCAGATTGCGGATGTCGAAGCACACAACATAGGTTCCCTTTTTATCCTGAAGCCGGTCAAACAGCTCCGTTAAATCAAACCGTACTCTCATAAAAAGCCCTCCGTTCATATGGTTGATCTCCATGCGCGGATACAGTCCGGTAAAGCTGCGGCTCTTTGCAAATTCCGAGGGGAGAATCCCCCAGAAGGCGCGGAATGCGCGGGTAAAGGCCTCGTTCGAGCCGTAATTGTATTTGACTGCCGTGTCCAGAACAGAAGCGCCCTCTGCAATGTCCCGCGCCGCGCGGGTCAGCCTGCGCCTCCGTACATAGTGCATCACGCCGAGGCGCGTGCAGTATTTCCATGTCTTCTGCAGCGCCGAGACCGAGCAGCCGCAGTGCTGCGCAATATCCTCCTGCGTCAGCGCATCACTGAGCCGTTCCTCAATGTAGCAGAGCGATTCCGTGAAAATATAAAAATCCTTCATAGTATCCGCCTCTTTTCCGCAGGGCGGCGGGATGCTGCGCGCCGCATGCCGGTTCCTCCACTGCTGATTGTATTATAGCAGAAAAATATAAGCCCCGCTTGATGATTTGCGTACTTTTTCCGGAAATCCTCGCCGATTTTATGGCATTGTTGCAAATTGCACAAAAATTGCACGCAAGATTCTACTAAAAAGCGGATTGAAACTTGTCGGAAAAAGGTTTATAATAAAACCGGAGTAACCGGACCACCCGGAAATCAGACAAAATAGGAGGAATGAACCATGCCGCAGCATACAGCAGAGCATGTCCCGAATCCGCTCGACAGCAGAATCATGAAAACACCGAGCGCCGTTGCGCGCCGCGCCTTTTTCTATTTGCAGGAGTGCGGCCACCTGAAGGCGGGCGACAGCCACCATACCAGCCGGCAGAATCTCCAGTCGTTCCTGTTTGCCGTTGTGCTCGACGGCAAGGGCAGCCTCAATTATGACGGCCAGCTCCGGCGGCTCGGCGCCGGCGACTGCTTCTTCATCGACTGCCGCGCTCCGCATTCCTATCAGAGCGATGCACAGCAGCCGTGGGAGCTTCTCTGGGTGCATTTCAACGGCTGCACGACCGAGGAATACTATAAATTGTTCACCGCGCAGCTTCCGCCGGTGTTTCATCCGGTCTCGACGCTGAAATTCGTGTCGCTGCTTCAGGAGCTGATGCGGCTCAATGCCGAGACCTATGCGGATACCGAGGTGCTGACCTCCGGGCTGCTGGTCAATCTGCTGACGACCCTGCTGACCGTGAACAGCATCTCCGAGGAGACCGATTCCGCGCTTCAGGCAAAGCTCAAGACCGTTCTGGCGCATATTGACGCAAACTTTACCTCCGATATCCGCCTCGATGAGCTCGCAAAGCGCTTCGATATCAGCAAATATTATCTGACGCGGGAATTCAAGCGCGCCTACGGCGAGACGATTTTCCAGCATATTATCGGACTGCGCATCAATTATGCAAAGCGCCTGCTCCGGTTTACGGATAAGTCCGTCGAGGAGATTTCGACCCTCTGCGGATTCAATGACCAGAGCTATTTCTCAAAACAGTTCAAAAAGGCAGAAAACGTCACCTGCCTTGCCTTCCGCCGCCGCTGGCGCGACTGACGCTCAGCGGGGGGGCAGAGGTGCCTCCGGCGGATTGATCGTGGGGGCGCTGCCCCCACACCCCTGCCAGAGGGATACTATCCCTCTGGACTCCCGTTGCTGCTCCGCGTCAGCCCCTTTACAAGGGGATGACGCGGAGCAGAAGCGGGTTTCCAAAGGGACAATGTCCCTTTGGCGGGGTTTGGGGCGGAGCCCCATGATCAATGCATCGCAGATACCTCTGCCCTCCGCGGGGCGGTTTCCGCTCGCGGCCTTGCGCGGAGCGAAGGCAGCGGCTGCCGGGGCATCTTTATCTCGGCGCTGGAGCAGGAGCTGCCGGCATTCACCCTGATTCTCAATACGGTGCCGGCGCAGATTCTGGACAGGGAGCTTCTGCAAAAGGTACGAAAAGACGCGCTGATTCTCGATCTGGCTTCCAAGCCGGGCGGGGATGGCAGCGGAGACGGAAAATTTGGCGGCGAATCGCGGGGAAATCCGCCGGATCAAACAAAATTCACACGGAAGGCGGGTGCCGGAAATGAAGCAGCGTTTATGGAACGTGCTCTTTTTCGCGTCCGCCTTTCTGGCTGTTCTGGCGGCGGCCGCGGTCGCTGTATTCGATCGGCAGGAGCCGGAACCGGAGCCGGAATCCGCGGTGCTGTATCAGGCGGAGGAAAACCGGACGATGCAGGTGACCGAAATCACCGTGACGGAGACTTCGGAGACGCAGACCGAGACAACCGCCTCAGCGACGGAAACTGCGCCGCTGAACCGTGACCTGAACACGGCGACGGCCGAGGAGCTGATGCGCGTGCCGGGAATCGGGAGCGAGCTGGCGGCTGCGGTCATCGCAGAGCGCGAGGCCTGCGGCGGCTTTACCCGCAGGACAGACCTGTTGCGCGTCAGCGGCATCGGCGAGGCGCGGATGGACGCGATCATGGCGGAATTTGAAATTCCGGGCGAGCTCCCGCCGGTGCAGACTGTCCCGGCGGCAACATCGGCAGCGCCGGAGTATCCGCAAAATACAACAGCTCCCGCGCCGCAGGGTCCCTTTGAGATGAACAGCGTGACGCGGGAGGAGCTTCTTGCGATTCCGGGGATGCACGAGGCACAGGCGGATGCGATTCTGGATATCCGGGAGCGCATTGGCGGCTTCACGAATTTCTACGAGCTGACGCTGGTCGATGAACTCAGCGGCCAATATATCGAATATGTGCTCGCGGACTGGCTCTATGTGGAGGATCACATCCTCGATTCTGCGGCGGGATAGAAGTCCTCGCCGGCAATTCTGCCGGTCTGCCATGCATAGGCGCGGTTTTTGCGCACGGCACAGGCGCCGACGGGCAGATCGGAGAGCAGATGCAGCGTCGGGTCCATCTCGCAGAGCTCGCCGATGCTGAGGACGATCGCGTCCTCCTCGGTATGGGCTTCGCCGCAGACGAATTCCCACGCATTGTCGCTGAAATGATGACAGCAGAGCGTGACGTCCGCGCCCTCAAGCACATGCGTGCAGGTCAGGACGAGCAGATGCGGCCGCTCGGAAAACGGAAAGTGTGCCATAACAGTATCCTCCCTTACTATACTATATATATGATACAACAGATCCGGGAAAAGGTCAAGAGGGAGCGGGGACAGGAACCCCCGCGAAACCGATTACAAAGAACAAATTTCGCATTTTGCACCGAAAACGGTGAAAATGCAGGCGTCAGGCGGGTTGCAGCGCCTGAAAACACGAATCCCATTTTGTAAGAATTAGGGTACTCTTTGTAACCGAATTGTAATAAACTCGAAAAAAAGCATTAAAAAAACATTTCAAAAACCAAATATTCAATAAAATATGGTCTAAAATGTTCTGGGGATTTGTCATATTCTACAAATAAGATGACGAATTGATGATTAGCATTGACTTTTGGCGGTTTTTCGTGTATATTTACAGTATGAAAACATGGACGATGTGAGCATGCCCGACGGAAGCCTGACACCAGAAGGCAGGCAAAGCAAAGCTCATGTTGCATCAGGAATAAACCGCATCATTCGCGAGATTTGTTCCCGAAGGCTGCGCAAAACGCAGCGAAATTCCACGCCTGCACCAAATGCAGGTACACAATTTCAAAGCTGCGAACGCAGCAAATCATTCTTCGCAGCAAAATGAAGGAGGAAACTTACAATGAACAAGCTTAAGAAGTCCCTGGCTCTGATTGCTACTCTGGCAATCGCATCGTCCGCTTTTGTAGCTTGCGGCGATGACTCCAGCTCCAGCAGCACTGCAGACGCAGGCAGCTCCAGCACCGCAGAATCCAGCGCTGAGGGCGGCGACAGCTCCACCGGCGAAGAGGGTGGCGAAAGCTCCACCGCTGACACTCCTGTAGAGCGTCCGGACAACAAGGTTGCCAGCACCGATGACAAGCTCACCGTTCTGTGCTGGACCGGTGATGACCTGAACAACATGTTCAAGGTTTTCGCAGACAACAATGACAAGGGCTACACTACCGACAACCTCGTATTCGAGAAGGTTGGCGGCGGCGGCGAGGAAGCTCGCGACCAGTATCCGACATACTTCAACTCCGGCAAGGACGTTGACCTGTTCGTTCTCGAAGCAGACTGGATCAAGGACTACATCGACAAGGATGATCTGACTGCTCCGCTGACTGACCTCGGTTTCGCAGAGGCAGACTTTGATAACGGCTATGAGTATGTTAAGAAGATCGGCACCAACGATGCAGGCGTCATCAAGGGTTCCTCTTGGCAGGCAACTCCGGGCGGCTATGTTTACAGAACCGACATCGCTGAGGAAGTCTTCGGCGCAAAGACTCCGGAAGAGTTCCAGCAGTATGTTGACAACTGGGAAGTCTTCACCGAATCCGCAGCTAAGGTGAAAGAGCAGAAGAACATGGCTATGGTCGATACCCTCGGCGGCCTGTGGCAGGTTTGGTCCTACAAGCGTACTTCCGCATGGGCTGATGATTCCTACAACCTCGTCATCGACGACTACTGCAAGGAGTATGCAGACCTTGCAAAGGAGTACTATGACAAGGGCTATGTCACCAAGGCAGAACAGTGGAAGACCTGGGACAAGGCAGTCCAGAACGGCGAGACCATGGGTATCTTCCAGTGCACATGGTGCTTCGGCAAGAACGGTACTCTGAGCAGCCTCGAGGGCAACACCAAGACTGAAGATGACGCTACCGAGTGGACTGTTGACGGCCCGTTCGGCTCCAACTGGGCATTCACTCAGGGCCCGTCCGGCTGGGCATGGGGCGGCTCTTGGCTCGCTCTCTCCCCGAAGGCAAACAGCGGTGAAATCGCACACGACTTCGTTGAGTTCTTCACCATCAATGCAGAGACTATGAGAAAGTATGCTGAGTACTCCGGCGACTTCGTCAACAGCCCGGCAGCTATGAAGGCTATCGTTGATGCTGGTACCAACAAGAACGCTTACATCGGCGGCCAGGATCAGTACGGCATCTTCTATGAAGCAGCTGCAAACATCAAGATGGACAATGTCACCCGTTATGACTCTGTCCTGAAGAAGTACTTCAGCGACAACATTTCCAAGTACGTCCAGGGCGCTTACAGCTCCACTGATGAGGCAATCGACGGCTTCAAGAAGGACGTCAAGGCGAATGTTCCGGACCTCGCAGTAAGCTGATTCTGAGTTCCGAATAAAGGGTTTGCAGTCAATGTGAATCCGAAAAACATCATAACCGAATATATACCTATTGGGCTTTATGCCCAATAGGTGTATATTTTCTTCCGCTAATGTGATTTTCACTAATTTTTTCTTGAAAGGGTGTGTTGAATGGCTACTGCTGCACAAAGGCGGATTAAATCTGTGAGCTATGCAAAATACGGCTATATTTTTATATTGCCGTTCTTTGTTATATACTTCATATTCATGCTTTATCCGCTGGTCGATACATTCATTGTCTCATTCAAGGGTAACGGTCTGGGCCCTGGAGTAATTGCTAGGCATGAGTCACAGAGGGACTGGGTTGGATTGGCGAGTTACAAGAACATCCTCTACAAGAGCGGAGCCAATCACGAGCAGTTTCTGGATTCTCTGAAAAACACCGTTATCATCTGGGTCGGCAACTTCCTGCCGCAGATCTCACTGTCCCTGCTGCTTGCAGTGTGGTTCACTGATATGCGCGTCAAGATGCCCGGCAAGGGATTTTTCAAGGTCGTCATGTATCTTCCGAACATTATTACCGCTGCTTCTGTTGCAGCTCTGTTCTATACGCTGTTCGGCGGCGAGTACGGTGTTCTGAATACGATTATTGACCCTAAGAATGCTTCCTTGTGGTTAGGTCCTGCTGACGTCTGGCGAGCCCGTATCCTTGTTATGTTCATCCAGATCTGGATGTGGTTCGGCAATACCATGATCATGCTGATGTCCGGTATTCAGGGTATCAATGAGTCACTCTTTGAGGCTGCCGAGATCGACGGCGCAAATTCGAGCCAGACCTTCTGGCGGATCACCTTCCCGCTGCTGAAGACCATCATGGTCTACACGCTGCTGACCTCTATGATCGGCGGTCTCCAGATGTTCGACATCCCGTTTATGCTGAGCGGCAATAATAACGGCCATGTTAACAACGAATATATCAAAACTGTTGCTTGCTTTATCTATGAAAAATTCAAGGGCACCGAAAATGACATGATGTATGGTGTTGCCGGTGCTGCTTCCGTTATTCTGTTCTTTATTACTTCTATACTCGGCGCTCTGGTCTTCTATGTCCAGCGCGATAAGGATGCCATCGAAAAGAACAGAAAGCGCAAGGAAGCCATGAAGGAAGCAAAGCGCAGAGCGAAAGGAGGCGGATTCAGCATATGAGCAAAATTACATATGATACCGATAAGGGCGGTTATCAGCGTAAGGTGATAATCAAATCGGTTCTGATTTACATTGTTCTCGTAATTCTCACTATCATCTGCCTGGCTCCGCTGTGGATCCTGTTCGTTTCGTCTACACTGGAGAGCTCGCAAACATCCAAATTCACTCTGATTCCGGGGTCGTATTTCTTTAAGAACTATAAGACGCTGACAACGGATGAAACTTTCAGCAAGTCTTATCTGCCGTGGTACGGTCTTCGCAATTCTTTGATTATTGCGGGCTGCTGTGCGGCTCTGACGGTTTTCTTTGCTGCTTTGACTGCTTACGGTCTGGTAGTTTATGATTTCAAGCTCAAGACCCCGGCATTTGTCTTTATCATCGCTGTTATGATGATTCCGACACAGGTCACAGCAGTCGGTTTTATAAGCCTGATGGAAAAATTCCATTTGCAAGGAAAGTATGCACTACTGATTTTGCCTTCCATTGCACCGCCGGCTGTCGTCTTCTTCATGCGACAATATTTGCTGTCATCCTTCCCGCTTGATATCATTGAGGCGTCCCGTATCGACGGCGCGAGTGAGTTCCGTACCTTCCTGACGATCTCGATTCCGATGATGAAGCCGGCATTCGCCGTGCAGGCAATCTTCGCTTTCATTTCAAAGTGGAACGATTACTACACGCAGAGCCTCGTGCTGGCTGTCGGCTCTGATGTCAAGAAGCAAACCCTGCCGATCATGGTGAACAGTGTTTCAAGTGTTAGAAACCAGATAGACCACGGCGCGGTCAACTTCGCGATTTTCTTCTCGATTATTCCGGTTGCTTTGGTTTACATTCTCCTTTCCAGATTCATCATCGGCGGTGTCGCTGCCGGCGGTGTCAAGGAGTAATCGGTATTTTCAAAAAGCACAGTGCTTTCGCGGCACTGTGCTTTTTTTCGGAGGATATTATGGATGATTTTGCTGCGGCGATCGCTGCCGCGGAGCGCGATGCCGGCGGAAAGGGCATCGGGACGCTCGGCGAGAAAACGCTGCATCTTGCGCTGAAATATTACTTTGCGCCGGATCCTGAAACGCATGAGCGCCCGCTCGGCAGCTTCGTCGCGGATGCTGTCACCGAGGAGGGCGTCGTCGAGGTGCAGACCCGCGGTCTCTCCCGCCTGAAGCCAAAGCTCGACGCCTTCCTCCCGCTCTGCCCCGTGACGGTCGTGCATCCGGTTGCGCAGGAAAAATGGCTGCTGCGCGTCGATGAAAACGGCGAGCTGTGCTCGAAGCGGAAATCGCCCAAGCATGAATCGGTCTATTCGGCGATGCGGGAGCTCTACACGCTCCGGGATTATATGCTGCACCCGAATTTCCGCGCCGCGGTCTGCGGAGTTGCGCTCGCGGAGTATTCCGTCGCAGGCAAGCGCGGGCGGAAATATAAGCTCGATCGCATGCCGCTGGAATTGCAGGCGCTCTGGATGCTCGAATCGCCGGAGGACTATGCTGCGCTGCTGCCCGACGGGCTCCCCGCGGAATTCACCGTCCCGGAGCTCTGTGCCGTGCTGCATCAGCAGGAGATGCAGATGCGGCTCTTTGTCTCGCTGCTTCAGCGGCTTGGCTGCATTGCGGAATGCGGCAGGCGCGGGCGGCTGAAGCTCTGGCGCCGGACGGAACCGGTCTCCGCTGCCATCCGGGGTTGACTTTGAAGCCGCATCCGAGCTCGGCGTGCAGGTGATCTGGGCGCTGTCGCTGCCGGGGAAGATGTCTCCGGTATCGGCGGGAGAGATCGTCGCACAGACCGTCCGGGAGCTGCTCGCGGAAGGGGGCTGCTGCGATGGCTGATCTGCAAGGATGCCGGCTTGGGTTTGCACTCTGCGGGTCATTCTGCAACGCAGCCCGCGCCATGCATGCGGCGGAGGAATGCGCGAAGGCGGGCGCTGCCCTGCTCCCGATCGTCTCCGAGCACTTTGCGGAGCTGAAAACGCGCTTCGGTGCGCCGGAGCAATTCCTTGAGCCGCTGACCGCGCTCGGCGGCGGCACCCTGATTCGCACGATTCAGCAGGCAGAGCCGATCGGCCCGAAAAATCTGACCGACGCGCTGGTCGTTTGCCCGTGTACCGGGAATCTGCTCGGAAAGCTCGCAAACGGCATCACGGACGGCACCGTTCCGATGGCGGTGAAGTCGCATCTGCGCGGCGGAAAGCCCGTGATCATCTGCATCTCGACGAACGACGGCCTCTCCGGCTCCGCCCGGAATCTCGGCGATCTGCTGAACCGCCGGCATTATTATTTTGTGCCGTTCGGGCAGGATGACCCGCAGAAAAAGCCGCATTCGCTCGTCGCGGATTATACCCTGCTGCCCGAGGCGGTTGCGGCAGCGCTGCGGGGCGAACAGCTCCAGCCGATTCTGCTCGGTTCGGCGTGACCGCATTCCGCATACACAGGAAAACGCGCCTCTCCTGCATGAGAAATGCACAAGGAGGGGCGCTTTCTGCACGAAATTCCAAAATCCGACCGGAAACCTGTTGACGAAAGCAAAAAAATTTGCTATAATAATCATGTATATCATATTTATGGACGTGTGCGAATGAATAAATACAAAACCCTTGCGGTGAATACCGCGGTGTTCGCAATCGGCAACATCGGCTCCAAGATTGTTGCGTTTTTGCTGACACGTCTTTATACAGCGAATCTTGAAGATGCAGGCGCATTCAATACGAAGGAAATCCTCGAAATGTGTGCGAATCTGCTGATTCCGGTCGTGAGCTTTTCGATCACCGACGCGATCATCCGCTACGGGCTCGACAAAAACTACGAACGGCAGGCGGTCTTTTCCAATGCTGTCATGGTGCTGCTCGCGGGTGCCGGCGGATTTGTCCTGCTGTCGCCGCTGCTGCTGCTTTACCGCGACATCCGGGCGTTTGTGCCGCTGCTTGTGGGATATATCATCATCTCCTGCTTCCGCCAGCTCTCGACGCAGTTTGCCCGCGCGCGCAATTTCGTCAAGCTCTATGCCGCGGACGGCATCCTGTGTACGTTTTCGCTGTTTTTGTTCAATGTCATCTTCATCAAATGGATGCATCTCGGCGTCACCGGCTTTCTGCTCTCCGTGATGCTCTCCGACCTCTGCTCCGGCATTTCCGTCTGGATGCTCGCCGGGCACGGGCGCTATTTCAGCAAAGAGTATGTGGACAAAGAGCTGCTGGAGGTCATGGTGCGGTTCTCGCTGCCGCTGATCCCGACTGCGATTCTCTGGATCATCACCGGCTTTTCCGACCGCATTTTCATCCGGCACATCATGACCCCGCGCGATGCCGGCGTTTACGGCGCCGCAACGAAAATTCCGAACCTGATCTCGATGGTCTCGACGATCTTCTATCAGGCATGGAATATGAGCGCGATCACCGAGAACAACTCAAAGGGGCGGTCGAAATTCTATTCGCGGGTCTATGACGCCTATATGGCGATGCTCTGTCTCGCGGCGGGCTTTATCATCGCGCTGGACATTCCGCTGACGCGGTTCCTGATTGCGTCCAACAAGGACCCGGCGTATAAAATGGCGTATCAGTATACCCCGGTGCTGGTCATCGCGGTGCTGATGATGTGCTTCAATCAGTTCCTTTCCAGCATTTACACGGTCTCGAAGCAGACCCAGCGCAGTCTGTGGTCGAGCCTCGTTGCCGCCGTGCTCAATCTGTTCCTGAATGCCGTGCTGATCGTGAAATACGGCGTGCAGGGCGCGATCGCGGCAACCTTTATCAGCTATTTTGTCTGCTACCTGATCCGGATTGTGGACACCAGAAAGCTGATTCCGTTCCGGGTCGATCATCTGCGCTTTTTCAGCAACCTGACGGTGCTGTTTGTGATGTGCAGGTTCGTGCAGGCAAAGCCCCCGCTTTTCGGGCTCTGGCTGACACTCTCGCTCCTGCTGCTGATTCTCACGAACTTCAAGCCGCTTGTGCAGACGGCAAAAAAGATTCTGCACCGCGGCTGAAAGCCATACAAAACATCAAAAAAGATCACGGAGGTACAAAACAATGGACAATATTGATTTTCGTTCGGTTCTGCTGGCAATGGTCGCAATCGGCCTGACGCTGATTTCCTATGCGATCGTCCGCGATATGCTCTGGGGCATCTTCCTCGGCAACAAGTCCAAAAAGACCGCGCTGCGGCTCAAGGGCGAGGCAAAGGGCTTCGACCGCATCTCGCAGCGCTATATGAAGCCCTATCTGACCAAGTATCAGAAGGACTATAAAACATGGTTCACAATCAAGCTGCTGCTGCTGTGCTTTGCGATTTTGCAGACCGCGCTGTTCGTCTGGCTGATTATCAAAGAGACCGCGTGGACGAAAATTGCGATCATCTGCGGCGTTGTCGCGGTCATTAACGTGATCCTCTTTATTGTGATGATGTCCAAAACGGAGAGCTCCTCGAACAAGAAGAACACAAAGGGCTCGCCGTGGAAATTTGAACAGTGATGCAAACCGTTTTTTCGATGAGAAAAGGAGTGTTTTGAGATGGTATTTGACGAAACCAGAAGCGGAATCCGCAGTATTCTCGATGCAGCAGCCGAAAAGACTGCCGGTGCGATCGAGGGCTCAAAGTCGATGGTCGAGCGCGCACGCCTCCGCTCGCAGCTCAATGACGCCTACCGCAGATACGGCAAGGCAGCCTATGAGGCAGCGGTCAACGGCGCCGACAGCATGGATGAGATCAATGCACTGACCGACCGGATCTCCGAGCTGCGTCAGGCCATGCTGAAGGCAGAGCGCAATCTGCAAAAGGACGGCACGATCACCTGCCCGAACTGCGGCAAGCTCAATTCCAAGCAGGACGCATTCTGTCCGGCATGCGGCACAGAGCTGAGATGAAGCAGGGCGCAGCGGAAACTACCGTGCGCAAAAATCAGCAGATCCCGCTGAATATCACTGGTATGACCGCAGAAGGCAACGGCGTTGGGCACTTCTGCGGTCTTGCAGTTTTTGTGCCGCAGACTGCCGTCGGCGATGTGCTGACCGTGCGTATCGTCAAGGTGCTGCGCTCCCATGCATACGGTATCATCGAGGAGATTCTGACGCCCTCGCCCGACCGGATCATCCCGGACTGCCCGCACTTCCGCAGGTGCGGCGGCTGCGTGTTCCGGCATATTTCCTATGAGGCGGAGTGCCGGATCAAGGCACAGCTCGTGACGGACACATTCTCGCGCATCGGGCATCTCACGCCGGAAACCGTGCTCCCGATCTTCAGCGCAGAGCAGCTCGACGGCTGCCGCAATAAGGCGCAGTATCCCTGCGGGCGGCACCCGGAGACCGGTGCGCTGTGCTTCGGGCTCTATGCGCCCCGCTCGCACCGCCTTGTGCCGATGACAGACTGCCTGCTCCAGCCGCCTGCCTTTGCGGAGATTCTGCGCCGCTGCGAGGCGCTGCTGAACGCGGAGTATCCCGGCATCACGCCCTATGACGAGGAGACCGGCAGCGGCGTGCTGCGGCATCTGTATCTGCGGCGCGGGTATCACAGCGGCGAGATCATGGTCTGCTTTGTCACGGCGCGGGATTCGGCTCAGATTCGCACGGCGCTCGGCAGCGTCGGCGATGCGCTGATGCACGGGAACCCGGCGGTGAAGTCTGTCATGCTCAACTGCAACCCCAAGCGCACGAATGTGATTCTTGGCGACAAGACCCGCTGTCTCTGCGGCAGCGAGACAATCGCGGACACGCTCTGCGGCATTCCGGTGTCGCTCAGCCCGCAGAGCTTTTATCAGGTGAATACGGCGCAGGCAGAGCGGCTGTTTGCCGAGGCAAAGCGGCTTGCCGCCCCGCAGAAAAATGAGCTTTTGCTCGATTTATACTGCGGCGCAGGCGCGATCGGGCTCTCGATGGCCGATGCCGCCGGAAGGGTCATCGGCGTCGAGGTCGTGCCGCAGGCGATCGCCGATGCGAAGGAAAATGCTGCCCGCGCCGGTATCACGAATGCGGAATTCTATCCGGGCGATGCGGGCGAGATCGCGGCGCGCTTTGCCGCAGAGGGGATCCGGCCGGATCTCATCGTGCTGGACCCGCCGCGCAAGGGCTGCGATGCGGCAGCACTCGATGCCTGCCTGCAAATGGCGCCCTCAAGAATCGTGATGATCTCCTGCAACCCCGCCACCGCCGCCCGCGATGCCGCGTATCTGCATGCACACGGCTATTCCGCAGATGCCCTGCGCCCCGCGGATTTCTTCCCGCGGACGGGGCACGTTGAGTGCGTGGTATTGATGTCAAGGAACGAAAGCTGAAAAGCCCGATTCTACGGTGATTTCCGAGGTGACAACATAACCGCAGACTCAACTATGGTTGATTTTTTGCTGTATCCGGAAAGACATCTACGCACTAAAACCGCCTGACAACATTTCTGCACACTGAAGTTAGTGCGTCGATATGATAACAAGCGGTCGAGAGTGCGTCAAAATGTTGTCGGAGTGTGAAAACTGCGTAAAATCGCAAAAAATAGGACATATCAAATGTTGCGATTGAGATATAGGGTTGAGTGTGTGGAAATGTTGTCACACAGAAAGGACTCCGAACTATGGACTATCAAGAATTCGATCTATTATGCAATCGCCTGATAGAATGTTATCAGAAAATGAATGACAAAGCCTATTACAAAACTTCTCCCTGTTCAGATGAAGCAAGAATCAAAGCGGTTGAAGAACGCATCGGCATAACACTGCCTCAGCAGTTAAGAGAATTCTTTTTGAATTTCTCTGGATGTTTTGAAATGTACGCCTTTCTGCCAGACGAATTCTGTGATGCTCTGCCGAAGGAACTGAAAGAGATTTTTGCTGCTCAATATGTGATTTCTTTAGAAGAAGTCGAGAACAACGAAATGATCCGCAGAGACTGGGTTTCTGAATGCTTTCCGGACGAAGATGACGAATATGATAAGGTATGGCATCACAAACTCGGCATCATTGATGTAGGAAATGGCGACATTATTTCATTAGATATCGGTTCAAATCCTTACAATCCCCCTGTCGTCTATCTTAGCCACGAGGGAGATGACAGTAATGGCATGATTCTCGGAAAGGACTTTAATTCTTTCTTGATGGATCTCATTCTGTCTGGCGGCTGTGGAATGGAGGACTGGCAGATGATGCCGTTTATACCGGATAGCGAAAACGGTATTGATCCGAATTGTGAGAACGCAGCTACATTCCGGAAATTGATTGGATTTGACTACGAATAACAAAAAATCCCCCTCACCATGAACCGAACCAGTAAAAACGGACAGTGACAAAAAGCACCTCCTATGGTATAATAGAAGCCATAGGAGGTGCATTATTATGGCAAGAGGATATCGACACATTCAAGAGCATGAAAAAGAGATATTGGAACTGAAAGCCCA
>JAFUAD010000051.1 GCA_017460835.1 Oscillospiraceae bacterium
CAGTCAGATCTTTCGTCAGATTGTATGAAAACGACGCCGCTGGGCTGTCGCCCAGCAAGGAGTTTTCGTGCAAGATGACGAAAAAGCTGCAAGCAGATGTGCCGCCAAGCCGTCAGGCGGGCTTTGTGCGGTGTTGCCTTAAATATCTCAACAAGACGATCAATGTGTTCCAGCACGCTGATATACGGCGGGAAGGAAAACGGATTGATACGCAGGAGCTCTGTATACATCGGATTCGTTCCGTAAACCGTAACATTCCGGTATCCGCCAAAGACATTTTTATACTCTCCCTTTGCAGGTTCTATCACAAGGAAAGTCCGGTTGAATTCATTTCGGATATCACTGAGAATATTGTAGATAAAATTGGATTTACCGGTACCGGTCGAACCGGTAATGAAAGTGTGGGAGCATAAGCTCTGCAGATCCAGTTTTACCTGAATATGCGATTCAACCTTTCGCATATGGTATATTTTTCCGACATAAACGGTCTCGTCAGTTTCCGCCTTTTCTGAAAAGTGCTGGATTTCACGCCCGAATGCAACGCTCTCGAGAACAGGAAGCCCGCTGACAGATTTTTTCGGCAAATTGAGCGCATAGCTGAGCTCCCGCCCGGTCAGACTGACTGTTGCATTCACATGCGGCGGATACATCAGCCAGTTTTCTTCCATATGATCCAGCACAAATTCCGGATGCTGGAGCCGGCGCAGGAATGTCAGGATTTGTGCAATATTCGTGTCGTTCCTCTTGTCATATTGCCAGAAATTCACTGCTGCTTGTGTCAGATAGGACTCATCTCCCTGTGTCAGTGAAAGATACATATGCGCTGCATTATTGGTCACAGTCTGGCTTTTGGAAAGAAAATATGCTGAAAACTCCCACATTCCGAGTGCAGCACTTTGATCCAGACGCTTGATTTGCTTTTTTATGACCTCTAGTGCATCCTGAACTGTGTAGTTCGTAAACTGACGTGTCAATGTATCATTCTTCCCGACTGTTACCGAAACGGTTGAAGACCTGGCAAAGCTTGCTCCGATATTGGCACCGAGACTGTGTCCGACATTGGCTGCTTTGGAGGACATTTTCCCGATCGTGTCGGTTATGGAGTGGCTTTGAGTTTCTGTCAAAGATGAACCTCTCATAACAGATTGAGACGTTGAAAGCGTTTTTGAAACTGCATCGCTAACAGCTTTAGAAAAAGACTCTGATGATGCATCAGACATACTGGTGTTTTTCGCAATAGATTCGCTCATATTCTTAGCAATAGTTTTCGCAAATGACTCACTCCAACTTGTTGAAGATGAATTGCTTTTTGATTTGTTTTGTCCAAAACTAATCAATCCCAAAAAACTAAATCCGCCGTTTTTACCGCTAGTATTACTTTCAGTAGAATTCTGTGAGGAACTACTTGATTCTTGTTCAGAAACAGAATCCCCCTCTGTTTTTGTTATAGTTGTCCCTTCTTGGGTAGTATGTGTATTGCCATGAGATTCCGTTTCGGTAGTTGTCTGAGTGTTTCCTTGACTTTCTCCTGAAGTATCTGTTGTAGATTCATTTTCACCACGCGCAACAGATTCCTGCTCGCCCTCAGCATGCGACTCATTATCTCCGGTCGTATTTGTGATTCCCGTCTGCCGTCCGATGGATGCGCCGAGGTTGACACCGGTCGTTGCCGTAGAGGATTCTCCGGAGGTTTCGGTATAGGTAAATGCGGTAGACCAGGATGCATAAGGGGAGAGCTCTGAATAAAGCTCGCCAAGCTGTTCCTTCCGTTCCAGTGCTTCCTGAGAAGGTGTTGCAAGCAGGACAATCGTGTATTCCTCATCCTCGGTTTCCGGCACAATTCCGTCCAGCAGCTTTTCCATGCTCTGGCTGATAAATTTCTCCGATTTTTCGGTCGGGACATTCGACACGATCGCAGCAGAGCAGTCTGCTGCATTCTTCAGCGGCTCCGGAATCCCGGTTCCGTATCCCCTCTCCCCTTCTGTAATAATCTCAGCACCCGGAAAATTACCGCGCAAAGCTGCTGTCAGTCTGTCACGCAGCATATTCGCAAAGCCCGGAAAGCTGCTCTCCGAATTATTGACAACAGCAAAGTATACCCTGACCCCGTTTCGTTTCCGATCATAGATCAGCGCAATATTGCATGCTTCCTCACTCAGTACACGATAGAGATTTGTGAGCTTGTCCAGATTATTTTCAGTCGGATCCGTGACCCATTTAGTGACTTCAAAATATCGAATCCTGTTGTTGAGGCTATCGTGATCCTCCTCATCGCCCAATGAAATCGGACGGTACAGCGTTTGCAGCTCAGTCAGATAGGCCTCATAGGCTTCAATTGCATAAGATCCGAGTCGCCGCTTTATGAATTCCGGGTCATTGTCCGGCTTTTCGGAAAGATATTTTTCCCGCGCTTCTTCAACAGCCTGAAGCTGAAAAGAGCTGAGAGAGGATGCTTTCGCAACAAGGTTTCCGGCACGATCGGCTGCTTTATGAAGCAGCGAGCCTGCTCCTTTTTTTACAAGTGCCAGGACAGCCATATTAGCTCACTTCACTTTCTGCTTCTGCCGCTCTTTCTTCTGCCTGCGGCGCAGGCTTCTGCATTTGCAGCAGAGATTCTATGTATTGCGTGGTTTCCTGGAGAAGCTGCGCATGACTTTTTTTTTCGTCAACATCTTTTTGAAGCGCTGCGATTTTTCGTTCAGCTTCCCGCAGTTCTTCATTGAATGTACTGATCTTTTCACTTACAGAAGAAATGACCTTTCCGCACCAATTGTCAAAAACCTCAGTGTTTTGGTTTTTTACTGCCTCGATGCGTTCCTTGACCAGTCGTTCAAACTCAGCAAGGAAATTTCGGCAGCAGCCGGAGTTGTTGTAGTTTTCTTTTCCGATCGGGATAAACGGAATAATCCCCATCCGAATTCCCTTGTGCTCCCGCAGATCAAACTCCACACGTTCCGTTTCCATATCGCTCATATCCAGAACAACAGCATCAAGGATCTTTTTTTGCGCCTGATTCAGCTTTTTGCTGTCTGTAATAATCGTGCGAAGGATTTTTTGGAAGACTGTTGTCCGTGTTTCCCAAAATGCTTCATTTTCACAATTCGTCTCAGCGGATACTGCGTTAAGTAAATTATTGAGCTGCTCTGTAACATAGGTCTGCATTTGCTGAAGCGCCTGCTTTTCATCTCCTCCGTTTGCGATCGCAACAGCCTTCAGTGAATTCCATTTTTGCTGGAAATCAACATAAATGCTGCTGTTACTGCGTGTTCCAAAGGTAGTATAGATTTTATTTCTTGCCTTGAACTCTTCATAGACCTTCAGAACCTCCATACGGAAGAAATCCGCGGCCTTGCTGACAACTGCCTTCCGCTGCACACTCATCGAATCTACAATCTGCTTCTTTTTTTCTTCAAATTCTCTTGTTGCTTTGGCAAGCGCATCGGTCTGGGCGGCTTCAATATTCCGGACATTCTCTGCGCATTTATCAGATGCCGTTTTCAGGTATCGGATCGCTTCATGGCATTTCACATACTGTGCATAGCGGCGTGCGTAATTCGCAAGCTCCAGTTCAATACTGGCAAGGCCGCTGTTATAGAGCAGAAGCGTATTGACACCGTCCTGTTCCGTCAATTCATAATCAAATTGCCTGCTGCGGTCAATAATATTGAAGGTGTATAGCTTCCTCTCGTCACTTTCATACAGACTGCTGTTTTTTTCAAATATTTCAAATGTATCCAGATCAAACCAGCTTGATTCCTCGTGCGGATTTTCCTTTTTGCTTGCAAGGCCGAGAATTGATGACACAAAAAATATCCGTGTAGATTTCCATTTGGTCAGCTTCAAGCCATCAATTTTATCACGCTTTTCTCCAAGTGAACGGGGGCCCTTGTCATCTGCCTTGTTGATTACGATCAATCCGTTTGTTGTATCCAGCTTGCTTTCATGTGTATGAAGCAGATTCAATAGGGCATCATTGTCAGTGTTGTCCATGGTATCCGGAGTTGTCAGAATAATCGGCAATGCATTTGTCTGCACTGTCAGGGCTTCATTCAACACTCTGAAATGCTCTCTGTTGCTCGCAGAATTGGAGCCTGGTGTATCATAGATAACAAAATCAAATTTGTCCGTCGGCAAAAGCGTGTTCACATACGGAAGGGTGACCGTAATCAGTTCCCCATCGTTGAACATTTCACCGAACGGCCGGTTGGCATTCAGGAACTTCAAATAATGGTACATTTTTGCAATTGTGTCTTTTCCATTCTGAATCTGCGCCTGAATCATTGCTTTTACTTCATCATTTTCACCGGCAATGACCGGAATATCACTGTCAAAATTTACGGAATACTGACATCCGTTCACATAGACTGAAATTGTATAGGAATCCCTGCACTGGATCTTACAGACCTTTGCCGTAGTCGGATCCGATGCACTCGGCAGAAGCTCTGCACCGACGAGGCTGTTGATGAATGCGGACTTTCCGGCACTATACAGCCCCATTATGCAAATCGCGAGATCGGGTTTGATTGTTTTTTCATAGCTGTTGAGCAATTCTACAATGGCATCTTCTTTGTATTCCGATAAAATACCTTCCACCTCAGAGAATCTTGTCTTGATATTAGAAAGGGCATACTCAGCATCCAGAAAAAATGGCGGCTCTTTTATGCAGAAAATATTTTTGCTCTCATAGAATAATTCGACTACACGTTTCAGGTCATCGAAATCATCCTGCGTGCCGATAAAATGCACTTCAATTCCAAGATCACTCGGATCAAGGTTATCAATTATTTTTACGATTTCATCTGCTCGGCTTTGCAGTGTCACATCGCGGGTGTATTTTGCATTTGTTAATTCAGAAAAAATATCTGACCGTTCTGACATATCAATATATTTGCCCTCTGATTCATCAAACCAGAGATAATCCATCGTTTTTTCATACGGATCGCAGATCATCATCATTTTCATCATAAAGCTCACACTCCAGGCTGTATTTTATCGAAAATAATATTTTTTAGTGTGCTATATAAGTAATTATATCACATAGATCATTCTGTGTCAAGTTTTTACTGAAATTGAGTGAATTATGATTTCTATTTAGTCAGAACCAACAAGACAATCCTGCCTTTTCCGTACATATAGCAGCGTTTCATATCTTTCTTCTGTAGGAAATTCCTTTCATTGCAGCTTTAAGCGCCGTATAAACTTTGTACAATATCCTAAATCATTTAAGCTAAATAAAACTTAATGAGTACCCCTGCGAAATTTTCGACTTGCAAAGATACTCCGAAAGGATTGCCTCGGCGCGGAGCTTTGCACTGCGGAAGACGCTGCCGTCTGCGAGATATTCCTGCTCTTTCCGATTCTGAAACTCCCCCATCACATCCATCAGCTCCTGATCCTCAGTTGAAATCAGCCACGAATCATACACGGTTTTGACATACACGCTGTCCATATCAATCTGATTATATACGATTTGAGGTTTTGGCAAAGAAAGCGTGATCGTTTCCCTGTAATTATCGACCGTGATGTCCATTTCCGTCAGATCGAATCCAATCCCGATCTCACAGGTGAATGCGAGAAATGTCTCATCTGAGGAAAGTGGTACCTTGAATCCGAATACCTCGCGGTGCTTCTCGTAGCTTTCCTGCACGGAGTATGCGTCCTTGATCGTCACGAGATCTCCCGCCGGACGCAGAATCTCCATAACAGTTTTTTCGCTGATCACACCCTGCTCAGCCTGTCCCGCGGAGATATTCCCGGTCTGCGGCGGCTCGGCAGTCAGCCAGCGAACTGCATGCACCGCAGCCGCAACGATCAGCACAAGCACCGTCAGCGCGCCGATGCCGGTCAGGACGAGAATAGTCTTTTGCAGATACTCCTTTTTCATACGAACCCCTCCTTGTCTGCACATTTTTCTGCGCAATACTATTATAGCAGACGCGAGAGACGGATTATAAAAACAGATTCCAAAGCAAAAGCAGGCTCACGATAAGCCTGCTTTTTCGCGTATTTCATCGCTGACCGGGCGGAACACGCCCTGATCTCTATATGCATCGTTCAGGCGGTCGATCTCTGTGATCAGCCTGCGGCATGTGCTGTAATCCTGCAATTCTGCATACACATCGAGCTGACAGTTCAGCAGCTCAGCACATTTATCGGTATACGGAATCAGCTCCGGATGCTGTTCGCAAATCTGTACGGCTTCTTCAAGTTTATCTGCCGCCGCCTGCAATTCTCCGAGATAAAACATGCAGTTTGCAGCCGGAATATGAATAATATCAATGATTTCCAGTTCGGTCGGGAAGATGCTGCATGCAATCTTCTCGGCCTGACTGATATACAGCATCGCTGTCTGATAATCCGGCTCAACCAAAGTAAAATACCACGCCGAAACCATGCAGAAATAACAGTAGTTTTCGGAATGCTCCTGCCCGTATTTCCCAATCAAATCTTGCGTTTTCATGAGCAAATCAGAAATCTTTTCATGATACTCCGGATACATACTGCGAATCAGGATACTTGCAAGCGACACGCAGTATTTTGTCAGATAATGCGGTGCTTCCGGCGCATCGGACTGCTCCGCCTCTGAGATCGCATGTTCAGCAGTCTCCACCTGTTTCAGGAACAGCTCCGCTTCGTCGGCATTCTCCGGCACATAACGCCCCGCAATCAGCGCGTCGTAGTAGAATCCAAGCATCTCATGGTACATTGCATTGACCAGATGCTCCGGATGCTGTTCCCTGTAATGCGCCGCCTCACGGACAATCAGCCGGATCTGCTCCGCATTCAGCATTCCCATGTAAATGTCGATCATTTTCTGATGATCGTCCATGACCTGCACCGCTTTCGGCTCCTGCCAATGCCAATTCCGCACCGTTTCCGCAATCACCGGATGCAGCCGAATCCTGCCGTCTGAGATCATCCACCCCTGCTGTGCAAGATTGTTGAGCGTATTGGAATTGATCATGGGATAAAACCGAAGCAGAAGCTCCGTTTCCAGTCCGCGCACATTCAGCAGCGCAAGGATTTTCAGTGTATGCGCGCTTTCGGGATGCATTCCGGCAGCGATAAACAAACCGGAAATGATCGAAGCAAGCGATGCATAGACCTCCTCGCCGTCCTTGTAATTGCCGATTTTTTCGCCGGAAAAGTGCGAGAATCCGTGCTCGCGAATCAAATCCAGCGCAGTATGAATATCGAGATTGCCCGCTGCGATCTGCCGCGCAATCAGCTCGATCACGAGCGTATGCTCCTGCACCAGTCCGGTGATCTCATCAAAGCAAACAGTTTCTTCTTTTGTCATCTGCCGTTCCAGATTCAAAAGAATCAGCCGGCTGAGCGCAGTTTTGTCTGCGATTGCGCCGATTTCCAGATGCGCAAAGCTGTTTTTCGGCGGCTGATTCCGCGTGACGATCACGGTATCATAGCCGCAGTCCAGCACGCGGCTCAGGTCTTTGGTCACGGTTCCGCTGAAATTATCCAGCACGAACAGCACGCGCTTTTCCCCGCAGATATTCCGGAACTGTGTCAGCTTTCTGCGGAAGTACTCCCCTGCCGGTTCGCCGTCCTGCCGCCGAACCGTACTGATTTGCAGCTGGTCGTCATCGTTGAATGTCCGCACAAAATCCCCGTCAAATTCCAGATAGACAATCACATCGTACTGATCTTTGTTCTGAATCACATAATTGCGGATCAGCGTGCTTTTTCCGATTCCGCCGATGCCGGTGACAAAGAGCGTCCTGTTCTGCTTGAGGCTTTCATAAACAGCTTGGAGCTCCTGCGCTCTTCCGACGAAATGCGGCGAAACCGGCGGCAGCTTCGGAATAATATACTCCCGCAGGCTGCATTCTTCGATCAGCGCATCCAGCAGCTTGACGATCGAATCGGTATCCGGAAAGCGGTTTGCTGCCGACGAGCGAAGCGTTCCCCGGAACAGCTTTGTCAGAAGACGCTGCACATCCGGGCGGTCAGAATATCGGCGGAATTCCCGCCTGCATTCATGAAACGGATAACTGGAAAAGCCGCGGTGCTCGGTATCCTCGGAATGCCTGCCGAACAGCAGATAAAACACAATCTCACCGATTGCATACAAATCCGCCGCAGAGCTGATTCGTCCCGCAGCAAAGGGATGATACTGCTCCGGCGCCGCCCATGCCCGTGTATAGGAATAAACCGATTCTGCTGACAATTCCTGCACTGCACGGATGCTGTCAAAATCAATAAACTCCACAAGCTGCGTCACGGTTTCATCCGACGCATTTTGCAGGATGAAGATGTTTTCTGGTTTCAGATCGAGCACCAGAAAGCCGGCCTGATGATACGCGCCGACGGTTTTTGCGATTGCCCTGCACAGCTCCAGATATTCCGGCAGCGTGAGGCCGGTCAGGCGGTCGAGCGTCGTGCCGCCGAAGCAGGCAATATCCGAATACGCCGTGTCGTTTGCCTCAAAGATGTGGCTGACCGGCGGCGTTCGGTTTTGCAGTGCTGCATTCTGACGCACACGGTTCTGCATCCTTGCGGCTGCAATAAAACGAGCCTTTCCGGCATCAAAATCTGCCGCATTCCGTGGGGCATACTCCTTCAATATGCACTGATATTGCAGCTCACCGCTCCGGCACTGTACCAGATACGCGGCAGCATTGGCACCTCTGCCCAGCAGCGCCGTGACAAAATATTCCCGGTTCTCTGCGGTCAGTGTCTCCCCTGTTTTCAGCATCGAATCGACCTCCTTCCATCATATTATAACGCATTGTCCGGCGCCGTTATAAATCGGAATTCCGCTCGTTGACCAGATGCATCGTCAGGATCGGGTCATACGAATTGGCACAGTACATCAGCAGGCAGTCAAACGGATGGCAGAAATAAATCTGCGCAAATCCGCAGGAATGCAGAGCGGCATCCGTTTCCTCATAAAAGTCCAGCAGATTCTGCGTTATCATATCTTTATCCGAATTGGGATTTGTACTGTAGAAATTATAAAAATGCAGCATCATCAGCGTTTTCCGCAGCAGCTCATAAGACGCTGCCTTGCCGTTGATGATTTTTCCGAGCGTCACATCATTCGGGAGCGATTCGGTAAAGCGTTTCGGAAGCAGCGGCTTTTCTCCGTCCTTCAGACTGCTCTGATACCGGTAGCCGAACAGCTCCGCGATTGCCGCGCTGTTCAGGCGGTCGCCTGACAGGATATATTTGCTGTCATCATTCTGAATTGTTTTCTTGAGTTGTTCCAGTTCTTTGAGAATCATCGACCGCGCTTTCTGAAACTGCTGTTCATTGTTGTAGCAGTGCGATGAGAGATACTGCATGAATGCCGCATCATCCTCCGTCTGCATGATTTTTGTCATGATCTGCGAGGTCGAGGTGTGCGCATTTTCCTGCGGTACAAATCCGGATGAATTTTTGATCATTTCAGCAGCGGAAGCATACGGCTTGTTGTGATAAAAACAATAGCAAAAAACCGCATCCTCGCGGCTTTTCACATTGAACGGAACCGTCAGGAAATGCTTCTGAAAGAACAGCGCAGTCTGTTTGAAATCCACTTCAAGCGCATAACAAAGCTCGTAATTGTTGATGCGGTTTGTAATGCCGGGGACGGTTCCGTGCAGCCAGTTCCGCACCGCTTTGGGACAGGGCTTCCGGAGTATTTCTTTGTATCGCCGCTTCACCTCCGCCGACATGACCGCGCTGTCATCCGGCGAACAGGGAACGCCGAGCTCTGTCAGCCGCTCTGCCAGTCCCTCCAGGAACACCGGACGGTCATTGAGCTCCATAGCACACTGGATTCCTGCCAGAACATCCTCAGCGGTCTGCGGATTGACCGGCACCCCGAAGCATGCATCGCTGAATATTTCATCGGTGAGATCACCGCGGGTCAGCTCTCTGACCGGATCAATTTTATCCATTTTACTCCTCCTCTCTATATCTTCATTATATCGTTCCGCGGAGCATTTGTCAATACGGAAAATCGCCGGACAGCAGAAAGCATTACACCTCTGCTGCCCGGCTTTGGATGGCTTTATTCTTTTACGCGGCTTCGGGCATCGTTCCATTTTTCCGCATCCAGCGGCTGATTCAGCCATTTTTCAAAGATTTCACTCTTTTCCCATAGCGGTTTGTCCTCAAATCTCAGCTTCAGATCCCACATTGCGTAGCGGTAAATTGCGAAAAGGTCCTGTCTCGAACAGTATGTCAGAAAAAACTCTCGGTTTGTCATGGCATCGCTCCTCTCTGCATTCAGACGGTTTCCGTTGAAACGGTCGGTGATAACAGTATACTGCATTGCGGAGCGATCAAATAAAAATGGATTCCAATTGTGCGAAAATCAGTTCATTTTCACGCACACATTTCTTCAGACTGTTCAGATTTACGGTGTTTTCTCACCGTATCATCCGCCATTTGGTATATTTTGCGCACTGACATGGCTGTGAAGGAAATGTCGAGGCTCGTTTCATTTCACACATAGCGCCCCGATTGGACATACTTGTAGCTGCATTGCCATTGTTCGTTAATTCACGAGCGCCCATCCAGTATTCGCAGCTGACGCAGAGCTTTTCCCCGGTGTTCGGAAACGATGTCACCTTTCCGTTCTGGCCGATCATTGCCATATAAATCCCTCCTTATCATTCCTCTGCATATGAGTCGATAATCACGTCTTCCGTATTCTTCATGCTAATTACAGCATTGGGCGACATCACGGTCGTTCCGATTGCAGCAGTCAGCGGCGAGAGTGACTCCATCACAGCATCCATACCCTTAGCCATCAGTGCATCCGTATTCTGATTCAGCCTCTTCAGATCTTCTGATAGCTCCACGATAAACTTTCCTGCTGTCTCTACCATGCTGCGCCGCTCGGACATAATATCATCACGCAGCATACTGAATGTTTCCGGATCTGTTTCGGCAAACATCTCTTTTGCTTCTTTCAGCTCCAGTATTGACTGCTGTTTCGCCTCATCCTGAATGGCACGGTATGCATTTGTTTTCTCCAGTACAAGGTCATTTGCACGCTTCCGCATCTCCAAGGACATCGCTCCGATGCTCTCAACAATATCTCTTGTTGCAGCAGCCAGCTCCGTCTGATATTGCTTAACGGCAGCAACCAGTCTGTCCCGCCGGGCATCCTCCTGTTCGTTGATAAACTGATCTATCTCCGCATTCCATTTCCGCTCATCGGCACGGAGTGTTGCAGCCTCACGCTCACGCAGTGCCTCCAGCTCGATCTCCGCCTTTGTCCGGTCCGCCTCGATCTCTGCAAGATTCCGCTCCTTTTGCATATCCCGCTTGTGCTCCATGCGCCGCAGCGGCTCATGAACCCAGTCGCAGATCAGCTCGACCGGCTTATAGAGAATATCATCCAGTTTATCAAACATATCAAGCAGTGCCATCTTATTCCTCCTCTTTTTTAGATTTTGCCTGTTCTATCAGCTTTTTGTAATGATATTTATGCTTTTTGAGATTCACCTGAAGCTGATTGCTTCTTTCATCCCACGCATCGGAGCATTCAATAAGCTGATTCACCGATGCAAGCTGTGCTTTCAGTAATTCCGAGAGGGAAGCTGAAGCATTCGCTTCATCGTCCTGCGCTTTCTGCATCAACTCTGAAAAGTATGAGGCAAAAAATACAGTCAGCTCCCTCTGTTCCTTTTTGCTTTTTCCGCGCAGGAAATATGCCATTTGATCCCAGTGCTGATCGAGCCATTCCAGCAGATATGCTTCATAGTAAAGGGCGCGAACC
This sequence comes from Oscillospiraceae bacterium, assembly GCA_017460835.1. Lineage (GTDB taxonomy): Bacteria > Bacillota > Clostridia > Oscillospirales > Ruminococcaceae > Firm-04. Next base: position 11,732 of record JAFUAD010000051.1, read on the forward strand.
TTTCCGGAATCCGGCTCATGCAGTCCGTTGTAAAGGCCGGAGTAGTGCCGGATGATATCTTCATACAATTTTTCCCGCTGCGCCTTCATGATCCGCAGTGAAATCTGCACATTGCTGCGATAGTCCTCCGTCAGTTTCATCGCTGCACCTGTCCCATCGTTTCCTGAAGCTTCACTTCAAATTCACTGAGATTTTTTGTAATGTAATGCGATATCAGCTTCTCACTGATCTGAAAGCTCTTTTCCATATTCTCCTGAAGCATCGAAAGCCATTCCGAACGGATCTCAGGCTGAACTTCATCCGCCTCCAGTTCTGCACGAATCGCAGGAAGCTGCTTCAGATAGAATTCCTCCCGCTCTGCCCGAAGTGCCTCCATCATATTTTCGATTGCTTCGATGTCCTCACGGTACACGCGCAGCAGCCTCATAAACTGCTCCTCGCAGGAAATGACAGCTTCTGCGGTGGTTGTTGCAGCAGCAACTTTTTTCTTACCGAAGCCGTACATCAGGTCGCCCATGTGCGATCACCCCTTTATTTCAATGACGATCTTTTTTTTGCCGATATTGAATGATCTGATTCGTCTGGTTTTAAGCCCGCTGAGATATTTCAGAAAGCTCGCTATTCCTGCCGCATACTGCGCGGAAGTCGGAATCTCAAAATAGATCCGCATATCTGCATCATACTGAAGCGGATGATTCCAATAACTGAGAATCTGAAATATCTTTTTCTCAGTCTCTAACGAATCACTCTGATCAGGATAACCAGAATAATCAGGGCTGCTGCCGCGGCCAGCAATACCGGGATCAGGCTGCCTCTGCGGGGTGATTTGTCCTTGCTGCGCGGATCGGAGGATTCCGTTTTTTTTTGAGCCCCGTAAGAACCCCAGTCATTTGGCTGGAACCGTTCACGCGGCGGCTGCTCGGTCTGCTGCGGGGCACGCCTGATCTGCACAGAACCGTCATCAGTCTGCCGAAGCACAGATGAACGCGGAGCAGTCTCCGCCGGCTTCGCAATGCTGATCTTTGGCGCTGATTTCAATGATTCATACAGCTCCTCAGAAACAACTGTTGTTCTGAACTGCGTTTTTTCCCAGAAGGATCTTTTTTCGATCTCCGTCATCAAGGAGTCGTCAGCACCGCTGAGAATCCGATGGAACATATCATCCAGAATTTGCTGACGGTTCGCATCAAAATCCGCTTGCCGGATGACATTGTGCGTGCCGATCGTTACACTCTGCGGGACAAATCCGGCGTTGTATTTCTTTTCATCCAGCTCAAGCGGCGGGAATTCCAGCTTCTCTGAAGCTGTTTCCTGCACACTTGCCCATTGATGCCGCAGATATTCCAGATAAATATGCCAGTACCGCTCCGTTGTCACATCCGGGATGCAGTCTGCCTGAACCTCGCTTTTGGGGATTGCGACACCGATAAAGCACGCGATTTTTCTGCCCTTGCAGTCATGCAGATACGCTTCTGCTTCGGATGAAACATCCTCCGGAACATATGCCGCACCGCTTGCCCTGACAAGTGCAAACAGTGTTTTGCTGATTGCGGTCAATCCGCCGCAGATGAAATAATCTCCGACCGCAAATGCAGAGTAGCGGATGCCCTCCAGAAAATCCGGCTCAAACAACGCATCCCCCACATATTTCAATGCGGTCTGATAATCAAGATCTGCCGGTCGTGTCAGAAAATCGGAAACAAAGTCAAAATTCAGGGTTCTGCTGTAAATCAACGGATATGCTTTCATTTTATCACCTCATTCATTATAAATTGACTATTTCTGCGGCATCAAATTCCCGTTCGATTCCGTCCTCATACATCGTAATCTGCCGGCTGTCCCGCAGCAATTGTGACGAGACCGCCTGCATCAGCTTTTTATAATGCATCAGCAGTTCAGAATTAGAACGGATTGTTTCCTGCGCAGATTCAATCGCGCGAAGCTGTCCGGAAATATCAGAGCCGTTCAGCAATCTGCCAAGCCAGCCCCGGTTGTTAATCTGGTTAATCTGACTCTGATTTACGGCAATGCTTCCTCTGTTTCGCCTTTCCTCATCCTCGATTTCTCTCTTTAAGGACAGACAGAAATTAAGGAACTGATGATATATCCCGATAAAGAACGGCAAATGCATCCCGATCGGTTCCACATCACCGGAGTAATTGTCTTCTGCGATCCCTTCGCCGAGTGAAACCATCGTAACATAAAACCGAATGTCCTTGCACATCAGCATATCAAAACACTCATGCATAATTTGCGTAATGTTATAATTGCTCCAGTAATCCGATACAAGATCGCCTTTCGTAATGACAAATACAATCGGCGGAACCGTATCCGGGTGAGATTCAGTATATTCGTTCAGGTACGCATTCAGTGTTCTGACATTTTTCTTCAGATTGCGGATTCCGACAGCAGGATCATCCTCGCAGAACAATTCTCCGTCAAGAAACAGATAAAGTACGGTTGATTGTTCAATTGATTCCGTCAGAGCCTGATAGGATTCCGGATTGTTTTCTCGTGCGCGGAGCGTACCCCCTGCATAATCAATCCAGTTAAAGGTCATAATATCCTTCAGTGCATATTTTAGCTTGAACTGATAATCGGATACCTCAGTCAGTCCGGTACCGGCCGGAAATCGCTCCTGCCCGTTTCCGTCGTCCAGTTGATCCATCCATGTTTCCAGCTTTGATACGGAATCGCCGTCCGCTTTCAGCGAAAAGCCCTTGTAGCCTGTGATCATCTGATAATACATACCGAGAACATAGCAGGTCTTCCCGCATCCTGACATTCCGAGTGCTGTAAATCTTGTATTTGTGCTTGCCATTTTTCTTATCCTTTCCGAACTGCATTATCATAAAACTGTACCAGTTCATCTTTATATCTGACCTGCTTCGGGATATTCTGCATGACAGCCCGCTTCTCCTCAAGGCTGTCCGCCAGCTTTCCCGAAAGCAGATACCATCCAACATAAAGTGCAACAAAGATAACCCCCCGCACACCGAAGCTGACCATAAAGCCGCCGAGCACGCCGATCACACCGAGTATCTTTGCAGCCTTGTTCTCAACAAACAGCGCAACGGCTCCCCAGAAAGCCCCGCCTATGATGCCGCCGAGTAAGGATTGATCCTCATTTTCCGGAAACAGAAGTGCTGTCACGACCATAATTCCAAAGAGAATCAATGCAACCACAGTATTAATCTTCTTCATTTTTTCATGCCAGTACGTCTGGAAATACCCTTCCTCTCTCGATGCATCATAGGAATAGGCGACATTGTCAAAGCCGCCTGCCAGCATCGCCTGATTTTTCAGCATCAGCCTGTGAAGGGATATTCCGAAATGGCGCATCGACAAATCTGTTGCAGGGTTGAAGAGCTGCGAGGATAATCCGGATTCCTCCTGATTCAAGCTCTGTATCTGCTGCCTGAGCTCCTGAATCACAGACCGGCTCTTAAACCGTTTATTGCTTTCAATCCGGTATTTATTCGACAACTGACTGCGGCGTTCCTGAACCTTTTTGAGCTTCACAGATACCGCTCCGGATACGGTTTCCTGAACATTCCGATATTGACAGAACATCAGAGACAGAACAGCAACCAAAGGAGTTCGTACACTTGTATCCGACAGAAGAATCAGCGGCTTCGTCATCTCGGATACAAGTCCACCGAATGCAGATTCCACAATACGCCCGAACTTTTGACGTCCTTCATCGTTCAGATACGAGACCAGATATGTGCTGACCTTTGAGGCGACAAATAATAATTCCGGCGCTTGTCCGTCATGTGCATCGGCATAATCCGAAACGAGCGGAACAATGATACGGGCATATTTCTTTCGGATCGTTTTTTCAATCATATCCTCCTGTTCAGATTGAAACCATGCCCCGTCCAGCATAATAATCCAGGAGCTTTTTGTCAGCAGCGAGCGGTACATTTTCTCCCGTTCCGCATCATTTTCCTCATTTTTTTGCAGAAGCTCACCGGGGTATTCCGTTACGGACACCGTATGCTGCTCCGATCCGTCAATGGATACAGGATAAACCTTCTCAGCAAACGGTCGGTTCTCATCGGGATGTAATATTGTCGGCTCCCCGATACTGAGCCTCGGCACAAACATCTCTTTATCACGCTCAAAGGCTTCGATCAACGCAGTTTTTCCGGAAGACGGAAGCCCAAGTACGGCAATATTCAGATTCATATATTCCCCTCTCAAATACTAGTCATCGGAGTGTGTTTGTATTTGACGCGGCGGAACAGGATGCGTTTTTCGTCCCGTCAGCACACACTCTCTGCAAGGACTGATAATGCAGCGATTCTTGCCGTGCCGATACGGACAGCGGATACATTTTATCCGGAATAATACCGGTCTCATCTTTCTTCTCATGATTTTCACCAATTCCTTTGTTTATACTCAAAAAACGGTGGTATAATAAATGATATACGGTTCAAATCAGCACTTTCGCAAAGTTCGGCAATTTCGGAAAACAATTCCGTTTCTTTCGGATTCACACAGTTTTTTCGTTCTCATCCGACGGAAAATCTGACGGCAAATTTGCTTTTTTCATGAGCAGATTCATGCACTCGATCTTCCGCTCCATGGAAGAATGCACATACGCCCTGAGTGTGGTATCGACGGATGCATGGCCGAGAATCTCCGAAAGCGTTTTGATATCACAGCCGGCCTGCAAGCTGTTCGTCGCGAACATATGACGCAGGCAGTGATAGTTGACTGACGGCAAACCTGCTTTTTTCAGGACGCTGCGAAACCGGTTCTGCATGGTCCGCGGTTCAACCAAATGCTCCGTACCGGAGAGCAGATAACACTCTCCTGCACAGGCAAACCGTTTGAGCAGCATCAGAATCGGTACCGGAACCGGTATCACACGCTGAGAATGAACTGATTTCGGAGTGTCCGTATTAAGCCTCGTACCGTGTTCAGTGCAGATACGCTGTACGGTTCTTCTGACTGTCAGTGTGCGGGACCCAAAATCAATATCCTGCCACTTCAAGCCGCAGATCTCGCCGATTCGCAGTCCGGCATACATGCTCAGCAGAATACCTGCCGCAGTCGGATTCAAATTTTGAAGCAGATAATCGGAAAGCGCGCTTTGCTGCTCTTTTGAATATATCTTTTTCTCGCATTTATGCACTTTTGGAATATCGACATATTCCAGCGGGCTGCGGTATCCGTGTACGCGCTTCATATACTTTGCCATAGATTTCAGCACGGTCACGATGTCTGCGACATATTTCGCGGATAACCCGCTGCAGCGCTTCTCCGCAATAAAATCCTGCACTGCTGACGGCGTCAGCCTTTCATAATAGAGCGCGCCAAGCCCGGGTAAAAGATGCTTTCGGATCTTCATGGAATAATTGGCAAATGTTGATGCTTTCACCGTGTTCCGGATCGCAGCAAGCCACTCACGAAAAAGCTCCCGGACTGTCTGTTTCCCGGAAGAATGATTCTGTTCAGGCTGTGTTCTCAGCAAAATGAGCTTTTGCCGAGCCTCCTGATAGCTTTTCCCGTAAACGGAACGGTATTTTGCCTTTCCGGATAAGTCAGTTCCGCAGCGGTAACGGCCTTCCCAACGTCCGTCCCGCCGCTTATATAGATTCTCTCCTCGCCGCGGCATAGCGTACCTCCTGTCTGATGACGATGATTCTGACGGCTCATAGTTTGTTTTCGGTCACAGATTCCGGCCTTTCTTAAGTTAATTTGCATACCCGTTCTGTAATTTTGTACAAAACGCTTGACAACCGGAAAGAATTGTGGTATAATGTCACAAAGAATACTATTCGGATGCTGTACGCAAATTGCCGAAATTTGCGAAAGCAATTCCGATAGATTTCGTCTTCTGTTTCCGTGCAGAAGACATTTTCTTTGCTTGACAACCGCCTTCAACTATGGTACAATGAACCCATCATATGGATTGTATCATGCTTTCCGAACGGATTTATCTCCAAAATCACGATATTTATCGCCGGCGAAAAAAGAGGTGAAAGGGTTGCATCTGACACTGAATGTACTGCTGTCCCTGCTGATTCAGGCGAAGCGGCAGGGACAGGGTAAGATCGGAAACGGAAAAATGCTTGTCATGCTGCTGCAAATAATCGCAGACACGGACGATCCGGAACAGACACAGAAGCGAAATCTGCTGCGCATTTTCACGGATGAACCGGTCAAAAGCCTTGCATATCAGAAGATCGACAAGCAGCTTGTGAAGTTCATCCCGAGCGGCAAGCCGTACCCGTATGAGGCGCTGCATTTCACGCGGTTCGAGCACGCAATCGGCAATCTTCCGGCATTCGGATTTTATCTGATGCGGATGAATCGCTGCTGTCAGGAGCTGATTGACCCGGATAAGGCGGAGTCCCTTGCCTATACGCTGCTGAAGATTTTACGCGCTGATACTGCGTTTTCAGATGTACTGTACGGTGAGCGGTATCTCCCGAAGGCGGCGCTGTTCGGGTCGCCCGCACACCCCGTAAAGCTCTGTCTGCCGGCACTCCTGCTCGGGCTGATGTATCAGATGCATTTATCGCCGCATACCGGCGGCGCTCCTGTAAAGCTCATGCAGGCGCCGCTGCTGCTGCATTTTTATCTCGTAAACCCGGCAGGCAGCTACCGTGACCGGACAGAAGCGCTGCGGGATTTACTGAATCCGGATGAGCCGATACCGATGGAGCAAAGCATTTCTCAAACTGCCGCTAAGCTGAATATCACGAAAAACAAGGATTATTACCCCGTCGAACTGCGCAGCAGATCGGGACAATTCACTTCGCTGCCCGAAAGCGGCGATGTATTTCTGTACGGAACAGGCGGCATCGGCAAATCCACGATCCTGAACCGCCTGAAAGCAACGCAAACCGCCTTTATCCTGCCGTTATACAGCTATCATCCGCAGTACATCCGTGCGTATCAGCCTAACCGAAGCGTCTGGATTTTACTGCAAATTCTTCTGAAATATTACTATCAGAACAGCTATATGGCCTACGAATCCTGCGCTGCAAATGAGGGCGAAGAAGCGGTACTGCGGGCGCTTCATGAGCTTCACGGATTGTTTGCCCGGACACCTCTGAATGCACAGTTTTCATATACGCTGATGCTGGACGGCATCAATGAAATCCCGCCGGATTATCAATCGGATTACATGAATGAAATCGAACATATCTGCACGAATTGGCGCAATGTCCGCCTGATTGTAACCGGAAGAAATGTGCCGCCAAATCCGGTATTCAGCACATTCTGTCAGATTGAGCTATGCGGAATCACCGATGAATTTCTCGATACACTTCTGCCGGCAAGCATCGGACAGCGCAGTAAAATCCTGCTCAAAACGCCGCTGTTTCTGGAGATTTACGATACAGCAAATCTTGACCGTATTACGCTGAATCGCGCCCGCCTGATTGATGCGTATGTGAATCGGCTGATCGAACAGGTACATGACAAATCCGTACAGCCGCTGCTGCGGTTTCTGACCCTCTATGTCCTGCCGGTCGCCGCAAATCATGCGGCAAAGCATCAGCAAATGATGCTGGAGCGGGCCGATCTCGCAGATGCGGTCAGTCGGGCAATCGAGGTGTATATCGAGGATGAACGCATTTATCAAAACCTGCTGTATCCGCAAAACATTACAAAAAGATCGCTGCCGATCGGCAGCGGCAAGGACGAGCTCATTGATTTTCTGGTATCGCACATTTGTCTGATTCAGACTGACGCATCTGACCCGAAAATGCTGTGCTTTTCGCACCAGTATTTCCGCGATTATTATGCAGCAAAACACATCGTCAATCTGCTGAATGCGCTGCAAACCGGCTATCAGAATGACCTGAAGCAGCTTGAAGAACTGTTTTACAAATACGGACTGGCGCACATCTGGTATCCGGAAGAAATGAAGGATATTTACTGCCTTATCGGCGAGCTTGCCGGGGATGACAGCAATCAGGCTGAGGCGGATTTCTGCTGTCAGGAAACGATTTTGGATACGGTTCTGGACTGGTCGCGGCAATTTGACACATTCCGTGTGACCGAAAACATCATCCGGACGATGGCTGCTGTGCGAAACAATATCATTTGCGGCGTGAATTTCAGCGGTACCAATCTGCCGCTGTATCTGCCCTGCAATCTCAAATTCAGCCTGAACGGCGAATATGCCTGTGATTTTATCCGGTGTCATGTCAATCTGATCGGACTGATCGACGGGAATATCTGCTGCACGGCGAAATCTGCCGATAATACAAAAATGCTGCTTGCGCTGGAAGATCAGTATGTCATTCTGTTTGATTCGGTCAGCAAAACAGTTTTGCACGAGTATGATTTTTCGGATGGAAATATGCCGTGGTGTACATTTGATACCGCTGCATTTTCGCCGGATAATCGCTTTGCGTTCCTGATGACGGATAATGCTGCAATTCTCCTGAATGCGGATTCCGGCACCGTCATGTACCAATATATCAATGTCAAAGAACACTGCATCGTGGATTTTGCCGCGTTCTCGCATGATTCCCGCTACTGGGTGATTCGTGTTCAGGAGCATATTACGCTGATCGACCTGATTGCTGAATGTGAAATACAGCCGGAAAAGCCGCTCGCTGATTACGGTATTTCAGATTTGGACAAGTATACTCTGGCTTTGGCAGAAACCCGAACAGTCTCCGAGCTGGAACCGGAATTGCTCAGAGAACTGTACCGGAATCTGACACATTTTCAGGGCTGCGATTTCACCGGTTCGACGTTTCTTTCGGATGATACAAAACACTGGCTACCGGTTATGATATAATGCATCTGACAAAAGCAGCATCCGGATGTTACCTTAATACGGCGATTGTGTCTGATGCATATTTTCTGCCAAAAAGAGTAAAGATACCGGAATCCCCATCGCAGGGATTCCGGTATTCTTTATCACAGCAGCGGGTGTACCCTTTGGAATTGCATGCACAATTTCTTTTTCTGCCGCAGCTTTCAGCGCACCGGCTGCCATATGCTCCGGTATGGAATGCTGCTTTTGCATCTGCTTAGGACAGCAGCCGGTCTGTATGCTTTAGAGTATTCTGTATCAGCGTGCCCCGGAAAAGAATCCGCAATAATTGTTTTGTCAGACCTTGACAATACTGGAAAAACGTGTTATTATTAAACTAGATTTAACAAGGTTAAATAATCCCGCAACCCGGATCAAATAAAAAGGAAGCCTGCGGTAACGCATTTCACGACAGAAAAAATACCGTTCACGACATTTATGTCCCAAAGAGCGCAAAATGTGATATCCTAGCATCAGAGCACAGGAAACGAACCGAGGTGATCGTGATGTCAATGGTATATTGCAGCAAATGCGGAAAGCTCATTAGTACGGCAGCAGAAAGCTGCTGCCGCTGCGGTGAGCCGATCTCAGACAGTGCAGAGCTCGAGCTTGCGGAGCTGCAGCGGCTCAGACGGCAGCGAATGCTTACCGCAGTCCGGACTGCGGCGGCACTCGCCTTTGCAGCGCTGATCGTGTACCTGCTGGTCTGATTCGGTTCATAGTCTTTTTGGGGTATTCAATAAATGTAAAAACGGAGGAAAAAGCAATGAAAATGATGAAAAAAGTGATCGCTGCCCTGCTTGCAGCACAGATGCTTGTATCGGCAGCAGCCTGCGGCAAAACGGAATCTTCCGAAAAAGAGATTGTCCGGATGGATGCTTCGCAGCACTATTATCATGATGATACACAGAAGCAGATCGACTTCATCCATGATGTACTCAGCGAGAGCTCGGAAGAAGAGGCTGCGACAACGACGACCGCCAGAACCAGTACGACTGCCAGAACGACCACGACTGCCAGAACGACTAAGGCGGCCGAAGAAGAACAACTGATTGTAAATTACAAGCATTATGATCTGGGCGATATGACCATTGATTATGAAGCCGATGTTAAAATTATGAATAACACTAATGATCTTCTCTGGACAATGGGTACTTACTCTGAAATGATGATCTACTTTAATCCTATTGTGGGAAATGTTCTAAATTTTGCCCATGATGAGGACAAAGAGATGAAAGTAGACGGCGACCGTATCGCTTTCTACAATAGAGGAAGATTTAACTATGTAAGAATCATCGTTACTGACACTGACACTTATGTTATTGTTTTCATGTGCCAAGAAAACAGAGAGGCTGCCCTCAGAGGTGTATTTGAGCATTTTGCTGATTCTGCACAAATAAAGGAGACAAGTGCCGCGGCTGCCGCAGAAGAAAATGAAGATTTTATTGAAACACAGAAGGAAACAATCACGACACGTGTATTGGATATTCTGTTCAACAAAGCCTCGGGACTCATCATGGAATTCACGCAGGAAATTGCGTTTGAAATGCTGGTGGATGAGATTGATGACGATATCGACAGCATTGTGGAGACGATGAAGAACAGCGACAGCTTAGTTTTATCTATAGGCGGCTTTATATTTGACTTTACGCTGAAGTCGTGGCTTGAGAACCGGATAGAATCAAAGCTCGAAAACTACTGGGATGCAAAAGGCTGGTCACATTATTGATAACCGCGTTTGACGGCAATTTCAATTAGTTAAGCGGAATTCGATTAAGCTGCAAATCCTAATCTCATTATACAGGAGGGATTCTCTTATGCCATTGACCCTAATCATTCTGATTATCCTCGTTTATCTCCCGTTAAGCCTGCTGCCGCTGCCTACGGCAGCCATCATAAAATCATTCTACGATGACCGCATTACGGTCTCGGTCAAAAGATTCCTGATCTCGGCGGCGGGGATGTTTCTATGGGCTTTCACCATAGGCATTCTATCCCTAGAGATCAATCGCGGTAATCTGGATTATAATACATGGCGTACACCTTATCTTGTTTTATCGCTTGTTTTAACGTTCCTGATTTACTATATTCAGCCTATCATATTCTGTGCAAGGCGCGGCATGAAGTTCTTTTACTATCTTGAGAGCATTATTCTGTTCCACATTGTCGCGATCATATACTACATGTCTGTCTGGTCACTTGCCAAACTGATCGTCAAGCTGACACAGCTTCTGCTGAATGATACCGACCCGCTCACGAAGCTTCTCAAACTGGAGGACAACTCTGTCTTATTTGTTGCCATTTTGATCGGATTGATTGTCTATATCTGGCTTTATTTCTCATTTATGCGCAAAAAGATATTTCTGAAGATGCGGTTCACAGATAATCTGATGTTCCTGCTGTATTACGGTGCATCGTTCTGCGGCGCTCAGGTCGTAACATCTGCCTCGATCGAATTTCTCCCGTCATTCGTCAGAACAGGCGGTATGATCATCTGCACCGCGCTCATCATCTTCATGCCGATTATGATTCTCAAAATCCGCCAGTCTGCTTATTATAACGAAATGAGCACACGCAATGAGCAGTTCCTTGAGGCAGAGCTCATCGCCTCAAATGCGTACAAGCAGTCGCAGGAGGATACCCGCGCATTCCGCCATGATATGAACAACAACCTGTCCCTCGTATCCGCCATGATGAAGAAAAAACAGTATGACGAGGCCGAGGAATATATCAACGGTCTGTGCGGCAGGCTGTCGTCATTCTCCCCTTCTGTCGTGACCGGCGATGATATGCTGGATTCGCTCATATCCTCCAAGATTCCGGTCATGCGGGAAAAGGGCATCCGCTTTGCAATCGACGGCGTGATCGACGGCGGTCTCGGCTGGAAGCCGATTGATATCTGTGCTGTATTTGCGAATCTGATTGATAACGCAATCGAAGCCTGCGAGAAGGTCAGCAGCGCAGACGCTTATATCACGCTCCTGCTCCGCAAGACCGAGCATCAGCGCGTCATTACGCTGAAAAACAGCACAGCCCGGCGGGTAGACACCGCACAGCTCAGCAGCGGCTCGCACTTTACATCCAAAGCCGACCGGAGCAGGCACGGCTTCGGCATCAAGAATATCCAGGATACCGCCGAGAAAAACGGCGCAATGGTCAGATTTGAATGCAGCGATACCGAATTTACGGCATCTGTTATCATTATGAGAGCGGGGGTGATGAAATGAAATGCAGCAATTGCGGCAGAGAATGCTCCGAACATGCAGTATTCTGCAAAAACTGCGGTACGAAGCTGCATGCAGATATAATTGCTCCGCAGCCTGTTGTTCAGGAGCCGGTTATTCCGCAGCCTGTTATTCAGGAGCCGGTTATTCCGCAGCCTGTTGTTCAGGAGCCTGTGATTCAGCAACCTGTACCCGTTCAAAAGCAGCCGACTGCCGCAAAACGGGCAAAACGGGCAAAACGCGGCATTCCGCGGATTCTCCGGCTCTTGGCAGCGTTCGTGTTTGTCATGACATATACTGGTCTCATCGTTGCCTTAATGCTCAGCAAGCTTGATACGACAGCAAACACGATCCGGTATCAGTTTATGGAGTTCTCTATATCTATGCCGTCAGAGCTTGTTCCCTGTGCAGCTAAATACAGCTATTCCGACCAATATCTTGATATGGAACTGGAGATCGGCGGCAGCAAATACACCATACCAATGTCACGGTATCTATATGCAGATCCTTCAAATGATTTTGATTTGTATTTTATGGCGTTTACCTCAGTATATAAACCGATAGAGGATGAATTGGATGCTGTAAAGAATCACAGCGGCGAGATGCTCTATCAGATCGTAAACAAGCAATTCGCAACCGACCAGAACGGAACCGATGAGGGATTTCAGATCAAGGACGGCATGATTCAGTTCCAAAAAGCCGGAAACCAAAAGCCCTACTATTTCTATGGCAAAGAAATGATCGCGAACGGTCGTATTTACTGCTTTTGCTTTGTGACAATACAAGAGATGGATCAGCAGGCAAAAACCTGGCTTTCGAGTGTCTCCCTGAACCGGTACTGAGAATTCGTGCAGTTCACGACAAAAAACATACCGTCTGCGACTTTTTCCGCACATACCGCACAAGATGTGGTATGATTATATCAGAGCAAGGGACAGAGCGAAAGTGCTCCGGAATTGCTCACGAAACATCATAACATATTTTAGGAGGAATCATCATGTATTGTCTGAATTGCGGAAAAATGCTGCTTGACGGAGGCCGGTTCTGCCCCGGATGCGGAACCCCGTTGCACGAAACAGTGCCGGAAAAGCCGGCGGTACGGTACTCAAAGCCCTCGCAGCTTGCCAAGCCCAGAAAAAAGCACCCTGTATTGATCGTCTTTTTCCTTTTGATTATCGGAATCGGCTTCCTTGTTGTGAGTCAGTATATCAAGGAAAATAAAAGCGACAAGAAGCCCCCGCTCAAGACCTATGATTACGGTGCTTTCACGATCGACCTTCCGGACAACATGGAGGAGGGACACAACTACTTCGATCTGGGTAACGACACCGTGAACTTCAACCAGGATATCAAAAAAAATAATCCCGGTTTGACCGCAGAAGAATATGCAAAAGAAATGGAAGCCAGCTTCAAAACGAACAATGCGGTTTCAGACGTCAAGCGCAGCGGTACAATCCTGACCTATACGAGCAAGGATATCGCCGGCCTACCCGTTGAGACAATGTGCAGTTTTTACACCAGCGGAGATAACGTGATTATGATTACCCTAAGCGGGAGAAAAGGAAATGAGAGCTATTTCAGAGAGCTTCTCGATACCGTAAAAATCAAGTAAATTATCAGTCAAAGCTGTGCCGCAGGATCGGTACGGCTTTGCGCTGCTTTCAGGAGGAACCCTTATGTGGATCGCAATTTGTGACGACGAGAAACGATTTCTCAACGATTTATCCGAAATAATCCGAAGACATTATCACAGCCTTGATATCGCGGTAAACAAGTTTTCGAGCGGTTCCGAGCTGCTCCAGAGCTTTTACAGAGTCAAATACGATATCGTATTTCTTGATATTGAAATGCCGGGACTTGACGGCATTTCTCTTGCCAGAAAGATCCGGGAGCTGAGCGAGGATGTGTATATCGTGTTCCTGACCGGGCATATCGAATATGCGCTCAAGGGATATGAGGTAAACGCTCTGCGTTATCTCACCAAGCCTGCGACCGATGCGAGCGTGCATGAGGTTCTCGATCAGGTGCTGAAAAAGCAGAGCAATGAAAAATCGCTCTGGCTGAAAAACCGCGACGGGGAACGCAGAATCCGGCTTTCAGAGATCGTTTTTATCGAGGCACAGGATCAGAATATCGTCTTCTACACACCATCTGACAGCTTTGAGATTCGCGGAAAGCTGAATGATTACGAGCAGCAGCTGAAGCAGGAGGGATTCTTCCGCATCCACCGCAGCTACATTGTCTCACTGTCTAAAATTTCAGGGGTTACCGGCAAGGAGATTACGGTTACGGGCGGTTACAGGCTGCCCGTCGCAAGAGCAAAGGAACGCGAGTTCCGGGATGCATTTATGTCATATATCAGCAAGGAGGCGTTCTGATCTGCTGCGCTCCCGGTAACATCCGGGGGCGCTATTTCATTTCACGACATCAGCGCGGCACTTCACGACAATTTCCGCAAAAGTTATGCGATCTGTGTTATCATGTTCTCAGAGCTAGGGAATCACTGATTAAATCTGGTGCGCGAGATGCGCAGTCAGATTTTTCGTCAGATTGTACGAAAACGACGCCGCTGGGCTGGCGCCCAGCAAGGAGGTTTCGTGCAATATGGCGGAAAAGATGCAAGCAGATTGCGTGCCAAGCCGTATGGAGTGATTTAATCAGTGGTTCCCTAAGGAAACGGCTCAAAATACCGATTACGGGAGGAACATGATATGAAAAAGATCATCACATTATTTTTGGCAGCGACACTGACTGCCTCCGCACTTGCACTGACCGTCAAAGGAAATTCAGACACCGATTGCCCGAATATTTCCAGCTTTCTGCACACATGGTTCGATCAGGATGAAAACGGGAACGAAAGCAGCACGGATACCCTGCTTTTCGCCGAGAGCACAACTGCATCTGATACGACAAGCACCACCGAGACTACCACAACCCTGACCACTGCATCCGCAACAGAACGGACGAAGGTCACCACAACCTCATCGGCAGTTGTCACCACTGTCGTCACAACAAGGCAAACAAGCGAAACCGCATCCTGCACAACAACGGCAGCTTCCGGTTCTTCGGCCAACCGCACATACAGCCGCGCTGCTGATTCATCGGTCAGCCGAATGAAATACTGGAAGCATGTTTCACCGGATCCCGGCAACACAATGAAGGATACAACGCTCCATCTCACCTCCTCCGATGACCTCTTTACAATTTCAAAAAACCAAACATGGTACTTCTATCATTTCGATCAGAGCGGCGTGACCGGCATCGGCATCAACGGCGAGCAGTTCCATTCGGTCGGATACGCGCAGCTTTATGCAGCGATCGAGGACAACCGATACCTCACTGTCAGCTTCACTTCGGACTCAGACGATATCGAATGCAGAGACATTACGATGACGCTCGGACTGGACAGCAGCGCCGATCTTGACACGGAATTCAGCAGATACGAGATGCAGCTCACAGCAGATCTGTACGACCGCTGCTTCGTGAACGGCATTTATGAGCTTGATGCATCATACAGCTTCCGCGATGAGCCCGAGCACTGCACGCTCTATCTTTTCGTAAACTGCGTATCCGACAGCGCTGAGGACTATGAGTTCTATATCTGTTACGGAGAGCAGCAATACATCTCCCGGAACTTTTCACCTGCCGAACGGCGCCGGGAAATCACAGACCTGCTGACCATCCAGGGCGTAACAGCGTCCAATTCGCTCGATCCGGATGTCATTTATCCTTACTGCGCCAGCAGCACAACCAGTGATACGGATTTCTGGATCAAGAAGTCTCATGAGATTCTCGACGGCTATGGCAATCTCAGTGCCGGTCAGAAGCTCCTGTACCTGCATGACTGGATGACCTCCAATATGAAATATGACTATTACAAGGTAAACGTGCTGTCCGCGCCGCGGTATTATGTCGGCAGAAAGCTGGATACCTCGATGTACCTCTCCAACAACTATACCGGCGTGTGCCTTGATTTCTCCTGCATCTATGCGATCATGTGCCGCGAGGCAGGTATCCCGTGCGTCGTACTGAACGATAATTCGCATGCGTGGAATGCAGTATACCTAAACGGCGACGGATGGGTCGAGGTGGATCTCACGGTCGATGTAAACCGCTTCGTATACGGCAAAGATCTCAGCAAGGTCTCCGGCACATGCCTCTATCGCTACGAAGGCTTTGCATCCTTCGATGTCAACACGCATACGCCGGATTCAGCAATCCGATTCTGCTTCTGACAGTGCCGGTTCCGAACAAATCAAAGCTCAAATCCGGCCAATCCGCATAATCCAAACAAAATCACCGCCTGATTTTCCAAAATCGGGCGGTGATTCTTTCAGAATAATAATTTGTACCGCAGCATTGTTTCTGCATTTCCGCTTGCGTTTTCCCGGAGAATCAGGTATAATAGTATCACAAGATAAAGCAACGGAGGGATTCATATGACACCGGCCATACATCCGGAGCGGCTTTCGGCAGATTTTCTTGCGCTGGCCGCTGCAAGCTCCGAGAGTCTGAATGAGCGCTGCATCGCCGATCTGCTGACAGAGAAGCTGCATGAGCTTGGATTTTCTGTTTATGAGGACAATGCCGGCGCGCTGCTCGGCGGAAATGCCGGAAATCTGTACGGATACCTTGCCGGCGCGCTTTCCGGAGCGCCGCTTCTGCTCTCGGCGCATATGGATACCGTCAGACCCGGACACAACAAGCGCCCGATTCTGCATGAGGACGGCACGTTTACATCTGACAGGACAACTGTGCTCGGTGCCGACGACTGCGCGGGAATTGCCGAAATTTTAGAGGGAATCCGCAGTGTGCAGGAATCCGGTATTCCGCATCGGAGCATCGAGGTGCTGTTTCCGGTTGCCGAGGAAATCTATATTCAGGGCAGCGGCGTATTTGACTTCCGCCGCATTCAGGCAAAGGAAGCATATGTGCTCGATATGAGCGGCCCGGTCGGGAGCGCAGCCGTCCGTGCGCCGTCGCTGATTTCCTTTCGCGTGACGGTGACCGGCAGGGCATCTCATGCGGGCTTTGCACCCGAGAACGGAATCCATGCCATCAAGGCAGCAGCAATTGCAATCGCAAAGCTCCCGCAGGGTCAGATCGACCCGGAAACAACCGCAAACATCGGTACGATCACGGGCGGAGCCGAGAAAAATATCGTGCCGGAGCAGTGCATCTGTACGGGCGAGGTGCGGAGCTTTTCGCATGCGCGCGCATTGCAGCATATTGATGAGATCCGGCAGGCATTCTCAGAGGCCGCGTCTGCCTGCGGTGCGGTTTCAGAGATGGAGACCAGAGAGATTCTGCGTGCTTATGATGTTCCGGCGGAGGCTCCGGTCGTACAGCGATTTGTGCGCGTCTGCAAGCAAATGGGGCTCCCCGCTGAGCTGCGCCGCACATTCGGCGGCAGCGACAATCACAATTTCCTGAAGGCCGGCATCAGCGGGATTGTTCTCTCCTGCGGCATGAACCGCGTGCATTCGACGGACGAATCTGTTACATTGCCGGAACTGGAGCAGGGCGCGTCGCTCGTCGCGGGATTGATCGCGGATTGCCCACATGATTAACAAAAAGCTGCACCCTCTGGACAGTCAGAGGGTGCAGTTTCGCTTATTTTGGATTAACCGAGAACCTGCGCGATCGTGTCGATCGTCAGCTCATACTTGCGGCCATGCGACTCCCATCCGTCAAACGTGTGCTCTGCAACGAGCCTCTCGTATTCTTCATGCGTTACAGGCTCTCCGTTGATGATATAGTACCGTTCCGCTTCTGTCATAACCGCTCCCGCATTTGATTCAGCTGAGAAAATCAATTTGAATTCATTGTTTTCCAGTCTGTAATGCGAATCAGTACCGTAACCCTGCGCCATAAATCCGGACCACATCAGATTATGGCTTGCATTGTATGAAACCTCGCCGTATTCGCCAAAAGAACCAAGCTCGATGATCTCTCCGTTGTCAACAGTGTAAATCTGAACCGATGCAACGTGGAAGTACGCGCCTGATATCAATAATTCCGGAATTTCATCACCGTTCATATCAACAAGGTCAAACATCGCGTAAATATTATCCGGATTTATTTCTGCCCTTAATTTGGCCGCATACAGGCTTCTCCAGTCGGTTACCTGAGACAGATCCAATTCACGCCCTGTGATACGATGATATGTTTCGGCGGAAACCGCAAATCTGTCGTCAGATATAAACCAGTTGCCGAACCCGTAATTCACACATGTCTGATTTCCGTTGTCATCCTGTCCTTTCTCCATATCCCGGTACATCGCATCAAATCCCGACGTATAGAACGAATCCCAGAAAATTTCGAGAGACTCAAAGTCCGGATCATCCGGAATCCCGTTTTCCTGATCGAATTCGCAGATTGCATATGCTTTGCTGCGGTTGGAATCCTGTATGAATTTTCCGTCATTCCATTCGCCGTTCGGGAAGATCAGCGCATAATGCTCAAGATCCTGCTCATTATTCGGCTCGCCGGCGCGCCAGTTCTCATAGCTCGACTGCCGGTTGTCCAGCCATACCCAGTTTCCCTCGTGCCCCTCATCGGAATAACCGAAATAGGCATAGTCAAGCCCGAGCTTCTCTACGCATTCAGCCAGAAATGCATTTTCGTCCGCGTCATTGATATGTGCAAAGTATCCGCCGAGATGTTCAAATCCCTCTGCGGTCTGATCTCCTGTCATCTGAACCTTAAGAAATAGATAGGAATGGCCTTTATAGCGGTAGATATCGCCGATTTTTTCTGTAAAATCCTCCATCCTCAGCGTTTTGGAAACCCCAACAAATTTTCTTCCGTCAAATTTGTACTGACAGTAATCCGTACTGGGAACGCCGTACTGATAAGTGCAGATATAATAATTTTTGTCCTTTGTATTATAAAATACAACCTCATAGTCATCAATACTGATAGAATTCAGATTGCTTTTTTCATAGACAAGCTCCGGCCTTCCGTTGATCAGCGTATAAATCCTGACCGATGTACTCATTTCCTTTGTGCCGGCAAGATAGAGCTCGGAAATTCCGTCACAATTGAAATCAATCAGCCTGCATAACATGTCGTTCGGCAGGGTTTGGTCGCCGCTCCGAACCGGGAACCCGTAGATGTCGATAAAGCTGTTCAGCACATCGGCATAGACGGTGTAATCAGGCTCAGTCTGCTGCTGCGGTGTCCCTCCGTTCAGAGTCAGCCCCGCATCATCGCATACCTTTGCGATTCCGGCTTGCTGTGCATCGCTCAGCCCGAGCAGCTCCGCAGCGTGCTCCAGAGCATACCGGCAATCCATGAAGGTCGAATCTCCGTGAAGCTGGAGCAGAGCAGTATACCAGAGCTGCGCAGTCAGACGGGTATCCCTGACCGCAGTCTGATTTGCCGTGTAGGAGTCTGTTGCTGTGCCGTTGTAGATGCTGTATGCAATATGGCTGATCAGGGTGCTTGCGCCGTGGCAGTCAAGGGAGGAGGAATATTCTGCGTAATTCGTGATATGCTTGCCCCCCTCAACGCTCTTGCTGAGATCGTTGAGATCACGGATGCTGATGCTGTTGCCGATAATCCAGTTGGGGGTGCGCCCGTATATGGATGCCTCGGCGCATTCTCCGAGAATATCGGCAAAAGCTTCGTTCATGGCACAGGACTGCTGAGAGATGCCGAAATGCGCGGTGTGACGCACAATGGCATGCGTGTATTCATGTGCCATGATATCGGGATAGGCACAGAGGTAATTCTGGAAGTAGCTGATCGGGCAGACGGCGATCATTTCGCCGTAGCCGTGATCTGTGCCGTCCCAGTAAAACGCATTGTCCTTTCCGCTCCAGACATGGGGAATGTACCCTACATAAAAATAGACATTCACAGGAGAGCCTTTGCCGTCAAGCGCATAGTATCCGAGCGTATCGGCAAAGAAATCGTAGATATTCTCCATGTTGCCGAGTGTCTCGGCGGCAACCGCAGCATCCCGCTGTTTCAGCGAAGCTGCATCGGTTTTCGTGCTGAAAACGGAATAATCTCCGGGAACCCACCAGTAATCGGAGCGGAGCTTGTTGACGCTGATATTCCGCTGCGCATCAAAAAACACAAGCTCACTGCCGGAATCGTCGATATCGAGATCATAGCTTTCCAGCTCGCCGTTTACCGTGATATCCTGAAATTCCTGAACGCTCCCGAGATAGGAGCCGTCATCAGCATTGAAAAAGAGCACGGTTCCGCCGGAGGTTAATCTGTATGCGAGCACGGGAGCCGAATCAAATGTGAAGATGCACAGCTCCGGCGAAGTGAACACGATATTTTCTAAGCTGCCGTCGGAAATACTGCGAAGATAATCCGCGGCGGCTTTTTGAATCTCATCCGCACTCATCCCCGGAGAGACATCAATCGCCGCACAATCGGTCATATTGGAGGACAGCGAGAATGCGCGGTCCTGTTCATCCGCTGTCAGGATCACATCTCTGCCGTAGACCGGCAGCTCCTTGTAATAAAGCTGAAAACGGTAAAAGTCACTGCCGCCGGATTCATATTCCCCGATCGGACGGATGTCATAATCGGAGCTGCTCAGATCAACGGCCTGCTCCGCCCCGACGATCACATCATACGCCGTATCCGCGTTCTTTACGGTAATATTCTGGCCGCGCAGGTCGGTGAACGCCGTGCTGCCGGCCTGCTCCGTATCCGGATCGTCATAGGAAAGCGCAAGCGGTTCGAGATAGTCCGATATCGGCCTTTCCGCCGCAGAATCCGGCGCAGCGGAGCTCTCGTTTCCCTTCCGGCTCCGCGAAAGCCGGGTCAGGCCGAAGATCAGCGCAGAAACGCCGCCCAGCAGAACAATCGGCGCC
This sequence comes from Oscillospiraceae bacterium, assembly GCA_017460835.1. GTDB lineage: Bacteria > Bacillota > Clostridia > Oscillospirales > Ruminococcaceae > Firm-04. Next base: position 32,587 of record JAFUAD010000051.1, read on the forward strand.
AGAATGAGCGCAACAAGACGCTTTTTGCTCCCCTTTTTCCCATTCGGGGCTTGCTGCTGTGCCGGCGGCTGTATCGGCGGCTGTATCGGTTGTTGTACCGGCTGCTGTATCGGCTGCTGTATCGGCTGCTGTACCGGTTGCTGTACCGGTTGCTGTACCGGTTGCTGTACCGGCTGCTGCCCTGTCTGCTGTCCGCATGACGGACAGAAATAAAAATAACCGTTCAGTGTTTTTCCGCAATGTTTGCAGACCATATTTCCACTTCCTTTTCCTGAATCGCCTGTCATCACGGGATCCCTCCGTGAAATGATTATGATTACCCAATCATATTATAGCATATTATGGCGGAAAACGCAATGGGAGCATGAGAAAAAGTACGATGGGAACTGCCGGAAACAGCATTTGGATTCGCAATGAGCTTCTTGTGATTATTTACAGAATCCTATTGAACTTTTCAATAAAATATGGTATCATCGGTGTCGGTGTTGTGGGCGGTGTTGCCTATATTGCATATAAGGTCGGTGAGTGCAACGGAGAGATGAACGAGAGGGTTCACGCTATGGCTGACATCGAGGACGGTGACGGCGAGTATTCCGAGGACGATGATGAGGATCATCATTTGATGGTGTTTGATGAGCCGGACGATGGGTGTATAGCTCCCGTCAATGAAGCAGTCACATCTTCTGACAGCAACAAGGCGCTTACCACCAACAATGATGCTCCTGACGAGATGAATGAAGCAACTGTTGAGCAGCCCAAAACGGATAAGCCTATATCACAGGCAGATAACAAAAAGTCTGCGGTAAAAACGGTCGCACCTCCTGTCAGGAAGTATGCTCCTTTGAGCAGTATTAAAATTCGCGGCATTTCCAGTTATGAGATCGAAAAGCTGCTGCTTTGGATAATCAGTCATAAAGAATTTAACAAGGTTGATCTGACCTATGTGATTGATGCAGGCTCAACGAAAATCAACCAAATCTGTGATGCATTTCTCAAAGCAGGATATATCCGCAAGGAAGAAAAGAGCAGAAAAACATACTGTAATCTCACAAAAGAGGACTTTTACTGGCTGTTATTAGAAGAATAAAAGCACACTCCCCATGTTGGGGAATGTGCTTCGGTAGATGTGGTTTATGCAGTAATAGAAGCCAACTGAGCTGCAAGCTGAGTAACTTCTTCTACTGTAAGGCCTGTGATGTCTGCGATTTCCTGCGGAGTATCCTTGCCTCTTGTGATAAGGTTGATTGCGATACGGATAACTCTCTGGCGCTCTCTATCGGCGCTGATCTCGTCCATTATCTTGCACACTTCTTCATGACCTCCTTCTGTATTTTTGAGATGGTCGGCTCTGTCGGCTAATTCCTTATAATACATATCCTGTGGTCGCTGACATTGAAAATCGTGCATCAGCTTGCCCAAAGGTGTATCTGAGTTATTCTCACCATTCACATATATGATATGTTCCATATCTCCAAAAGCCATCATATCCAGTTCATTGATATAACGGTCGATAGTGTAGACCGGAAGTCCTTTTTTCCAATAGTCTTTTGATGTGATGAAAATGACATACGTTTCGGGGAGCATATCAAAATCCTGTCCAGGCAGAAGTGAATTGGCATCGATCATACTGCTGTGATACCTTGCGCGTTTCGGTTTTGCACCTGAATTTTCCTGCTGAACCTCAATGTCGATCTCTTTACCGTCACCCAGCATAGCATCAACATCAAGCGTGATAGAACGTCCTTGCAGATTTTTCAAAACCTTCTGTGTTTTATCATTCGTAACGGTGAGCTTATCATCGTTCATGATAATGCGAAGAACAAACTCTATCAGGTCTTTCCGTCCGTTAAAAAACGCTGACATATAGGTATCGTCCATAAGACGAAACTCAGGTATTTTAGCAAGAAGTTCAGCTCGCTGCTGTTCGGGTGTTTTTACTTCAACGTCCATTGGTTATCGCCTCTTTGCAGTAGTATTCCTGTTCAATACTATTATATCACATCTTCCGAGAAAAATCAATAGCAAAATTATTACGAAAGGGCGTGTTTAACATGATTTTGATTATCGGTGAAAAGCCGAGTGTTTCGAGGGCAATTAGTTCCGTTGTCGGAGCAAAAACCACAAAGAAGGGCTATACAGAGGGTAACGGCTATATCGTTTCATGGTGTGTCGGTCATTTGGTCGGGCTGAAATATCCGAATGACTACGGCAACGGTTGGGAGGACAGGTGGAGCTTTTCGCAGCTTCCTATGATACCCGATAAGTGGCTTTTCAAGGTCACGGACAGCACAAAGGCTCAGTACAATATCCTGAAAGAGCTGATGAACAGCGACAGCGTGACGGAGATCATCTGTGCGACCGATGCCGACCGTGAGGGTGAGTGCATTTTCCGCTATGTCTACAATATGGCTCGGTGCCGCAAGCCTGTGAAGCGTTTATGGGTTTCTTCTCTTGAAGAAAAGGCTATCCGACAGGCTCTCACGGTCATGAAGCCTATGTCCGCATACGATAACTTGTTTTCGGCAGGATACGCAAGAGCAAGAGCCGATTGGCTTGTCGGTATGAACGGCTCTCGTCTGTTCTCCGTCCGATACGGCGGTAAGCTGAATATCGGGCGTGTGCAAACTCC